>CAYSSF010000115.1:8905-12718 GCA_964433455.1 uncultured Syntrophaceae bacterium
TGAAGGTCACCGCAAGGCCGGAGGTGGCCGTGGCGCTCGCCGTCGTGGTTCCGCCCACCCCAAGGGTGCTGGGCGTGAAGGTGATTGCGCCTATGGTCTGGCTAGCCTTGTCCTGTGCATCTGTCTCCATAGGATAATTGTCCAAGTCGCTGTCGTTTGACGGGTCTCTCGTGTAGTCCGCGGTTGAGTTTCCGCTTCGATACACCTCAATCTTCCAATCATATTCATCATGATCTCCACCAGAGATGTCACGATACTGAGCATCGCCGGTTGCGGTATCGGTGATCGTATGCGCTGCCGTAGTAGCGAGCAGATTCCAAGTGCTGCTATTCTTTGGCTTCCAGTAGATCTTTTCGTAAACGGTTAGCGATCCACTTCCGCCACTCACATCTGGATCCCAGTTCAGGCGTGCCAAACGTTTGTAGCCGTCCCCGTCGTTGTCAATAGGACTAGACCACCAAGCACCCCAAATCACCGCCCTAAGCGAAGATAGGCCATAAATCCAGCGAATGCCTGTGATGTCGTCGGCAAGAAGATTACGCTTGGTGGCACCGGTCGAGCCAAACCCATACATCACCTTGCCTTTGTCATATTGTCCATCACCGATATCACCATAAAGGTCGCGCAGTGCCAGCCAGTGGCCGAGTTCATGTAGGGCAATCGTTTCAACGTCATAGCGTCCAGTTGCAGGAGTGGCCGCTGTGCTCCATGTCATAGACTCATTAAACACTATGTCGCGCTCTGTAATCATCCCAAAGGGGTCGAACCACGAATATGCAGCTCCAATAACGGATGGGTCTGAGAGAGTCGCCCACATAATCTCACTGCTGAAGTTCCATCCTGCAGAGGTGTTTCCATGAGACCCTTCATATTTGAATGTGAAAGCAGCACCTGCGGCATTCCATGTGTTTGACGCGTTGATGATCGCTGCTGCCTCGCTGGTGCAATCAGGGGTATTCTCATTGACCCGATATCCTACAACGGGAGATCCAAATAGGTTCACCCATTTTGAACCCATGTAGCTAAAGGTTACAGAAAATGTGTATGGATCGCTTGTACCGTAAGTAGTCGTTACCGTGACTGGTCCACTGGAGGCAGACGCTGAGTATCCGTTGATCGTGCCAACCGGGACCTTACAGACGATTTGCGTGTCTGACCATGACACTATACTGGCTTCGATTTTAGGCTCCCCGCTCCTGTAGAAAAACTCGACTTTCCCTGAGCCTTGACTGGCACCAAAGTTACTACCGCTGATCGTGACACTCGTTTCTGTACCAGCCGATGCCTTGTATGGCGAAATGTTGGTAATAACCGGTCGCGCAAGTCCAACCGTGAAATGTCCCCATGCTCCAGCGGTGTCGTTCCTTCCATAAGAGCCTTGGTTCCCTGCTATGTCCCACACTTTAACCTGCCAACCCCAAGACTTTTGCCCAAGGTCAGGGGAGACTGTCCATTCCGATGTGGTTGTGAGTTCAGGAGATGTCCTTGAATCCAGATAAGGAAAGCCGTCTTCCCTGACGTAGACCTGATACTTCCAGGCACCGGTCACGTCTTGCCAGTCGAGCGTCGGAGAAGCATCAGTTATGGATTGGCCTTCGGACGGGCTAAGAAAGACGGGAGGAGGAGGGGGTGTCGTATCCCAAGTCACCGTTTCTTGATCCGTATAATCCGGGTAGTAAGCCCATAAACCGGATACGGCTTCTGCTCCAACATAGAAAGTGTAGGTTCCATTAGTAGATGGCGGCGAGACGTCAGCATAGGAGTTCGTGGTGGAAGCGTCATTGGCGCTGGTAGTCCACCCATACCAGTACTTGCGGATGCCGCTGCCGCCGTTGGAGTTTCCTGTCCACGTGAATCGCACAGGTGTGGTCTTCGTCAGGTTGTCATTGTTGTATCGACCACTATCGTCGATGTCCCGAAGGTCAAGATTGCTAATTGACGGTCGATTTCGATCAATGAACACGGTCAACGATGAAACGGGACCGTAACCGCTGGCAGCGTTCCATCCGCGAACGTAAAATGTATGATTCCCATTGCCCGCTGGTGCGTCTACGTTTGTGGACAATGATGTCGTGTACGATGAGTTTGGGGTAGTGGTATCCCATCCGTAGTAGTGTCGCTCTGCACCGGATGCCGCATTCCAAGAGAAAGACAACCCGCTTGTTTGGTACGTGATATTGTCGGAACTGCTGTAGCCTGCGTCGTCAGCAGCAGCCAGGTCTGGCGTGCTTGGCGCGCCAGGCGGAACGGAGACGGAGTAGGTGATCGTGATTTTCCACGAGTCGATCCTCCCCTTGTTCCAATCAGGATTGCTGTCGTTGTACGTGTCCGCAATATTGAAGTACCATGTACCATTTACCTTAACTCCTGATGGGATGCTGGTAATCGTTCTTGACTGTGCAGAGGTCTCGGAGTAACCATCGAGCCAGTCGTCTCCCGTTTTCGTCATGTCGGTGTAGGTGGTGCTCTCCCACCAGCCATATCCGGAAGTGTTCTTATCACAGTACCAGTCAATATCGCTGATGTAGTTGGTGTCTACGTTCCACTCTACGGTAATTGATTGGATAACAGCGTTATCTGGCACACCCGAAATCGCGATGCCTGTGTATACCCATTGGTTGGCGGATGAGAATGATGCATCCGTGCCACTTTCTCCAGAAACTGTGGCGCCTTGCGCAGCCGCCAGGGGCATTATGATCAACGAAAAGAGCAGCGCATAAAATGCAGGATGACTCAGAATAAATTTGAGAGGCTTAGATTTGATTAGCGAGCGCACATAATCTCCGCGTTGCTTAAATGCCTATTTCTGGATTTGTGGCAATTCGACTTCTGGAACGGTTCCTCCACCAAGATCGCGAGGGCTCGTTGACAATTCCTGCTGGCCTTCATCGTCCGTCTGTAGAACACCAGCAGCGGTGCGAGTTATCGATTGAACTGGGCTGGGTCGCAGCACTTCTCCGCGAGATTCGATGATCGACTTCAGCGTAATTTCCTGTGCTTTGGACCGCTGTGCCGCGTGTTCTCTAATGGCTTGCATGAACTTTGCCGGTGTTATTCGAACGCCGTCGATGATGAAAGCACCTTCATGGATGGTTCGTTTCCCTTGTCGGGCACCAACCAGCCGGTGTGGTTCGCCTTTTAGAAACAGCACTGCCTTCTCACCATTTGAAAACACCGGGGAATAACTCACTTCTTCTCGCCATCCCTCGTACGTGCCACCGATGATCTCTATCGTGATGCTGCCGAACGTTTCAGCTCCTTTAAGCGTCTCCAAGGGACGGAGCGTCACCTCGGTGTGGATGTGCTTGCCGATCTGATCCTCTCTGATGAATGAACCTTGGCTTATCACTTCGGCAGTAACGATAAGATCAGCTTGCTCTGACAATACCTCAGCGCCCAACGGTATTTCCATTCCAGCATGGATGAGAAGTGGATGGATAAGCATAAGAGATAGACATAGTAATACCAAATCCAGCCAGCAATATCTGCAGGTTTGATGCTTCTGTGTCTGTTTCATCTGGGATCTCTCTTTCGTTTGCACTGAGTCGAGTGAACGGTTTCTCCCGAGCGAACGTCAATAAACACAAAATCCCGAACACTTTCCGATACACGTGGTCTGGGATCATCCGTCCATGGCACCCTCACGGCTTAACATTAAGGATTCAAGCGTTGATCAATAGATCTATGTAAATGTTGGTTAAGCCAAACATAAAAAAACCTGGATGTCAATATACAATTCATATGATAGGTAATAAATAGGTCGAGTAGCCGCGCACCTTTCGGTGCGCAGCCCTCACAGATCCGGACGTGCCC
>CAYSSF010000116.1:0-1351 GCA_964433455.1 uncultured Syntrophaceae bacterium
AATGCTAAGTGCTAAGTCCTCAGCACTTATTGGCGCCGGAGATCGGAAACGGAGAAGCGGTTGAAGGGAAGGAAGATGAGCCCCAGCAGGATCACGATCCCAATGGAGAGGGCGTGATAGACGATTGCGAAAGTCAGCGCATCCGTCTTCGGAATCCCGAAGAGGCCGAGGCCGAGAATACAGAAGTAGTGCCAGTTTCCGATAAAGCCGGGCGCCGTGGGGATGGCGATCCCGATGATCAGAATAATCATCAGAATGAAGGCAGCCGCAACCGGCAGGTGGAGGTCGAAGGCCAAGAAGAGCAGATAGATTGCGAGCGCGTCGACGAGCCAGATGACGATCGACAGCAGGGTGGCGGAGAGCAGGAGCGACGGGTCGACCACGATCCGGAACCCTTCGATGAAATGGTCGATCAGCCGGTTCACCGCCGAGGCATAGCGCAGTGGGAGCCTTCCGATAAGCGGGGCCAGGATGCGGAGGGTCGCTTCACGCCGGACAATCATCAGGATCATCACCGCAGACAGGCCGAGCGTCACAAGCAGGAGCAGCACACTGGAACGGATAAGCCACGGTGGCAGCGGGGTGAAAAAAAGGGCGAGCACCGCGATGATGAGGACCGTGAGGCTGTCGAGCGCCCGTTCCACGAAAATCGTGCCGAGCGCCGAACTCATCGGGATCCGGCTCTTTTTCGTGATCAGATAGGGTCGCGCCAGTTCACCCAGGCGCGCCGGGATGGCGATGATGGCCAGAAATCCGACGCTGGTTACCGAAAAGAGCGAGAGCTGATCGACCTTTTCAATCGGCCTCAAGATCAATCCCCAGCGGATCGACCGCAGAAGCTGCATCAGAAGCATCACCGCAACGGCGGGGAGGAGATACCCGCAATGGATGGTCCGGAAGCCGTCGATCACCCCCCGGAACTCGATCCCGCGGACGGAGAGCCACACAAGCAGGGCGCTCAGCGCCAGGCCCGCAATCACCTTCTTCTTCATCAGCCCTCTTCATGTTTCAGGCAGCGCGGACCCCGTGCCGGCATCATCCCGCACCGGTCTATCTTTTAACCAGATTGTCCCCGATCTTATCGTGGATGAGCTGAGAAGAGAGTTTGTTCCCGATCAGGCCGACGCGGATGGAGACCGTGGTGACGTTCTTCGCCTTGTAGGTGATGGACATCTGGACCTTTTCATCATTGATCATGGCCGTGATCTTTCCCTTCCCGATCTCCTTTTCGGGCAGAACATCCAGACCGCGCATGTCCGCCACGGTTTTCTGGCAGGCGCTCCATACCGTGTCGAAAGAGAAGTAGTAATCGGTTTTCATCTCACCGTTGATATAGAAGTAGGTTCCCGAG
>CAYSSF010000116.1:1361-7305 GCA_964433455.1 uncultured Syntrophaceae bacterium
CCCACCGCCGCACCGCCGACCAGCGCCAACGCACAGCCGGAGATCAGAAAAGCGCCCATGACCAGCAATGCCATCCATCCTCTTGCAGCAGTCCGCATGATTTTTCCTTTCTCTTGGGAATAATGGACCATTTTCATTAATGGGTTGCCGCCTCGCTGCTTAACCGGTCAAACTCCCGGAGCAGCTCCTCTTGTTTTCTGGTAAGGTTCGTGGGTACGGTTACCACCGTCTCGATGATCTGATCGCCGCGACCGTATCCGCGCAGATGGGCGATGCCCTTGCCCTTCAGACGGAAGATCTTGCCGGTCGGTGTCCCCTTGGGGATCTTCAGCTTCTCCGTCCCTGTCAGGGTCGGCGCCTCCACGCTCCCCCCCAGGGCGGCCTGAACGAAGGTGACGGGAACACGACAGTAGACGTCGGACCCGTTTCGCTCGAAGGTTTCATGGGGCTTCACCTCGATGAAGACGTAAAGATCACCGTTCGGACCGCCATGCTCGCCTTCCCCCCCTTCGCCCCGCAGCCGGAGACGGGATCCCGTTTCCACGCCGGCCGGGATCTTGAGCTGGACCGTCTTCGCAATCCGGATCTTTCCCAAGCCGGAGCATTCCTTACAGGGGGTCGCAATGACGCCCCCTTGTCCCCGGCACTTCGGGCAGGTTGAACTGATGCTGAAAAAACCGCTGGACTGCATCACCTGGCCGCGTCCGTTGCAGCGGTCGCAGATTTGAGGAGAAGTCCCAGATGCGCACCCCGATCCCTGACATGCGCCGCAGAGGGTGTATTTCTCCAACGCGATTTCGGTATTTGTTCCCAAGGCAGCATCCATGAAGGAGATCTGGAGGTCGTAACGCAGATCTTCGCCTGCCCGGGCAGCCGTTCGTGAACGGGAGCGTCCCGTGTTGAAGCCAAAGACGTCGCCGAAGATGTCGCCGAAACTTGAAAAGATATCCTCGAAGCCGGAGAAGCCCCGGTAGCCGGCGCCGTTCAGGCCTTCATGACCGTAACGGTTGTAGATCTCCCTTTTTTCAGGATTGCTCAGAACCTCGTAGGCCTCAGCCGCCATCTTGAAATTCTCTTCGGCCTCGACATTTCCGGGATTGCGGTCCGGATGGCATTGCATGGCGATCTTGCGATAGCTCTTTTTGATCTCATCTTCCGCGGCGCCTCTTTCAACGCCCAAGATCTCGTAGTAACAACGTTTTGACGCCATTCCTCTTTTCGACTTCCTTCCAAAACGATTTTGCTTGTCTCGTCCGAGCAATGTAAAATAATCATTCCTACTGCGGCTGTCAACCAGGGGCTTACCGGACCAATCGGTTCAACGCCTCGCGATATTTTTCGCCGGTCTTCGAGACGATCTCGGCGGGGAGCTCCGGCGCAGGGGGTTTCTGATTCCAGCCGATCGAGAGCAGATAATCGCGCAGGAACTGCTTGTCGAAGCTTTTCTGGGAACGCCCCGCCTCGTAATCATCCTTCGGCCAGAACCGTGACGAGTCGGGGGTGAGGAGTTCATCGATGATGATCAGCTCCCCATCCAGAAGGCCGAATTCCATTTTCGTGTCGGCGATGATGATACCCGCCCGGTCGGCAATGGCGACCGCCCGTTCATAAATGGCAAGGCTTGCCCGGATGATCTGTTCGGTAAGCTCCGCGCCGATGAGGCTTTCCATCTCCCCGCGACCGATCGGCAGGTCGTGCTCCCCGTCCGCAGCCTTTGTGGAGGGGGTGAAGAGGGTCTCCGGCAGCCGTGATGACTCCTTGAGCCCCGCAGGAAGTGCAATCCCGGAGACAGGCTTTCCCTGGCTGTAATCCTTCCACCCGGAGCCGCTCAGGTAACCCCGCACAATGCACTCGACCGGCAGCGGTTTCGCCTTCTTTACGAGCATGCTCCGGCCCTGCAGCAGATCCCGGTAGGGGGCGCATACGGCCGGATATTCATCCGGATTGGTCGAGACGACGTGATTCGGAAGGATATCCGCCATCTTATCGAACCAGAAGGCGGACATGCGCGTCAACACCTCCCCCTTTCCGGGGATGGGGTTCGGCATGATGAAGTCGAAGGCGGAGATCCGGTCGGTCGCGACGATCAGCAACTGGGAATCGAAGGCGTAGATGTCGCGAACCTTCCCCGTGCTGGCGAGCGTCATTCCTTGAAAATCCGTTTTCATGATTCCTGGGTTGCCCATGGTCTCTCTCCTTGCCTCTCTCTCAGCGCAAAAACGGGTTGAACTGCTTTTCGTGGCCGATCGTCGAGGTTGGCATGCTCCCGTAGTTGTGTCCCGGCAGCACCACCGTCTCGTCCGGAAGGGTGCAGATCTTCCGCTGGATGGAGTCGAACATCACCTCTCCGGAACCGCCGGGCAGGTCGCTCCTCCCCACCGCCTCCACGAAGAGGGTGTCGCCGGTGAAGGCGTAGCCTTCCACGAATAGAACCATGCTCCCCGGGGAATGGCCCGGGGTGTGGATGACCCGGAGACAAATATCCCCGACCTCGATAAGATCGCCGTCCCGGACCATACGGTCGGCCGGGGGGGATTGCTTCGCGCCGAACATCCGCAGCATGGCCGCCGGGGTGGAGACGAGCATGTCGGCGTCATCCTCGTGGATAATGATGGTGGCGCCCGTTTTCTCTTTCATGTCCGCGTTGCCGCCGGTGTGATCCACATGGCCGTGGGTGTTGACGATATGACGGATCCGGACCTTTTTTTTCTCAGCCGCCCGGATGAGGCCGTCTGTCTCCTCCGCCGGATCGATCACGAGCGCCTCGCCGCTCTCCTCATCGCCCACCAGGTAAGCGAAAACCGCCATCTGTCCGACCTGTCGCTGTTCGATGAACATGATTCCTCCCGTTTGCAGGGTATCGGTGAAGCCCCGCCGCCCCCCTATTTTCGTGTTTCGTCTCCGATGAACGGCATAGGGCTATCATTTTTTCGTTGCTGAAGTCAATCAGATTTGCGGCGATCCGGCATCCACATGGCCGGTACTTCAGCAGAGTATGGGGTTTTCAGACCATTACGGGATTATCACTATGGGCCAAATATAAAAAAGGATTCATCCGGGTGCTTCGTACTTTTGTGAAAAAATAAGAGATCAAATCCCGATAGCAAGCAATATCGCTTTATTGATGAAATCGAACAGATCGGCTACCTGTCGATTAGTTTATTGAAGTCGATAAGGGAGGACGATGAATTTTTATAACGCCTTTCAATCCGAACTGCTTACCCAAAAAGACATATGCTGGTTATTGTGTGCACCTACGAGTCAAGCATGCAGAACTGAAAGATATCATGTGAATTACGGTTTGAAAGGAACAGTGAAATAACCTGCCGGCCTATACGCTAACGCTCTTTAAGAACGCGTTTAATTCCGGTCAGGTTTATTGACTGGGTAGGTCTTGGATTTTAGTTTTCGCTTTCCCTTGTTCGAATACAACCCCAATATTTTACTATCTTCGTCAAAGGGCTTTAACGTTTTTGGATGAAGTTAATAACCTCTTGATCTTGAAATATTTGAGGTTAAGGCTCAATTTCTATGTTCTTGCTGGCCGGTTTGAGTTCGTTGCAAAGGCAACGAATGGGGGTTCGGACTCCTGCCCAAAGTTGAGGCCGGACAAGGAATTGAAAAGGCGCGGACGAACACCGCCCCGAAGAAGCCGTCCGTGCCGTGGCGGTGGGGGAAGGTCCGGAAGAAACCGTCGGCGCCGATGAGTTCCGGGGGAATCCCTTCCGGTGCAATGCGGGTAAACGCGGGATGGCCGGCGAGAAAATCGGCGACGACATTCTCGTTCTCCTCCGGTGTGACGGTGCAGGTGGTATAGACGAGACGGCCGCCGGGCTTCACGCAGAGGGCCGCGCTCCGGAGCAGCCGCCGCTGGGTCTGAGCGCATTTTTCGAGGTCCTCCGGGGTGATGCGCCAGCGGATCTCCGGGTTTCTCCGGAGCGTGCCGAGGCCGGAACAGGGGGCGTCGAGGAGAACCCGGTCAAAGGCTTCGCGGAAGGCCTCGGGAGTTCTTGAGGCATTACCCGGCTGGGTCTCCACGATCGTGACGCCGAGTCGGTCGGCCTCCGCCGCCAGCAGACGGAGTTTCTCCGGGTGGAGATCCACGGCAGTGATCTTCCCCTGGTTTTTCATCAGCGCGGCCATGTGGAGGGTTTTCCCTCCTGTGCCGGCGCAGAGATCAAGCGCCTGTCCGCCGGCTTGCGGCGCGCTGAGAAGGGCGACGAGTTGGGACGCCTCGTCCTGGACCCGGATCAGGCCGTCCCGGAAGGCGGCCGTCTCCCGGAGGCCGGCGGCGGGCGTGGTGAGGAGGATGCCGTCCGGGGAGAAGCGGGTCGTTTCGGCGGTGATTCCCTCTGCGGCGAGCGCGGCGACGGCCTTATCTCTCGATGTTTTCAGGCTGTTCACGCGGATGGCGAGCGGCGGGATTCCGTTGTTCGCCCGGCAGACGGCGATCGTTTCGTCGATGCCGTACCGGTCGAGCCAGCGTTCGACCAGCCAGCGGGGGTGGGAGTGGAGGACGGCGATGGCCCTGCCCGGATCCTTTGCCATCTCCGGCCAGGCGATGCGCTCCTTCTCACGGAGTACGTTTCGGAGGATGGCGTTCACCAGTCCCGCGGCGGCCGGGCAGCCCTTCTTTGCAAGGCCGACGGCCTCGTTCACCGCGGCGAAAGCGGGGATCCGGTCGGTGAAAAAGAGCTGGTAGATTCCTGTCCGGAGGATGTTCCGGACCGGGATCTCCAGGCTGGAAAAATCCCCCCGGTAGTGTTGGGCGATGATCCAGTCCAGGCGGCCCCGCATCCGGAGCGTTCCGTAGACGAGCTCGGTGAGAAGCCCTCGGTCCTGGGGATTCCGAATCTCCGTTCCGGAGAGGAGCGCGTCGAGGAGCGGTTCCGCATGGGCGCCCTGCTGGTCGATCCGGTTCAGGATCTCGACGGCGGCGCCCCGTGGAGTCTTCTGTTTTTTCCGTTCCTCCGTCATCTCTCGTTCCTCTGTCGAACCAACTCACCCCCACCCTTGCCCCCGTCGGAGGGGAGGATACCGGGATGAAAATCACCTGTATCTTTCCCTCCCCCGTCGAGGGGGAGGGATATCCTGATGGAAATTACCTCTATGCCTCCTCCCCCGCAACGGGGCGGGATCCCGGGAGGGGCATTTTCATCTAACCCAGAATCTGCCCGGGGACAACGCGGCAGCCGCGGAGGAAGTCGCGGACGGCCATCCGCTTCTTCCCCTCCAACTGCACCTCTTTCAAGAGAACATAGCCATTCCCCGCCGTTACGCGAAGCGTGTCCGGCATCTCCCCGGCGATGGTTCCCGGCGCCTCCGCAATGGGGGCCTGTTCCGCCGCGGCCTTGAAAACCTTGAGCTTTTTCCCATCCAGACCTGTGTAGGCGCAGGGGACGGGGGAGAGTCCCCGGATCAGCGAGACGATCTTGCGGCAATCGTTCTCCCAGCGGATCAGACCCGCTTCCCGGTCCAGACGGGGGGCGAGGGTGGCCAGGTTGTGGTCCTGCGGTCTGGGCCGGACCGTTCCGGCCGCCGCCATTTCGAGGGTTTTGATGAGCATTTCCGCACCCAGGAGGGCCAGACGGTCGTGGAGTTCCCCGAAGGTCTCCTCCGGTCCGATCGGCGTCTCCTGCTGGAGCAGGATCGCGCCGGAGTCGACCCCCTCGTCCATCCGCATGATCGTGACCCCGGTCGTCGGCTCGCCGCGGATGAGGGCCCAGTTGATCGGCGCCGCCCCCCGGTACTTCGGGAGCAGCGACGGGTGGATGTTGATGCACCCCTCCCGCGGAGCGTGGATGACCTCCCCGGGGAGAATTTGGCCGAAGGCGGCGACGATGACGATGTCCGGCGCAAGCCTCCGGAAGGCATCGAGAAAGAGCGGATCCCGGAGCTTCTCCGGCTGGAGGAGCGGAAGGTTCAGATTCTCGGCGAGGATCTT
>CAYSSF010000116.1:7315-10061 GCA_964433455.1 uncultured Syntrophaceae bacterium
GTTGCCCGGCCCCGCCCCTGCGGCCGGTCGGGCTGCGTCACGACGCCGATGATCGGGTAGCCGCAGCGTACCAGGCCCTGGAGCGCCGGAACGGCGAAAGCGGGCGTTCCCATGAAGAGGATGCGCGGTTTCGACATCGATCACCTCCTTAAGCATTTTACGGGGACAGATTTCAATCTGTCCCCAATAAAGGTTTGTCCCTGTTAAAGGCTACATGAAATGGACCGGATCCACATCGACCCGGATCTCCAGGCTATTGCGTCCCGCTCCCCCGATAAGCTTCTCCGCCAGCAGATGGAGGGGACCGCTCTCCTTTCCCCGGAGCAGCATCTGCCAGCGGTACCGTCCCCGGAGCCGGGCGAGCGGAGATTCCGCCGGCCCGATCACGTCCACCTTGCCGCCGGCGGGGGTCGCGGCCATCTCCCTTGCCTTCTTCCCGATCTCCATAACGGCCTTTTTCCCCTCCTCTTTGTTCAGGCTGGAGAAATGGAGACCGATCAGGCGGGAGAAAGGCGGGTAGCCGAGTTCCCTGCGCAGCGGCAACTCATCCTCGTAAAACCCGATATAATCGTGTTCCTGCGCCCGGCGGATCGCATAATGGTTGGGGTTGAAGGTCTGGATGACGACCCGTCCCGGATGATCGCCCCGACCGCCCCGTCCGGAGACCTGCGTCAGGAGCTGGAAGGTCCGTTCGGCGGCCCGGAAATCGGGAATGTTCATCGAGGCGTCGGCGGCGACGACGCCTACCAGCGTGATCTCGGGGAAATCGTGCCCCTTGGTGATCATCTGCGTGCCGACGAGGATATCAATTTCCCTCCGGTCGAGACCCCGGAGGATCTTTTCCGTTTCCCCCTTCCGGGAGGTGGTGTCGCTGTCCATCCGGGCGATCCGCGCCTCCGGAAAGAATTTTCGGACCTCGTCCTCGACCCGTTCGGTTCCCGCCCCCTGGCTGCGGACATGGTTTCCCCGACAGGCGGGACAAATCGTCGGTGGTTTTGAGGTAAAATCACAATGATGACATTTCAGGACCCCCAAGGCGGCATGGTGCGTCAGCGACAGGTCGCAGGCGGGGCAGGTGAACACGTGGCCGCAGTCCGGGCAGAAGAGGAAGGTGTGGAACCCGCGCCGGTTGAGGAACAGCAGCGTCTGCTTGTGTTGGGCCAGGGTCTCCCCCAGCGCTGCGATCAGCGAATGGGAGAGGAGCGGCGTCCGGCCATGTTCGTCCCTTTCCGTTTTCATGTCGACCACTTCGACAACGGGGAGGGGCCGGTCGTCGATCCGGAATGGAAGCTTCAAGTGTCTGTAAGCGCCGCCCTTCATCCGGAAAAAGGTCTGGATCCCCGGCGTCGCGGAGCCGAGGATGACCAAGGCCCCCGCCGCCTTTCCACGGACCAGGGCCAGATCCCGGGCGTTGTAACGGAGCCGGTCGTCCTGCTTGTAGGAGGGGTCGTGCTCCTCGTCGACAACGATCAATCGGAGGTTCCGGACCGGCGCGAAAAGGGCCGACCGGGCGCCGACGACCAGGTTGATCCCCCCGCTGCGGATCTGTTTCCACTGATCGTATCGTGCGCCCAGGGCGATGCCGCTGTGGATGACGGCGATCTCCCGCTCCGGAAACCGGCTTTGGACGCGGGAGAGAAGTTGAGCGGTGAGGGCGATTTCCGGGACGAGGTAGATCGCGCCGCCGCCGTTCCGGAGAACCTCATCGACAGCCCGCAGATAGACCTCGGTCTTGCCGCTCCCCGTCACGCCGTGGAGGAGAGCGGCAGAGAAGCGTTCCGAGGCGAGGAGCGACCGGATCTCTTCGAGCGCTTCAGTCTGCGCCCCGTTCATAATGATGTCGTTGCCGTTTCCCCCGATCTCCGGTGCGGAACCCGCCCCCCGGAAAAGTTCCTTTTCGTAAAGGCGGATGATGCCTTTCGCCTCCAGGGTACGGAGAAAAGAGGTCTCCCGGAAACGGTTTTCAAGGATGGAGAAGGGCAGATCACCCTTCTCCCGGAGGAGGGCGGCGAGGGCGGACTGCTTTGGGGTGAGTCTGATTCCGACTGGGGGGGCTTCCGTGATGCCGATCCATCTCCCTCTCTTCGTTCGGACCACCGGACGGGTCATGCGTTCCTCGGAGACGAGAAGCCCCGCCGCTTCGAGCGACCGCAGATCGCCGTACAGGTCGTTTTTCCCCATCGCCTGGCACAGACGGCGAAGAGAGACTCCTTCCGGAAAAGAGGCCAGCCGTTCCAGGATCTGTTGTGGTCCGGCAGGGAGCGGGGATGGATCGATCACCCTGGTTTCGGCAAGGCGAAGCCAGCGGTCGCTCTTCACGTCGATCCCTCCGGGGAGAATCTCCGCCAGAACCCTTCCCAGCGGGTGAAGATAATAGCGGGAGATCCACTCGTAGAGGGCGAGATCCTCCGAATCGAAGAGGGGGTCGGGGTCGGGGAGGTCGCGGATCTCCTTGACGGTCCGATCACATTCGGTCTCGGTCAGAATCTCGATGATCCAGCCGGTCATGCGCTTCCTTCCGAAAGGGACAATGACCCGCTTTCCCACGGCCGCGACGGAGACGAACGTCTCGGGGACGGCATAGGTGAAGGTTTTCGCGGAGGGAATCGGAATGGCAACCCTGACAAACATCCGGCAGGTCCTGAAAAAAATGCCGGCCCCATTCAAGGGTCTGCAACGGATATTCCCTTGCAACCCTATAATGAGGCGGACGTCAAAAAAAATCCCCATCCGTCCCGCCGGGACA
>CAYSSF010000116.1:10071-12642 GCA_964433455.1 uncultured Syntrophaceae bacterium
ATGGGGTTGCCTTTGGGGTGGGAAGTTTATTCCCCCTTGAGCTTTTCCATCTTCTCCTGCTTCATCTTGCAATCGATACAGAGGGTGGTCACCGGCCTTGCCATCAGCCTTTTTTCGGAAATCAGACCGTTGCAGACCTCGCAGATGCCGAAAACGCCGTCGTCCATCCGCTTGAGGGCCTCCTGCATCTTGAGAATCAATTTCCTCTCCCGGTCACGGATCCGGAGCTGAAAATTCCGGTCCGATTCGAGCGAGGCGCGGTCGTTGGGGTCGGGGTAGTTCTCCTTCACACCGCTTGTCATCTCCGAGACGGTCTTCCCCGCCTCATCCAGAAGTTCATTGATCTTCCGGCTTAACATGTGGCGGAAGAACTCCACCTTTTCAGGTTTCATGGTCGTTTTCAGCACGTTTCTCCTCTATCTTGAAAAACCGAATTGGGATGTTGCTCATACATGATCATGAAGGGTTTGTAAAGGAAAAAAATTGGAATGCATCATGGCTGTCCATAAACGCGGAGCACCTTCTCGATGATGTTCGTTGTCGACGCCCCATCGACCACGGGAACGAGGACCACCTCTCCACCCCAAGACCGGACGGCGTCCCGTCCCACG
Source organism: uncultured Syntrophaceae bacterium (assembly GCA_964433455.1). Lineage (GTDB taxonomy): Bacteria > Desulfobacterota > Syntrophia > Syntrophales > UBA5619 > UBA5619. The sequence goes on from CAYSSF010000116.1 coordinate 10,683, forward strand.
ACCGTATCCTCCTTCCAATCCCCCCCCTTGACGAGAACATCCGGCCGCAGGTATTCGATGAGTCGGAGCGGTGTGGTTTCGTTAAAGAGGGTCACATAATCGACCGCTTCCAGCGATGCGACGACCTCGGCTCGCTCCATCTCCGGGAGAAGCGGCCGCTTTTCTCCCTTGATCGCCTGTACGGAAGCGTCGCTGTTGAGGGCAAGGATCAGCAGATCCCCCCTGTTCCTCGCTTCCCGCAGATATCGGACGTGTCCCACATGCAGAATGTCGAAGCAGCCGTTCGTAAAGGCGATCTTTTCCCCTTGAAGCCGGCGGCGCTCCACCTCGGTTTTCAGGGCTTCCCAACTCAGAATCTTGCTCATCCGTATCGTTCCTTTCGTTTAACCAATCCGCGGCGGCGCGTTATTCCATGCAAGGCGGCGCAGGTTCGGGCGGCGGGTCCTGATCGTAAACCGCCCGGGCCATTGTAAAAACAGCTACGGAGTCTGCCTTCGCCCGGATCAAAACCCGGGCGCATTCGGTCAGCGTGCTTCCGGTGGTATAGACGTCATCCACGAGGAGGAGCCGCTGGCCGGCGATCCGTTCCGGATGCCTTATGGAAAATGCGCCTTGAACATTTGCCAACCGCTGTTTTCGGTCCAGGCCAACCTGCGGCGGTGTGAAGAGATCCCGCCGGAGGGATGTGAAATCGAGCGGGATGTCAAACCGCTTGGAGAGCCCGCGCGCCAGGATCACCGCCTGATTAAAGCCCCGTTCCCTGAGTCGTCTCGGGTGAAGCGGAACCGGCAGGATCCGGTCGAAGACCTTCATGTCCCACAGGTTTTCTGCAAAATCGGCCATGATTCTGCCGAGCAGATCGCCGATCCCGGTTTTACCCCGGTACTTGAACCGATGGATGGCCGTCAGGAGGGTTTCCTCGTATCGCCCGACCGATCGTGCGACCGCATAGGGTCTTTCCGTGACGAGGCACTTTCCGCAAAGGTGGTCTTCTCCTTCCGCGGCGGGAAAAGGGGTCCCGCAGCGGGGGCACAGGGGGGAGCCGATGAAACGGATACCCGCCATGCAGGGTGGGCAGAAGGGGAGGGGACCATGCTGCTCCAGAAGTTCTCCACAGGCAATGCAGCGGGGCGGAAAAATGAGGTCGGCGATCCCGGTCAGGATCTCTTGCAAGGTTACATCCCCTCCGCCAGCGCCTCCAGGGAAGCCGTTTCGTCGGGTACGGCCATCCGGGGCGTCTCCGACCAGAGCCGTTCCAGGTCATAGAAGGTCCGGACCGATTCGAGAAAGACGTGGATGATCACGTCGTCGTAATCCAGAAGGATCCACTTCCCTCCGGCTTCTCCTTCGACGCCCAGCGGCATCATCCCCGCCTTTTTCAAACTCTCCTGGATCGCGGCTGCGATCGCCCGGACCTGGCGGTCGGATGTCCCGCTGCAGAGGATGAAGTAGTCGGCAAAGGAGGAGATCGCACTGACGTTCAGGATGACGAGCGCCTTCGCCTTTTTTTCCAGCGAAGCGTTGACGCACAGGAGCGCCCTCGCGCGTGAATCGTTCTCTTTTTTTCTGGCCAATCGACCTCCAGTTCTCTTGTTGCCGGGAAACCGGTTCCGGCGGCCGTTTTGTCTCTTGCAGGCTCCTGCGATAGGAGCGGCGGCTTTTTTGTAGCAGAACAGCGGATTTGTGTCAACGATGATCCGAACTGGCGGCCAGTCCCCGAATTACATCATGCGGTTCTGAAGGCGGGTAGGGGAACAAGCGGTGGCGCTTTGTCATAAATCCCGGTGTAGGTTCACCGTTGGTCAATAACCGATGGCGGCGCCGTCGCTTCTCGGGTCGGAACCCCCCGAGCGTGCACCGGTGACGGAATCGATGCTGATGCCGTGCGCATGGCCGGCGACTTCATTCCATGCCCCCCAGCGGTTCAGCACATGGCCTCTGCGCTCGAGCTCTTTCAACG
>CAYSSF010000117.1:0-12482 GCA_964433455.1 uncultured Syntrophaceae bacterium
ACAAACTGGTCGATGACCATGAAGGCATGACCGCGCGGCTCATTGTGTTCGAAGGTGAATCCGTAGGGGGCCAGCAGCTTGTCCTGCATCGGCGAACGGCCGGCCGGAACACCCTTCTCCTTGCGGGCGCCTCCATCGCGGGTAACGTGGTAGAAACTTTCGATCTGGTTCTTGTGGCACTTGCCGCACACCTGCTGGTCGATGATCGTGACCGGCTTGTTCTGCTCCGGATCGTCCATGTGGGCGTCGAACTTGTCATGACAGGTCGTGCAGGCAAGTTTGGCGTGCTTCGACCCCTCTTTGAGGGTCTTGACATCGTCATGACACTCGTAACATTTTGCCCCGCCGTCGTTGACCGCTTTTGCTGCCGGTTTTGCCTTGGCAGCGTTCGTCATCGCGGGGATTGACCATACGGCAACTGTCCAGATGATGGCCGCAGCAAAGGCCAGATTCTTCTTCAGCACGGTTTCTCTCCTTTCTGTTGTTGTTCCCTTTCAGGTTCTTCGGGTGGGGCGGCTTCCCGGCAGGCCGCCACCGGGATTTCGCCCTAAACAGCGCTGCCACGCGCCGTCGTCCATGCTCAGGATCTTGAGGAAGATCTCCCGGTCTCTTTTCGGGTTGTCCGAGGCGGGCATCAACATGCCGAGGATGAAAGCGCGCACGAGGATGAGCGGCTTGCGTCCCCACCATTTACCGAGTTCGGTGAGGGTTTGGGAATTGTTTACTCGACGCTCCTTGCATGATTCGAGAGAGAGGCGGGCAATGGGAAACTGGGTTTCGATGAACATGGGCATGAATCTCCTCTATACCTGGATAACTCTTAACCCGGCTTGTGTAGCAGCAGCACACTGTCTGGCGTCTGCCGACACGAATATGTCCACGTCGAGAGCAAGCGCGCTGCCCAGGTGTATTGCATCCATGCCCCGCAGCACGTTCTTTTCAAGACCAATAATCGAATGACGGATTACCTCCGGAGTAAGATCGCATATCGCGGCGTCGGTGATATCAGCCATCAGCATGGTTTTGAGATGATGATACTGTCCCGGAGAAACACGATTTTCCCGCAGCAGACGACAGAAGGCAGAGACGATTTCCGGAAGGGCAATGCCGGAAAGACAAAGTTCAGTAGCCTGTTCGCACCACGAGAGGACAATATCTGTCCCCTCTTCGCGGACATAACGTTTGACAAAGGCGGAAGAGTCGAAAAAAACCCGCATCATGCTATCGTCTCACGTTCTTCAAGAATGATCCTGCTTAGGGAACAACCATCAATAACCAGCGGCTGCGCCAGCCTGCGTTTCCAGGACGGGAGATCCTGAGGAAGCGGGACAATGTCCGCTATCGGCCTGCCGTTGCGCACTATTCGCACCGATTCACCGGACTCGACGATGTCGAAATACTGCTTGGCGTGATTGCGCAATTCGGAAAAAGTTGCCTGTTTCATAAAAACACCTCCGTGTACACATTCGTGTAATTTAGATTGTACACTTACAGGATTAACATAGAATGACAACCTTTACTATAAAAAAGTGATCCCTACAGATCCAGCGTTTATAATGAAAATAGAAGTTGCTGATTATTTTCATCCTTCGAACGAGCGGGTCGCCGCCGAGCAACTGCTTCCAAGCTTCGGGTCCCGGCGCCTGGAGGAACGGCGAAACATAGCAGGCGAATCCCCATTGCTCTCTTGTCATCCCCGGGGAATTGTGCCAGGATGCCCGTCCGGGGGGAAGGGGATGGGTGCGTTTCATCTGGTCAGCGATTACCGGCCGCAGGGCGATCAGCCGCAGGCCATCGAGAAGCTTGTTGCGGGTTTAAAAGCCGGGCAGGGGCAGCAGGTCCTTCTTGGCGTGACCGGTTCCGGGAAGACCTTCACGATGGCGAACGTGATCGCCGCCGTGGATCGGCCCGCCCTCGTGATCGCCCACAACAAGACCCTCGCGGCCCAGCTCTACGGGGAATTCAAGGCGCTCTTTCCGGAAAACGCCGTCGCCTACTTCGTCAGTTATTACGACTACTACCAGCCCGAGGCCTACATCCCCAGCACCGACACCTACATCGAAAAGGATTCCGCGATCAACGAGGAGATCGACAAGCTCCGCCACGCGGCGACCCACTTTCTGTTGGAACGGCGGGATGTGATCATCGTGGCCAGCGTCTCCTGCATCTACGGCCTGGGTTCGCCCGAGGCCTACCAGGGGATGATGCTGCTGGTGGAAGTGGGGATGGAACTCCAGCGGGACGATGTGCTCGCGCGTCTCGTCGAGATCCAGTACGAGCGGAACGATATCGACTTTCACCGCGGCACCTTCCGCGTCCGGGGCGACGTCGTCGAGATCTTCCCCCCCTACGAAGAGGAGAAGGCGATCCGCGTGGAGTTCTTCGGCGATACGGTCGAGGCGATCTCCATCGTCGATCCGCTCCGGGGGAAAAAATTGGAAACGCTCCGGCGGACGGCGGTCTATCCCGGCAGCCACTACGTGACGACGCAGGAGAACCTGAAAAGGGCGATCCGCGCGATCCGGGAGGAACTGAGCGAGAGGCTCCGGGAGCTGAATGCGGAAAACAAGCTCCTCGAGGCGCAGCGGCTGGAACAGCGGACCCATTTCGATATCGAGATGATGGAGGAGATGGGCTACTGCTCGGGCATCGAGAACTACTCCCGCCATCTGACCGGCCGGAGGCCGGGCCAGCCGCCCCCGACATTGATGGAATACTTTCCGAAAGACGCCCTCATCTTCATCGACGAGAGCCACGCAACGATCCCCCAGCTCAACGGGATGTACCGGGGCGATCGGGCGCGGAAGGAGACCCTCGTGAATTATGGCTTTCGGCTCCCGTCCGCCCTCGACAACCGGCCGCTCCGCTTCGAAGAGTTCGACGCCTTCCCGAACCAGCGGATCTGCGTCTCGGCGACGCCGGCGGCCTACGAAATGGAAAAGGCCGGAGGCCGCGTCGTGGAGCAGATCATCCGGCCGACGGGCCTGATGGACCCGGAGATCATCGTCAAGCCGGTGACCGGCCAGGTGGACGACCTGCTGGGCGAGATCCGGAAGCGGGCGGAGAGGGGCGAGCGGGTCCTGGTGACGACGCTGACGAAGCGGATGGCGGAGAACCTGACCGCCTACTACGGGGAGTTGGGGGTCAGGGTGAAGTATCTCCATTCGGATATCCACACGCTGGAACGGGTGGAGATCATCCGCGATCTTCGGATGGGCGAATTCGACTGTCTGATCGGCGTGAACCTGCTGCGCGAAGGGCTCGACATCCCGGAGGTCTCCCTCGTCGCGATCCTTGACGCCGACAAAGAGGGTTTTCTCCGTTCCGCCCGTTCGCTGATCCAGACGAGCGGCCGTGCGGCACGGAACGTGGCGAGGCAGGTGATCATGTACGCCGATACGATCACCGCCGCGATCCGGACATGCCTCGACGAGACCGGGCGGCGGCGGCTCCTGCAGGCGGCCTTCAACGAGGAGCACGGGATTACGCCGGAGAGCATCAAAACGGAGATCCGTCAAGTCCTCGGCTCTGTCTATGAGGCTGATTATGTGACCGTACCGGTGCGGGTTTCGGAAGAGGCGGCGGCCTACGCCTCCGAAAAAGAGCTGCCTGTCGTGATCCGGGGGCTCAAGGAGGAGATGAAACAGGCGGCCAAGGCGCTGGAATTTGAAAAGGCGGCCCTGCTCCGCGACCGGATCCGCGATTTGACCAAACTGATGATCGAAATGGGGGGCGAAGGTGCCTGATAGAAAGGGATGATGGGTATGCCTATTTCAGAATTCGGGAACGATTACTTGAATGAGATCCTTGACTCTATCCATAACGGGGTCATGGTCGTCAACCGACAGGGGCTGATTGTCGTGATCAACAAAGCAGCAGCGGAACTCGTTAATTATCCACAGGAAAAAGCCCTTGGGACCAGGGTGGACATTGTCGTTCCGAACACAAAGCTGCTGGATATTATGGATACCGGCAAGGCAGAATACAACTGCCACCTTCAGATTGCCAACCGGGTGGTCATTTCCAATCGAAGCCCCATCAGAAAAGGAGATGTTGTCATCGGTGCGGTGGGAATATTTCAGGATGTCTCCGATTTTGAAGCAATATCTGAACAGTTGGATATCGTGAAAGAAATAAACAAGGAGTTGGATGCCATCATCGAGTCTCTTGACGATGGCATCGTGGTTGCCGACCGTAGCGGCTTCATTCTGAAGGCCAATCATGCTTATCAGCAGATGACGGGGATAACGGCTGAAGAGTTTGTGGGAAAGCATGTCCGGGATCTGGTTAAACAAGGGTATATAGGAAGATCGGTCACAGAAATGGTCGTTGAACGAAATTCTCCCGTAACGATTGTGGATGTACGCAACAGTAAAGAATTATTGCTGACCGGCAACCCCGTTTACAATGATAAGGGCGAATTGGTCAGGGTGGTAACGGCCATCAGAGATGTCACCCAACTGAATTCTCTCAAGGAACAATTGGCTGAAACCGAGGAGATAAAGAACCGGTACTACCTTGAACTGGAGCATTTGCGTTCTCAGCAACCCTTCAGAAAAATCATTACCAACAATCCGGAAATGAGACAGAAACTCGATCTGGCCTTTCATGTCGCCCATGTAGATTCGACGGTTCTCATTTTGGGCGAATCCGGCGTCGGAAAGGAACTGATTGCGCAACTGATCCATCGGGCAAGCAAACGTTCCAAAGAGCCTTTTATAAAAATAAACTGCGGGGCAATCCCCACGAACTTGCTGGAATCTGAATTTTTCGGGTACGAACCGGGGGCGTTTACCGGCGCCCTGAGAGAGGGCAAACCGGGCTTGTTTGAACTTGCCCAGGGGGGCACGCTTTTTTTGGACGAAGTAGGAGAAATACCGCTTGACCTGCAGGTGAAGATTCTTCGGACGCTTCAGGACAAAGAGATCACCAGGGTCGGAGGTAAGAAGAATATCAATCTGGATGTGAGAATCGTTGCGGCCACAAACAGGGATCTTGAAAAAATGATGCAGGAAAACACCTTCCGGGAAGATCTGTACTACCGCCTCAACGTCGTTCCGATCGTTCTGCCCCCATTGAGAAACCGCAAGGAGGATATTTTACCGCTCATCAATGACTTCCTCGCCAAGTTTCAATTGCAGTACGGCTACCAGAAATGGATTCATCCGGATGTAATGGAACGGCTGTTAAACTATGATTGGCCCGGAAACATTCGTGAACTGGAAAACACCATCGAAAGATTGGTTGTGACGAGTCGCGGGGAATGTATTTTACCGGAAAATCTTGCGGGAATCCCTGCGGCATCGGCAGACCCCGGCAAGCAACTGAAAACTTCCCTGAAAAGAACGTTGGAGTCGAGTGAAAAAAAGATCATTGCGGATGTATACCGAAATGTCAAAAGTACCCGCAAAGCAGCGGTTCTCCTCGGCATCAGCCAGTCCAGCCTGGTGAAAAAATTAAACAAATATAGCATCCATCATAATAAACCTGCATAATACAAACATCGATTCCGCAAACGATCAATTTCGTAATCGTGCGATCATAATTGTGATCGTTCTGTAACTATCTTATGAAACATGATAATTAGCGTGACAGCTCGCCATCAATCACAGCAGATGATCAGGAAAAGAATCACCCAGGGAATTTAAACGAAGGGAATCAGCCTTTTTCCGGCTGGCACCAAAATTGCGGTTACAAAGTTGGTATAAGGTTATTGTTTCGCATCCTCAGATTGAATAAGGAGAAGGAGAAGGGGTATGCTGATCATTGCCGAAAGGATCAATGCATCGCGAAAACAGATTGCCCAGGCCATCAGCGCAGGGAATCGTGCCTTCATCCAGGAAGAAACGAAGGCGCAAACCGAAGCCGGTGCGCATTACATCGATGTCAATGCCGGGACCTTTGTCGGCGCGGAGGCCGAGAAGCTCAGATGGATCGTGGAGGCGGTTCAGGAGGTGACGGATTTGCCGCTATCCATCGACACTCCTGACCCTGCCGTAATCCAGGCGGTGATGCCTCTTCTGAAAAAGAGCCCGCTTATCAATTCGATCACCCTGGAGCCATCGCGGATCGAAGGTATCCTGCCGCTCGTCGTCGAATACAGGACAAAAGTGATCGCCCTCTGTCAGGCCGAACAAGAACTGGCCGATACGACCGAGTCCAAAGTAGCGCTGGCGGGCAGGATATTGGAAAAACTCACGGGGGCGGGGGTGCCCCTCGATGACATCTATCTCGATCCGCTGGTCTATCCGCTTTCGACCGATCCGAAATCGGCGAAGGCCACGCTGGATGCCATCGGCCGGATCATGAAGGAGTTCCCGGGCGCACATACGGTCTGTGGTCTGACTAATGTCTCCTATGGCCTGCCTGCGAGAAAGCTGATCAACCGGGCCTTTCTTGCAGCGGCGATCACCATGGGGCTGGATGCGGCCATCATCGATCCGACAGACAAGCTCCTCTATGCAATGCTGAAGGCTGTGACGCTGATTGCCGGCAAAGACGACTTCTGCATGGATTATATCTCGGCCTTCCGTGCGGGGCGAGTCGAATAATCAAAAGATGTAAGCACATTAGATGAATCGTTTGTCGTATCGAGAGAAAGGAGCTGAATAAGGGATGAATCGAGAACTGAAGCCGGATTTTGAAAGGTATCTGAAGGCCCTCCACTGTGAGGAACCGGACCGTGTGCCCCAGGGGGACTGGCATGTGGACCAGAGGCCTAAAGAGGCGTTTATGGGCAGGCCCGTCAAGACGCTGCAGGACCAGGTGGACTTCTGGTATAGGGCGGGTTTCGATTACATGACGGCCTCATCGGGAATTCTCGAACCGGTCAGAGCCCCCGAAGGGATGACGACGAAGGGTGACGGGGTTCACACCGAATACGGCGATAAGGTCTCCCGGGAATGGGCGCTTACCCATGAAGGGATGCTGACGAGCTGGGAGAAATTTGAGACGTACAAATGGCCTACGGTCGACGATCTGGATTTATCCAAATGGGACGTTTTTGACAGGATCCTCCCCAAAGGGATGAAGGCCATCCTGCTCTTGGGAAAGATCTACACGCCGGCATGGATGTACATGGGGGCGGAGACCTTTTTTGACGCCCTCGAGAAGGACGAGGAACTGGCCGGAGCAATCATAAACAAAATCGGCGATATACAGTTCCAGACGTTCCTGCGTGTCACGGAGCATCCCTGCGTCGGCGCCGTGCTCAACCCGGACGACATCGCCTTTAACACGGGGCTTCTGGTCCATCCGAAGTACCTGCGCAAGTACCTCTTCCCCTGGTACAAGAAGATGGGGAAGATCTGCCGCGAAAAAGGGATCGGTTTCATATTCCACAGCGACGGCGACTGTACCGAAGTGATGGATGACTTGATCGATTGCGGCTTCCATGCCTTCAACCCCATCCAGCCCAACGCGATGAACATCGTCGAGGTAAAGAAAAAATGGGGGAAAAAGCTATGTCTTATCGGCAACATCAACCTCGACTCCACACTGACGCTGGGGACGCCCGAAGATGTCCGGGCGGAGGTCTATGAGCGCATCCGGACGATCGGTCCCGGCGGCGGATATATGGTCTCCTCCTCGAATTCCATTACGGACTATGTCCCTCCGGAAAACATGAAAGCCCTGCTGGATGCCACATACGAGTTCGGGAAGTATCCGATCGAACTGGAAGAGGGAGGCGTCAAGGGGAAGTTCTGGACCTCTCAGACCAAAATTCGGAAAACCGAAACGACGAAGATGGAGACGGGCCTCGATGTGGATGCCTATGTGGAAGCCCTCATTGCGAACGATATCCCGAAGGCGATTGCGACGATGCAGAAGGATATCGACGACGGGACAGCGCCGCAGGACGTCGTTTCCTTGGGGTTGGTTCCGGCGATCACGATTGTGGGGGAACAATTCCAGAATGGTCAGATCTATATCCCGGAGATGATGATCGCGGCGCGTGCGATGTCGGCGACGCTGGAACATTTCAAGGAAAAACTGGCCGGCAAGGGTGAGGCGAAGAAGCTGGGAACGGTGGTGATCGGAACGGTCCAGGGTGATCTCCATGATATCGGAAAGAACCTCGTGGCGATGATTCTGAAAGGGCAGGGCTTTCAGGTGGAGGACCTCGGCGTCTCCGTGAGCGCGGCGAAATTCGTCCAGGCGGTCAGCGATAAGAAACCGGATGTCCTGGCGATGAGCGCCCTGTTGACCACAACGATGACGGAGATGAAGAGCACGATCGAGGGCCTTAAGGCGGCCGGTCTGAGGCAGCAGGTGAAGGTCATCGTGGGCGGGGCGCCGGTGACGCCGGCGTTTGCGGAAGAGATCGGGGCGGACGGAACCGCTTATGACGCCCCGGGTGCGGCCAAGCTCTGCAAGGATCTGTTGAAATAGCGGGATGTCTTCGTATCGTGTTTCTACGATTTCCGGTAACCCTGACAGCCGGTGTCAGGCGGCAGCGATGATGACTTACTGAAAGGAGAGTGTTCCATGAAAAAGAACGGTTTGGTTTTGTTGGTTTTGATAGCAGCGTTGGGCCTTGCATCGACCGCATGGTCGGCGGTGCCCCAGTGGACATGGAGAATGCAGGTCATTCACAGCAATGCCCACTCCGATTTCGCCCAGAATGCGCAGACGGCGGAAGACATCATGAAGGCTACAGGCGGGCGGTTGCAGATCAAGGTCAGCCCGAACGGCACCTTCGCACCCAGCCTGGAGGGTTTTCAGGCCTGCGGCGACGGCGTATTCGAAATGCATTCCAGTTGGCCGGTCTATGCCAAAGGTGTGGAGTACGCCTTCATGCCGCTGTCCAACATGAGCCTGGGACTCGATGCGCATGACAAGTGGGTCTGGATTTATGAGTTCGGCGGCTGGGATCTGATGCAGAAGGCGTTTGACAAGATGAATCTGAAGCTGCTTGCCGTCGAGATCTGGGGCACCGAGGTTTTGATGGCCAACAAGCCCTTCAAGAGCATCGCCGAAATGAAAGGGCGGAAGATGCGGACATCGGATCCTCGCCTGCTGGCGAAGAACGGCGTGGCCGGTATTACGCTCCCGCTGGAGGAGGTGTTCACGGGCCTCCAGACCGGCACCGTCGACATGGCGGAATTCGGCCATCTGAAATACAATGAAGGGCTCGGTCTCACGGATATCGCCAAATACGGTATCTTCCCCGATTTCTGGAACGTCCATTTCATCACGACCGTGGTCATCAACAAAAACGCCTGGGCAAAACTGCCCCCGGATGTCCAGGCGATCGTGGAGATGGCCTTCAAATCCCGCGAACATCAGCACTGGACAAAGAGCCAGTACCTGAGCGCGGTTGCGATGCGCGACCTGACGGAGAAAAAGAAGATGGCCTTCTCGAGGATGGACAAGGCGCCCTTCATCGAACTGAGAAAGCAGATGTATGCAATCGAGCAGGAGGACATCAAGAAATACGGCGGTCTGACGGCGGAAACATACAAATCCCTCTATAAATTCATGGAGGTGTGGTACCCGTACAAAACGATGGGCGCCTGGTGGGGCGACGGTCTGACCCCGGAGCAGCAGATGGGGTTCAAACCGGGAAGCTATTAATTGTTTGATCCGGGATACGATACGATACGATACGGTACGGTGCGGCCGACCTTTCGCGGTGGTTGGCCGCATCGTCTTTCATCGTAAAGGAGACGCGAAACGCAATGATCACGACAGTCGCAAAACTTCTGCGGGGGATCGATAAACTGAGTGAAAATGCCGGAAAGCTCTTCAGCCTGCTCGTCATACCCATTATCGTTCTGGAGGCCGGTGAGTCGCTTCTCCGTTATGTCTTTCAGAGGCCCACGGACTGGAGCTGGGAGCTTGCCTCGATGCTGTTCGGGGCCTTCTTCATGATGGGCGGGGCCTGGGTGCTCAAGGAGCAGAACCATGTCCGAACGGATGTCTTTTACAGCAAACTTTCCCGCAAATGGCGGGCCTATTTCGATCTCTTCTTCTTCACGACGATCTTTTTTGTTTTTATCACCGTCATGGTCTGGAAGATGAGCGCCAACGCCCTTTACTCCATCGGCATCCAGGAGTCCACCTTCAGCATGTGGGCCCCCCCTCTCTATCCCCTGAAGGTGATTTTTGCCGTTGCCTATATCCTGCTGTTCCTGCAGGGTCTCGCAAAATGGGTGCGTGATCTGGTTTATGTGGTCAAGGGGGTGGAGATATGACGCCGTTGGAATCCATTGTGCTGGTGGGAATCGTCTTTCTGTTCGTCCTGCTGAGCGGTCACCCCCTTGCCTTTACGCTGGGAGGGATGGCTGTCCTGGCCGGCGTCACGGTTTGGGGAAACCCGGGAGCAATCAACCTTTTCATCCGTTCGACGATCGGCGTCGGCACGAATATCGTCTACACCTCGATCCCGCTGTTCATTTTCATGGGGGCGATGCTGGAGCGGTCCGGCGCCGCGGATGACCTGTTCGATTCGATGTACATTATCTTCGGGCCCATGCGGGGCGGGATCGCCATCACCACGGTGGTCATTTGCACCCTGCTGGCGGCGGCAAGCGGAATCATTGGCGCCTCCATCACCCTGATGACCATCTTGGCCCTTCCGGCCATGGCCAAATGCCGCTATGACATGAAGCTGGCGACGGGTACCATCATGGCCGCCGGGTGTCTGGGAACCCTGATTCCCCCCAGCATCATCCTGGTCATCTACGGCGCCCAGGCCCAGATTTCCATCGGAAAGCTCTTTGCCGGCGGAATCGGCGCGGGCTTGCTTCTTTCGGTCCTCTACCTCGTATACATCGTCTGGCAAATCGTCGTCAAGCCGGAGAGCGCCCCGGCAATCGATCCGTCGGAAGCGGCCAAATACAGCCAGGCGCACAAGTGGATCATGTTCTTTAAATCCGTTCTGCCTACGTCGATCCTGATCCTTTTGGTTCTGGGAACGATCCTGCTGGGTGCGGCGACACCGACAGAGGCGGCCGCGCTGGGATGCGTCGGCGCCATCGGGGTTGCCATTTTCAACCGGAAGTTCAACTGGGCGGTCGTCCGCGAGTGCAGCTACCTGACGATGAAGACGACCGCGATGATCATGTTCATCATCCTGGGCGCCACCATGTTCACCTCGGTCTTCATGGGGCTCGGAGGAGGCGAGGTCATCAACGGCCTGGTGAGCGGCCTGACCATCAATCGCTGGGTGGTCGTCTTCCTGATCTTCTTCATCCTGTACATCATGGGCATGTTCATCGACTGCTACGGGATTCTGCTGATCGGGATTCCCATCTTCACGCCGATCATCAACGCGCTCGGCTTCGATCCCCTCTGGTTCGGCGTCATGTTTGCCGTGATGATCCAGATATCCTATCTCTCCCCGCCCTTCGCCTACGCGGCTTTCTATGTGAAAGGCGTAGCACAGCAGCAGAAGATCGTTGTCCCGATCAGCGATCTCTACTGGGCGACGATTCCCTATATGGTCATGCAGGTGATCGCGGTGGGACTGCTCTCTCTTTTCCCCCAGATCATCCTCTGGATACCGGGTCTGCTTTTTTAATCAACGCGGACGCCTCCCACGGATTTTCAACCGGAGGAGGCGTCCGCCGGCCTGTGCCGGAATGGATCAGGGCGTAGAACGAGAGGAAATCGGAGATCCTGAATGTCAGAAACGAATGTTCAAAATGGGCGGCGGGTGGTTATCGCCTGCCGCGTGATGGAACCGGAGCTGAACCGGGTGCTTGCCGAAGGAGGAGAAGGGGCGGAGATCATCTACCTCGATCAGGCCCTTCACCGCACGCCGGCCAAACTGATCAGTCAATTGCAGGAGAAGATCGATCAAGTCGCGCGGAGAGCCTCGCGGATCGTACTAGGCTATGGCCTCTGTTCCAACGGTGTGGTCGGTGTCACGGCGCGTCAGCAGGGGCTTCTGATACCCCGCTGCCACGACTGCATCGCCCTCTTTCTTGGATCGCCTTCCCGTTATCAGGAAGTATTCCGGGAAAAGCCCGGGACCTACTACCTCACACCGGGCTGGATTGCGGAGAAAAAAGACCCCCTGGGGGTTCTCGAAGAGTATGTTCCCAAGTACGGCAGGGAGACGGCGCAGTGGGTTATCGAGGAGGAGCTCAAACACTACACCCACATCTCCCTGATCGATACGGGGGTGGAGGAGATGGAGCCACTCCGGGAGCGGGCGATGGAGAATGCCACCGTGCTGAAGAAACAGTACGCGGAGATTTCGGGCAGCCTCGACTACTTCCGCGAACTCCTGCACGGCCCCTACCCGGATGAAAAATTCCTCCATCTCCGGCTGGGGGAGGCATTTAACCAGGAGATGTTCTTTTAGTTTTATCGCTGTCTGATGTTCTGTTCGATGGACTATCTTAAACGCGTGAAGAAGTTGAGTGATTATCCCTCAAGGGCGGAAGATGGGGGAAGGCGTCCGACATGTGGGGGATAGACATGGCGGCCATGAATTCCTGCTGGAACTCTTTTTCAAGGGTCAGTTCGAGGTA
>CAYSSF010000118.1:0-12364 GCA_964433455.1 uncultured Syntrophaceae bacterium
AGTATTCCGGCGATTCATCGCCGTGGAGCTGGATCAGGTCGAGGCCGCAATCCTCGACCGTCTGGGCCACCTCATCCGCCTCCCGGTTGACGAAAACGCCGACCGTGACCAGGTTCGCGGGCAGGTCCGCAATAATCTCCTTCGCCCGCTCGGGCGTGATGTACCGGGGACTCGCCGGGTGGAAGATGAATCCGACCGCGTCCGCCCCGCAGGCGGCGGCGCAGAGGGCGTCCTCGATTCGCGTGATCCCGCAGATCTTGATCTGTGTCATTTTCCCAATAGCTCCATCAGTTTCGGCCCGATCTCCGGGGCCGTGACGAGCGTCTCGCCGATCAGAAAGGCGCGGATCCCCACTTTCGTCAGGGTTTCGACATCCTGCCGGTTCCGGATCCCGCTTTCGCTGACCGCGATCCGGTCTTTCGGGATCAGGGATGCGAACTCCACGGAGGTCCGGATGTCCGTCACAAAGGTCTTCAGGTCCCGGTTGTTGATCCCGATGATTTCCGCACCGGCGGCCATGCTCTTCTCCAGTTCCGCCCGGGTGTGGATCTCGACCAGGGTGGCGAGGCCCAGTGAGGCGGCCAGTTCTCGGTATTCCCGAAGCTGCCCCTCCGTAAGGATGGCTGCGATCAGCAGCAACGCGTCGGCGCCGATTGCCCGGGTCTGGTAGACCTGGTAAGGATCGATGATGAACTCCTTCCGGAGAATCGGCAGCCTGACAGCGTCCTTTGCGGAGGTCAGGTCCGCGTCGCTCCCGCCGAAGAAGGTCTCGTCGGTCAGCACGGAGATCGCCGCCGCCCCGTGGCTTTCATATTCCCGTGCGATCCGGACGGGGTCGAAATCCGCCCTGAGCAGACCCCGGGAGGGGGAGCGCCGCTTCACCTCGGCGATGATCGCGCATCCGGCGCTGTTGTTGAGCGCCGCCTGAAAGTCGCGGGCCGGGGGCATTCCCGTGATCAGCATCTCCAGCGCCCTCAAAGGAATTGTCTCTTTCCGCCCGGCCACCTCGCGGCGCTTTGTCTCGACAATGTCATCCAGGATCATATGGTTCTCAACTGTGGCTGTGCTCGATCAGCGCCCGGAGCTTTTCCCGGGCCGCGCCGCTGTCGATGCAGGCCTCCGCGACCGCGATCCCCTCCCGGATCCCTTCCGCCTTTCCCCCCGCGACGATCGCGAGCGCGGCATTCAGGACGACGATTTTTCGGCGCGCCCCGGCTTCGCCGTTCAGGATCTCCGTCGTGATCCGGGCGTTTGCCGACCCATCCCCGCCCCGGAGGTCGGCGGCATCGGAGCTCCCGCCGAAGAGCTCCACGGGGTCGATGTTGTAGGTTGTGACCCGCCCCTCCCTCAGCTCCGAGACCCGTGTCTCGCCGGTGACCGTCGCTTCGTCGAGGCCGTCGGCGCCGTGGACGACGAAGGCCCGTTTCGTCCCGAGGTTCTTCAGAACCCCGGCGAACATCTCGGTGAGCTTCGGGTCGTAAACGCCGATCAACTGGGCGGTCGCCCCGGCCGGGTTCGTCAGCGGCCCCAGCATGTTGAAGATCGTCCGGATCCCGATCTCCCGGCGGGGGCCGATCGCGTATTTCATCGCCCCGTGGAGCTTCGGCGCGAAGAGGAAGCCGATCCCGATCTGCTGGAGACACTCCTCGACAATCTCCGGCGCCGCGTCGATCTTGACCCCCAGCGCCTCGAGGACATCCGCGCTCCCGCAGCCGCTGGAGACCGCCCGGTTGCCGTGCTTGGCCACGGTGAGGCCCGCCGCGGCGACGACAAAGGCCGCGGTGGTAGAGATGTTGAAGGTGTTCCGTTCGTCCCCGCCGGTACCACAGGTGTCCACGACGACGGACGACCGGGCGTCGATCCGGGTCGCCTTCCGGCGCATGATCCGGGCCGCGCCGGTCACCTCCTCCACGGTCTCCCCCTTGATGCGGAGCGCGGTCATGAAGGCGGCGATTTGCGCAGGCGTCGCCTCGCCCTCCATCACCTCCGTCATGACGGTCATCATCTCCGCTTCCCGCAGGTCCTCACCGCGGACGGCTTTTGCGATTCCTTCCCGTATCATCTTCTCCTCCTCTTCTTCTGTGTCCCCCCTTTTTCCGGAGGCGCCGTCATACTTCCGGGTTCCCGCGGCGCAGGGAGGGCGCTTCACCCCACATACTGCCATCACGCCTTTGGTCGGCCCGGTTTAAGCGTCCGTCTGCTTCATTTCCGCGGTCTTTGCCCTCATCCCGTCGAGAAAATTGCGGATGATCCGCTTCCCCTGCGGCGTGAGGATCGATTCCGGGTGGAACTGGATCCCCTCCACCGGCAGCGTGCGATGCCGGAGCCCCATAATCTCCCCCTCCTCCGTCTCCGCGCTCACCTCCAGGCAGTCGGGCAGGCTCTCCCGCTCCACGATGAGCGAGTGGTAGCGTCCCGCCGGAAAGGGGCTGGGGAGACCCTTGAAGATCGTCCGCCCGTCGTTCAGGATCGGGGAGGTCTTGCCGTGCATGATCCTTTCCGCCCGTACGACGCGGCCGCCGAAGGCCTGGCCGATCGCCTGGTGGCCCAGACAGACCCCCATCAGCGGGACGCTCCGGTGGAACCGCCGGATCACATCGACGGAGATCCCCGCCTGCTCCGGAGAGCAGGGGCCGGGGGAGATGAAGATTGCCTCCGGGTTCATCGCCTCGATTTCATCGAGGGTGACCTCGTCGTTCCGGCGGACGGCGACCTCTTCGCCGAGCTGGCCCAGGTACTGGACCAGGTTGTAGGTAAAGGAATCGTAGTTGTCGATCATCAGGATCATGGTTTTTCTCCTTGAAATAGGGGGACAGCTCCCCTATTTTTATTTTTGAAAATAGGGGAGCTGTCCCCCTATTAGTTCAAATCCGTTTTCCGCCAGGCGCACTGCCTGGACCATACCCTCCGCCTTGCCGAGTGTCTCCCGGTACTCCGCCTCCGGGTCGGAATCGGCGACGATGCCGGCGCCGGCCTGGAGGTAGATCTTGCCGTCCCGGAGCAGCATCGTCCGGATCGTGATGCAGAAATCCATGTTGCCGCCGTAACTGAAGTAGCCCACGGCGCCGCCGTAAGGCCCCCGGCGGGAGGGCTCCAACTCCGCGATGATCTCCATCGCCCGCACCTTCGGCGCTCCGGTCAGCGTCCCCGCGGGAAAGGTCGCCCTGAGGACGTCGAAGGCATCCTTCCCTTCCGCGAGCTGCGCCTGGATGTCCGAAACGAGGTGCATCACATGGGAGTAGCGCTCCACGGCCATCAGTTGCCCGACCTGGACGCTTCCGATCCGGGCGATCCGACCGAGGTCGTTCCGGCCCAAGTCGACGAGCATCACGTGTTCCGCCCGCTCCTTGGGGTCCTGGAGGAGTTCGTCGGCAAGTCGCCGGTCCTCCTGTTCGTTTTGCCCGCGGCGTCTCGTCCCGGCGATCGGCTTGAGCTCCGCCACCCCCTCCCCGGCGCGGACCATCACCTCCGGCGAGGAGCCGATCAGGCAGAGATCCCGGATCTTTAGAAAGAACAGGTAGGGCGAGGGGTTCACGTGGCGGAGCGCCCGGTAGAGATCGACCGGGTCCGCGGTGGATTCCCGCTCAAACCGCTGGGAGAGAACAACCTGGATGATGTCCCCGGCGGCGATATATTCCCGGGCCGTCCGGACCATCGCCCGGTAGGTCTCCGGGGCCATCTCGGGCCGAAAGGGGAGGGGAGGCTTTCGATCCGGCTCCTTTCGCTCCGTGGAAGGCGCTCTTCCGGTCAGCGGGGCCTGGAGGAGCGCCGTCATCTCGTCGATCCGGCGGACGGCGCCGTTGTAGATCTCCCGCAGATCCCCGCCCTCGCCGGTCATCGCGCAGGCGACGATCTTGAGCGTGTGGCGGACGTTGTCGAAGATCAGCAGCGTGTCGGTGATCAGAAAGACCGCCTCGTCCTCTTCGGGGGCCTCCCCTTTGCCGGCGGGGAGCCGCTCAAAGTAACGGACCATGTCGTAGCCGAGAAACCCCACGGCGCCTCCGAAGAAGCGGGGCAACCCCTCCAGCGGGACAGGACGGTAGCGGTCGAGGAGCTCCTTCAGGAACCGCATCGGGTCGCCTTCGTGGGGGAACCGGCGGACCGTGCCGTTTTCCTCGATGAGAACCTCCCCGGCCCGAACGCGGAAGATCAGCCGCGGATCCGCCCCGAGGAAGCTGTAGCGCGCCCATTTCTCCCCCCCTTCGACGCTTTCCAGCAGAAAGACGTGGGGGCGGCCGGCCAGTTTCATCAGGGCGGTGACGGGGGTTTCCGTATCGGCCAGGATCTCCCGGCAAACGGGGATCAGGTTTCCCTCTCCGGCGCGCTTTGCAAAGGTCTCAAAATCGGGATCGTACATGGGTCGTTTCTCCTGTCATGTTTGAAGCTCCCCGCCTACAGGGCTGGGCTTGCGGGATGCGTTCCCGGGGTCAAATTAAAAAAGGCCGCGATATCGGTCACGGCCTTCGTTGCAGAAACAAAAAAGCCGTGGGGTCCCAAGAAGAGGTCCCCACGGCTTCAAATCCTTTCATTCATATCCTTCAGCGGTGGACAAACCCCTTCCTATGGCTGTTCTGCCACCACCAGTTTCTCATGTTGTTCAGCCTATTCGTCATCTTTTTTTGCACCGATCCTTTTTCAAAAGCGGCTTTCCCCCTACCAGACTTTGAACGACGTGTCAAATGGAATCTTCAAAAGGAAGCTGTCCGCCCACAGTGCGGGTAACTTCCCGGCAAGGAGGCGGTCTGGCGGGGCTTGCGGCCTGAGTGCCCGATCATGGAAGTCCCCGGGAAACGCGCAGCCGCTCATATTCCCGCTGCGGAAGCTGGATCAGGATGGGATTGGCTTCGGGTCTCAGCCGCCGGAGAATTTCCTCCATGTCGACGGCCGATACGGCCGTGCAGCCGGAGGTCCCCTTGGACGGCTTCTCCCAGATGTGGAGGAAGATGCAGGACCCGCCTCCCGGCGCCGCCGGATAGGTGTTGTGCCCGATCACGATTCCCAGGCGGTACTGCCCGTCGCTTCGCCGCATATCCTCAAAGCTGTTCCAGTCCCGCTGCACGTTTCCCTCCTCGACCAGGCGGTTGTAGGCCAGGGAAGCGGGGTCGTCGACGCACTTGCTGCTTTCCGTCATTTGCCGGTAGGGCAGGCCGATCCACGGGACCGATTCACCGGGCGCATAGCCGAAGGCGGGGCCCAGCTTGAAAATGCCCGCCGGTGCCCTCCCGTCTCCTTCCCGTTTTTGCGGCTCCCCGGCCGGAAGATCGGTCCGGACCCCTCTTCCCCAGGCGAGGCCGTTTCTGCCCACGACGGCCGGGATCGCCTCCCCCGAGGGCAACCACCTGGATTGGACATCCTTTCGCTGATAAAGCCGCAGGGTCGCGTCGACGGCGGACCAATCCGCCGTCGTCACGACCAGCGCCTGAAGGGCGGTCTTTTCTTCTCCCGTCGCGGAGGTCGCGGACAGACCGCACGGGAGCGCTGCCGCTCCCAGAGCAAACCCCGACAGCCTGGAAGTCTTCTTATCGTCTTGGTGATTCAGCATAGGATCTGTTTTACCGGACCCCGGACTTAAGGGACGACCCCTGATCCGGCATCCGATCCTTTCTTCAGACATGCAGGTGCCTGCCCTCCTTCAAACAAAGCCCCCGGTCATTTCACCGGAAAATCGAAATAGGTGTCGGGATAGGGCTCGTTCCGCAATGTAAAGTGCCACCATTCCTGATCGTAGTTTTTGAAACCGTGCTTGTCCATCAGCGTCTTGAGCAGCAGACGGTGGATCCGCTGTTGCGACCCCATTTTCGAATTTCCGGGATGCGAAAGCTCATGGAAGCAGTCAAAGCCTGTTCCCATATCGATGCTGTTGTCCCTGAACCGCTTTCCGGCAGGCAGATAACAGGCCCGGAGCGACTGTCCCGTGTTGTACTTCTCCTGCGCCGGCACGGGAACGGGAACGATGGTCAGGTCGATCGTGCTGCCCCGGGAGTGGCCCGATTTTTCGGCGATATATCCGTCGCGAAAGAGGTTGCGCTTGTCCACGGTAGGATAGAATTCGGCCTTGGTCTTCGTATCCTGGATATCCTTGGCCCACCGCACAAAATGGTCTACCGCCTGCTGGGGACGATAACAATCGTAGATCTTGAGAGAGAGCGCAAATTCCTGCAACTCCGCCTGAACCTTTGCCAGGGCCTCTGCGGCGGGCGCGGTGATGAGGCATTTGGGAGCCTGGTATCCGTCCACTTTGGTTCCGAGGAAATTATGATCGCCGTAGTAGCGGATCTCCAGCGTAACGGAAGGGATCGCCGACTTGATGTCCACAAAGTTCTCCGGAATGGTGCCTTGAGTCCAGCCGGTACAGACGCACAGAAGGATCGACGCCAACGTCAGGATGCCAGCCATTCCGAATCTTGTCCTCACGATACACCTCCATGTTTTTTCAAGTTACCAGGAATTGCTTCGCCTGCCGAATCTGCGGTTGCAGGGGCGTCCCTTTTAATCGCCTCTATTCCTCACCGCTTGCTACGATTCGGACCACGGAAACCCCCGGATGAATACCCCGCTGCTTGCTGCGGGGATGGTTTATTGCGTTTCGAACGCAGGGCCGGGGGCATTCCCTATGCGGTTGTCCAGCCGCTTGCGGGCCGGGCCGACCGCCCGCAGGAAAGGAAAGTACGAAGGCCGGACCGGTATGTCAAGGAGTTTTATAGACATGAGGTAAAGCTTCGTTTCACTCCTGTTTCATTCCTTGTATGGAACCGGGATATCTGTTACGATGGCGCAACTTTGGATTTAAAGCGGGTACGCAATGAAGCAGGCATCATTTTTCGAATCGGATATGCCTAAACATACCGATATTGTTTCAGGGCGCGGCCACTCCAACGGCTCGATGAACAAGCTGAGCCGTGAAGACCGGGCTTTTCACGACTGGTACCGGTTCGTCCTTTCTTTCCCGGCCCATCTCGTCACAGAATATATCCAACGTTTCAGGCTGAATCCGGGAAATCGGGTTCTCGATCCGTTCTGCGGCACGGGCACGACGCTGGTCGAGGCAAAGAAACAGGGGATTCCCAGCGTCGGCATCGAAGCCAACCCCATGGCCCATTTTGCCAGCAGCGTAAAATTGGACTGGAACATAGATCCCGCGGCGATGGCTGATCATGCAGAACGCGTTGTCGCTGCAGTCGCGGAAGAACTGAAATCATTGGGAATATATGACGAGCCGCTTCTTTGGGTTCTCAACTCCGATGAGGTCCCCCTCCGGACCCTGGGCAGCGAACAGGAAAAGTTGCTCCTCAAGAATTCGATCAGTCCGCTGCCTTTGCACAAAGCCCTGGTTCTTCTCGATCATCTGAACCTGAAAAGTTCGGGCGAGAACCCTTTTCATCGGCATGAAAAGCTGGCCTTTGCCAAAACGGTGCTCTATTCCGCAAGCAATCTCAGATTCGGCCCTGAAGTGGGGGTAGGAACCATCAGACGGGATGCACCGGTATTGAAATCATGGCTTGACGAGGTCAAGGCGATGGCCGCCGACATTGGCACCGTGGCTTCATCGGGTGATGTGCCGGCCGAGGTCTTTCATGCCGATGCCCGAAGTGTAACCCATTTGCTGGCGCCCGCTTCGGTCGATGCCGTTATTACCTCCCCCCCGTATCCCAATGAAAAGGATTATACCCGCACGACCCGCCTTGAGTCGGTTCTGCTCGGCTTTATCAGGACCAGGGAAGACCTCCGTGCCCTGAAGCAAAACCTGGTCCGGTCCAATACCCGGTCGGTCTACAAAAAAGATGACGATGACCTATGGGTGGCCGACCATAAGGAGATTCAGGCCATTGCCGAAAAGATCGAGAGCCGGCGCATCGAGTTGGGGAAAACATCGGGATTCGAACGTCTCTATGCGCGGGTGACCAAGCTCTACTTCGGAGGGATGGCCCGGCACTTGGCCGATATGCGGCTGGTTCTTCGGCCGGGAGCCCATTTGGCCTATGTGGTGGGGGACCAGGCATCCTATTTGCGCATCATGATCCGCACCGGCGAAATCCTGGCCGATATCGCCAAGTCTCTCGGCTATGAGCTTGTGGGCATTGATCTCTTTCGCACCCGTTTGTCTACCGCCACCCGGGAACAGCTCAGGGAAGAGGTGGTGGTCCTTAGATGGCCAGAGTAGATTCGACTTTTGCAATTACCGCAAGCATAAAAATCAGTTTCTTATTGCATTTTGCTGATCGTGGGGCGTATGATCCAGTCTCGTTTTGCCCCCGGGGGATCGGCGGCGGTTTTCGGTTTTATCGCAATCATGCTTGCGGTGGGCGGATCGGTCGGTCTTCCGGATCGGTTGTCACGGCTTTCGCTGCCGATGCCGGTTTGCGTCGCCGGCGACTTTGTGATGCAGATTCCATACATTTCGAATATTAAGAAGGGGATGGAAGGTCCCGGTGAAAACCTCTTTCTTCAAATCGATCAGGATATGGCTTCTTTTTCTTGTGCTGCTGTCGATGCTTCCTCCCGCGGGAATTTATATTTACTCGGCATGGGATTCACTGGATAACAAGCTGAAGGAGTCGCAAAATGATCTCAGGAGGGTATTGCAGGGGTTCGCGTTCGAACACGAGAGCGTGGTGGCAGGCACCCGCCAATTCCTGATCACCTTGTCCAGACTGCCGGATGTCCAATATTTGAACACCCGTGCGACCGATAAAATTCTCGGAGATTTGCTGAAGCGAAATCCCTTGTACGGGAATATCTTCATCCTCGACAGTGAAGGGATGTACATATCGTCGGCCGAGCCTTTTACCTCCGTCAGTCTGAAGAATCGGAAGTATTTCCAGGATGCTCTCAAGACCATGGATTTCTCCGCCGGCGAAGGAGTGGTCGGGGTGACCCTGAAGCGCCCCGCGTTTCACTTCTCCTATCCCATATGGGATGGACGCGGGCGGTTCAAAGGGGTCGTCGCGGTGGCCGTTGACCTCAGCCGCTACGGCCATCGGTTTTCGATGGCCAAATTGCCGGAGGGCTCCGGCTTCTCCCTGACCGACCACAGAGGAACCATCCTGTACCATTACCCTGACGGGGAAAGATATGCCGGGAAGACCGACCATCCCGAGATGATCAAACATATGTCGGCGCCGTCGAAGGAGGGTATTTTCACCGCTCACGGCCTGGACCGGATAAAGCGTTATTATGCGTACAAGGGATTCCGTTTGATGGAAAACGGTCCGACCTATCTGTACATGCGTGTCGGCATTCCGGAAGCAAAAATTCTTGTAAACGTGAAAAGAACCTTGATGATCAGCGGGGTTCTTTTCTGTGTTGCCCTCTTCATATCCCTTTTCTCCTCGTGGCTGATCGCAAAATCGTTGATCGTCAACAGATTGGGACGTCTGGTGGAAGCCGCCGAAAGATTGGGGCAGGGAGACCTGGCGATGCGAACCGGTCTGCCGCACAAAAATGATGAACTGGGGGAGTTGGCACGTTCTTTCGACATGATGGCGGGCAAACTGGAAGCCAAGGAGCGGGAGGAGCGCCGGAGCCGGGAAGCCGCGGAGCGTCTGGCGGAGGAGACGGCCGTCATCGCCGAGATCGGGCGTCTGATCGGCTCCACGCTGGAGATCGCCGATGTATACGAGCGGTTCGCCGCCGAGGCCCGAAAATTGATCCCCTTTGACCGGCTGAGCGTGAACCTCACGGACGACGAGCGGAAGGCCGTGAGGATCGCCTATGTATCCGGGATGGAGATTCCCGGCCGGAGAGCGGGAGACTCATTTCCGCTGGCCGGGTCGGTCAATGAGACTTTTCAACACCGGCGGACCGGCCTGATCATCGATCCGGAGGAGGCCCGCGCGGTTTCGGAACGAAACGGCCACCTGTTTTCCAGTGTGCGGGTGGGGATGCGTTCCCTGATGAGCGTTCCGCTGATCTCCCGGGACGAGGCGATCGGGGCGCTGCACTTCCGGGCGAGAGAACCGAGCGCCTATGCCGAGGCCGATCTCCGGCAGGCGGAGCGGATCGGGGCGCAGATTGCCGAGGCGATCGCGAATGCCCGGCTTTTCTACGAGTTAAGGAAGACGGAAAAATCGCTACGGGAAAGCGAGAGGGAATTCCGGCTTCTGATCGACAATGCGCCCGACGCGATCTTCATTCAGGCCGATGGCTGTTTCACCTACCTGAACCAGAAAGCCGTCCAGTTTTTCGGAGCGAAATCCGCCGAGGATCTTCTGGGACGTCCGATTATCGACCGGTACCACCCCGATCATCGGGGAATCCTTCAGGAACGGCTCCGGTTGCTCAACGAGCAGAGAAAGCCGGCCCCGACGATGGAGCAGAAGTACCTGAAACTCGATGGTTCGGTGATCGATGTCGAGGCCTCCGCCGTCCCCATCACCTTTGAAAACAGGGACGGCTCTCTCTCCTTCGCCCACGACATCACCGACCGCAAGCGGATGGAGGAGGAGATCCGGGAGATGTCCTTCCGGGACCAGATGACGGAACTCTACAACCGGCGGGGTTTCATCACGCTGGCCGGGCAGCAGCTCAAGGCGGCCAACAGAACCCAAAAGCCGATGCTGCTGACCTTCATCGATTGCGACGGCCTGAAATGGATCAACGATACCTTCGGTCACGAGGAGGGGGACAGGGCCCTGATCGATACGGCGCATCTCCTTCGGCAGACGTTCCGGGCAGCGGACATCGTCGCCCGTCTGGGCGGGGATGAATTCGCGGTGCTTTCGATAGATGCCGCGGAGGATCGGAATTCCGAGGAGTTGTTGAAACGTCTTGCACAGAACATTCGCACATTCAATGCAGCAGGCGCCCGCCCCTACAGTCTCGCGATGAGTTGGGGGACCGTCGTCTATGACCCCCACACCCCGCTCTCCCTGGACGCAATGATGTCGGCGGCGGATGAATTGATGTATGCCCAAAAGAAAGAGAAATCGGCCCGGAAACCGTAATTCGTTTTTCCGACGTCTGAAAGCGGAGAGTCCGTTGCGCTTCCCTGGTTCAGAGGCGGGCCCCGATCTACACCCGTTGAAGGTTCCGATTCCCATCAGGGGGAAACCTTTCTCAAGTAGGCAGTTATGCCTCGTACTCCAACCACAACGCCTTGGGGCAGGCAGGTCTGGCGACCTATGGAAATGGCGCAAGCACGGTCTATCAGTACTACCCCCAGAGCAGGATTGCGATGAAAAGCGGCTCGACAGTAAACTATTACCACACGGACCATCTGGGCAGTTCGAACATCGTGACCAACACAACCGGGAGCAAGGCGGAGGAGATATACTATTATCCCTATGGAGCGTCACGCATCGACACGGGCTCGGTCAATGTAAGGCACAAATACACTGGCCAGGAGAGGGATGGGGAAACCGGGCTATACTACTACGGCGCAAGATAATGTTCTTTATGGGATGGATAGCGGTTTTTGGGGTTCTGTATCGCCACAAAATGCGGTGAAAGCAGGAGGCTTGACCGGCGCGGCTGCCTGGCTGACTGGCGGCACCCTGTCATATACCCATGAGGCAGGGGTATGGCCGGACCGGTTCGCACAAATCCCTACGGTTTTCAGATGGACGCGGAACGTAACGGATACATATGGTAAAATGCCAACGGGTCCTTGTGGCTCGTGGAATGTGCATAAATGTGAAGCCAAGCACTGCAAAGGAGAGCATTGTTCTATGTATAGAGCAAGAATGATCCATGCGATGATTTTTTTCTTCGCAATGACAAGTGGATGCACGCCTGCCCTTCATCGTGCTGCAAGGGATAATGATGTCGGAAAAATTAATGCATTGCTACAACGGGGGTATGGAATCGATGAAAGAAGTAAGTGTGATTTTGGTTCAGAATACACTCCCTTGCACTATGCAGCGGCCAATGGCTCAATCAGGGCGATGGAGTTCTTGCTGGAGAGAGGCGCTGACATTAAAGCCGGAGCAGGGGGAGGACAAACACCGCTTCAGGCAGCATGCGGTTTGTTTTATACGCCCTTCAGACCCTTCCGGGTATTCCGGGGACAGTATACTTAATTATTCGGCCGGACCATGACCTCGCGTAGTGAAGGCCCCGACGGCAAAGTCATTATCTGACAACCGGGGGCGAGTATGAGATTCTTCAGGGGAATGGATAGTTTCATGGGGAAACGATCTGCTCTGCCATCTGAGGATAGATCCGGCGAAAGTCACCCTCGTTGAGCGTCACGACACGGTCTGCCTTCCCCTGAATCGCCGCATACAGGATCAGCGCATCATAGGTGACGCCGCCGATAATCCCCACTTCGGAAAGATGTTTTATGACGACGCTGTACTCCTCTGCCGATAAAGGCAACACTTCACAAAGATCAAAGACGTTGCGCTGAATCAGGTCGTAAGCGACA
>CAYSSF010000119.1:0-12275 GCA_964433455.1 uncultured Syntrophaceae bacterium
CGGCGTCTGGTTCTTGGTCGTTGATCCGTTATTTCAATCCACGCCCCCGCGCGGGGGGCGACCAACGGCAGATACATCCCATATCCCGCCACTTGGTTATTTCAATCCACGCCCCCGCGCGGGGGGCGACTATGATGAAGGCGTATCTGGTCCGGAAAAGTCTATTTCAATCCACGCCCCCGCGCGGGGGGCGACCTCCCACCATGCATGGGTGTCGTTATCCATGATCCATTTCAATCCACGCCCCCGCGCGGGGGGCGACGTGGCCGCGCCATTGTACGTGATCCCGGAATCGACATTTCAATCCACGCCCCCGCGCGGGGGGCGACGTACATCTTACAACTTACCAAAAACACATCTTAAAATTACTCTATTCCGCGTACATACCTTGAGAAAGCCCTCTCGATATTCAATTGTCACAGAACGTCAAAAAAAGTAACTTGAAAACAAACTGTTATCAATTCTGCGAAGCCTCCTGGAAAATCATGTCCACTTGGGGTTCGCGCGGGACCGTCAGGCGATCAACGGACCCTCTTGATCCAGCGCTTTTTTCGCTCCGATATGTTCGACGCGGTGCTTCCAGTTCGACCCGAGAAAGTAGAAACGCAAGCTATCCTCTTTCGGATTGATCTCATCAATCAGTTTCTGGCGCAGCATCGCCCATTGCGCCGGATCGACGATGCACTCAAAAACAGAGTATTGCACCCGCTGGCCGTAATTCTGGCAGGTCTTGGCTACTCGATGCAGGCGCCGCTGTCCTGCCGGAACGGCGGTGGCGACATCGTAACTGACGAGAACAAGCATGGTGCCTCCTCACTTCCAGATAAACGGCGGATACCCGTCGAGATCTCCCCGCAGATACCGCGCCATCAGCAGGGCTTGCGTGTGAAACAGCAGGCCGATCGTAACCTTTTCGTCCAGGAACGGGTGCAGGATCTCCTCCTGCTTTCTCTCCTGGTACGCTACCAGGAGCGTTTTGCGGGTCTCATCCGTCATCAGAACCGCACCGGAATCCGATTTCTGAAATCCCTTTCCCTGGACCTGACGGAGATTGATCAGGGAAAGCGCTAGCCGGTCCGCCAGGAAGGGGCGGAATTCCTCCATCAGATCGAGGGCGAGGCTGGGCCGTCCGGGGCGGTCCCGGTGGAGGAATCCCACTGCTGGGTCGAGTCCCACTGTCTCCAGCGCCGAGCGGATGTCGTGGACAAGGAGCGTGTAAACGAAGGAGAGCAGCGCGTTGACGTTGTCCAAAGGTGGCCGGCGGTTCCGCTCCTGGAAGGAAAACTCCTCCTTTTGGGCCACGATCAGGTGGTCGAAGACGCTGAAATAGATGTGAGCAGCGTCTCCCTCGAAGCCGCGGAGGATGTCGAGAGGTTTGTCCTGAGTCAGAAGATCGAGATGGTTGCTCAGGCGCTTCACGGCGAAACTCACCTGATCCGTGGCCATCTTTTCCGCATGGTCCCGTAGCGCCCGCTGAAGGACTGTCCGGCTGTTGGCGATCTTTCCGGTCAGGAATGCCCGGGCGATGTCGGCGGAGGTCTGCGGGTCATCTGCCCGCCGGTATTGTTCCCGGCGGAGAAGGACGTTTCCGGAGACCGGGCCCTGAACCCGAGCCAGGAAGCGACCGTGCTCCGTTAAAAAGCTGATGCCGACGCCGTTTTCGGCGCAGAAGCCCATCAGGAACGGGCTGCATGAGACGTTCCCGAAGCAGACAATGCCGCCGATCGTGTGGACGGGAAGGCGGAGGCGAACCTCCCGCTCCACCTTGACGACGATCGTCTCCCCCTCTTTGGCGAGGTAGGCGCCCTGCGTTGTGACGAACAGGGTATTGAGATGCTTCTTCATGGTTCCCCCGTAGCCATCGTCAGGTCATTTTTCGTCTGTTACCCAATTTATTACCTATATTAGCGGTGATTACCCAATTCGCTATCAGAATCAGATTCCGGATATGAGTCGGTCTTGTCAGCCTCACGCCGGACCCTGTTGGATTCCTTCTTGGCATCCTTTTTCCGGCCCCAGTAAGCGCCGCGCCCTTTCTTCGGGCCGGAATGCTCGGTTTTCTGAGCCTCATTGGCCATGTGCATGCCTCCCGGTTTTTACCGTCTCAGCCGTTTCCGGCTTTCCGGTTTTCTTTTCCAGGTCGGTCATGTGATCCCGCAGGTTTTCCCGCCTTCGGTTTCGATGGAAAGGGTATGTACAATTTGTACCCACCCTTTGCCCAATTCAGGGTCCCGTTGTTTCAGGCGTTGAATGTATTGTTTGGAATCCTTCGAGTCGATCAGCGCGAGTACTACATCTTCAACCACAAACCACCACTCGTTTTCATTCAACGTCTTGCGGACTCCCCGTCCTCGAAAAAGAGCGATCTTTGTTTCCATAAAACCCCCTTAGCACTTGTCCGGAATTTCCGGATAACTCCCATGCCCGATGCGGGCACAACGAAGGATGAAAATCACCCCCACCCTTCCCTCCCCCGTCAAGGGGGAGGGATACAAGGAAAGGGGCATTTTCATATAAACTGGTGTCCTATGCTATCGTTTTTCCGCAAGTATGTTCTCTATGGTGCCGCCAGAATGCGCATCAGGTAATTCTTCACCGACCGCTGCTTCTGGATCGTCTTCGGCAGGCAGTCGGCCATCAGCGAACAGCTCTCACACCGCTTTTCATAGACAGGCGGGGGCGTTCGGCCGGAGGCGATCAGATCGCGTGCCCGACAGGCCGCTTCTTCGGTTTCATGCCGCAGGGCCTCGTCGAAGACGACATCAAGTCGGCGCCGGGTTTGGCCATAGAAAAGTGCTCCCGCCGGGATCGACGTGGAAAGCATCTCCTCCAGGCAGATCGCCTGGGCGCAGAGTTGGACCTTGTCACAGTCGTCTGCCTTGGGCTTTCCCCGCTTGTACTCCACGGGGAAGGGAAGCCAGGAGCCATCCTGCCGGCGGTGGAACTCCACGACATCGGCCTTCCCGATCAGCCCGAGACGGAGCGACCGGAGAGACACGCCGTAGTCGATCCTGACGTTGCCCCGGGATTCCCGGCTTTCGTCGTGCACGTGTTCGTGCATGATCCGCCCCTCGGCGGTGCGCCCGCTCTCTGTCCATATCTGTTCGATGTGGATGAGCGCGCACTGGCGCTCACAGAACACCATATGCTGCAAGGCGGAAAGCTGAATGAGATCTTCCGGGCTGTACATGTCGTCACTCGTTACCTAATTTATTACCCATATTGTTTCGTTGTTACCTAATTCGCGGTTGTTATCATGTTCATTGTCACGTTTATTGGATATTATCGCGTTTCCGCCATTTTGCCCCGCGCCCGGTTCCCAGAACTACCAGCTTCCCTTCCTTGCGAAGCGCCTCCAATACGACTCGAATCATGGGACGGCTGACCCCGGAGCAGGCATGGACAAGTTCTCCCACGCCGAACTCTTCGGGAAGTTGCCCGATGGCATCCCTCACCCAGGCCGTTTTCGCCCCCCGGCTTGAGCGGATCATGCCCACGCGGGCATCGAATTCTTTATAAGCGGCAATCAAAATACCAAGGCAAAATTCCCACCAGGGAAGTATTGCGTGCCCACCTTCATGCCATCTTTCCGAAGCACGATTCAGGACGTTGTAATAGCTCTCTTTGCTCTCCTCGATCAATCGCTCAAGGCTGATGTACCGGCTCACGTCGTAACCGCTCTGATGGAGCATCAAGACGGTAAGCAGCCTGGATACCCTTCCGTTGCCGTCGGTAAAAGGATGGATGCAGAGAAAATCAAGCACAAAGGCGTGAATCAACAGGAGGCGGTCTATCCGACCTTCTTCACACAAGATGTTAAAGCGGCCGCAAAGCTCATTCATGTAATACGGCGTTTCACGGGCCGTGACCGGCACGTATCGCGTGATCCAGCGACCATCGGGAAGTCTTTCTTCAATGGTATTATCCCGATTCTTCCATCTCCCGGCGGGAAGATCGGTGCGGCTGAACATATCTTGATGAATCTTCAGGATCGTTTCCGGTGTGATGGGGAAATGTCCATGAGCCGTATGAATTCGCGAGAGGACGTTCTTATACCCGATAACCTCAGCCTCCGAACGATTTTTGGGCGCAGCCTCTTTCTCCAGAAGGGGCTTCAATCGCTTTTCCTCGACAAGGACCCCTTCGATCCGGTTTGACGATTCGGCGCTCTGAATCATGGCGACCTGCTTCAGGGTGTTCAGTACTTGGGGCGTCTGCCGTGTGTAGAGCTCCTGCTTGCCGTGATATTCACCTAACAGGCGCAGTGTCCCGGCAAATTCCAGTGGAACAGCCTGACTCTCAAGAAAACTGCGCTCTAATGATTTCATGTGATCACCCTTCCAGGTTTTGCGGCATTCAACGACGCAGTTCCCAAGCAGATATTCTTGTAGAAGCGGATTGGATGATGTGGAAAGCGCCTTCGGTGTTGGCTCATTTTGCCTCCCTCATCCTTTCCATCAGGCGCAACAATTTTAGGGGGTACAAATTGTACCCCAGTTACGCCTGTTCTTTCTTTTCATGGGTGCGGCCTTTCAATATACTATCAAGAATTTCCTTTATTCCTCATGTGCCCACATACATATGATTGATCTTTAGGAACTTCGACAGTTTTCCGTATAACTTAAATACGAAGGGTTCATATCGCCAATATTGTCCCCCTGATGAATTCACCCAAATCCACCTTTTTGCGAAACAGAATTCATCTGCAGAATACCCTTCATATAACCAATGAATTCATCATAGTATTCAGGATAACAATAGAAAATTTCCTCATAGCCTCCGATATTTGACAACCCCAAAGCACGAATGAGGTTTATTCTCATTCTTACGGTATGTTTTTGTATGTCTTCTCTTGAGGGCTTTTCTCTGGCTTCGATTCGATCTTTTAGATCAGGATCAATTACGACCGTGAATACTTTGCCCTCTTCTATAACCTTGAACAATTCCACCACTTCCGGGAATTTTCCTGCCTTCTCAGCTATGACAATGGGGTCGTCTTTTGCCATCCCATTATTCTTTTCCCGGACTTCTTTCTTCATTGCCTCCGTGCAGGAATCTGGATTAACTTTATGAATATCATAAAACTGCTCAAGAACTTTGGCCGACGTCTTAAATGCCGGATGCGTTTTTAGGAAGCCATCCTCCCTTATTCGGAAACTCCAAACTTCGCAGTTTGCTCCATACTCGCACTGCCTATTGACTCGACCCGCGATCTGAATCAGGCTCGCTAGACTACAGATTTCCCGCGCTGCGGTACGGAAAGAGAAATCAAGACCGGCTTCCGCGCAGGACGTGGCAATAAGCGTCCAATCTTTATCATCTTTATTTAGTAGACGCGCTTTTACACGATCCAAAGTAGAGGCTCTATGCTCAGAAGTCAGTGCGGTTGATATATGCTCAACGGCACTATCCCCGCTTACATCAAATAGCTTTTGAGCCAATGCTGCTGCCGATTGCACAGTATTCATGACAACAATCCTTGGCCCCTGTAAAGTCCGTACCCATGTGCAAAGCTCATCGATCCCCATTGGTTCATCGATAGGTGGCGGGTATATGACCCGGTTTCTCTCCAGCTCTATGGCTTTTTTGTAAAGTTCTTCTCCGGCAATTTCAGGTACAATTACATCATTTTCCGAAAATTCCGGGAGTTCCCAAAAACGGGCGAGCGAACCAGAACCAAGCACGATATGGCAGCCCCAGTTTTTCACCAAATCTTGTAACCATCGCCATGCCTGTGGCCATAAATGAGAAGGTAGGGCCGCATGCGCCTCATCAATGAAAATAGCTGAACCGGCAAGATTGTGAAGCTTTCGGAGACTTGCAGGCCAGTTCGATGCGAGTGTTTCAAAAAACTGAACAGCCGTTGTCACTGTTATAGGCAAGTCCCAGAGGAACGATGCTGCCATAAGGTTAGGGTCTTCATATTCCGCACGGTGATGATGCGCCGCAACGACAGCTTCGGGTTTTTCATTGTTCAATAATAGAGATTTTCGGTATGCATTCACAGACTGGTCGATAATGTTCGTGAAAGGTAAAACGACAATTATCTTACGAAGGTTGAAACGATTCGCAACCATCAGGAGATTGGCCATTACTGATGTTGTTTTTCCTGTACCAACCGGCATGCTGCAGGAATAAAGACCCCGTGACTTGGGCGTTTCCCGACAGATTCGATAAAATATTTGCCTAATTTCATTTCTCTCTGATGTTGCATTTCCCGTGGGTAATGAATTGATATAGGCGTCGAGACGGGCAAGTCTATGTTCAGGCGCAAGATGAATTGCTTCAATCTCGACTCTGTTTCCATAATGCCCAGCCGTATCGGCATGGTCAGCATCAACTAAACAGGACAGAGCAAATCTGAGGAAGGATTGCCCTGGCGCAGTTTTATCCGGATAGTCTAAGGCAATCCCCATTTCAGCATTGTGGCTATGGATGTAATCGGCCAGATTTTCATCTGTTACTTCTTGTACCGATTTTCCCCTATTGCTTGCAGGACTGCGCACTCTGAATTTATGCACCTTGGAATTTTCATCCGGTATGGATGGCAAGCCAGGGCGATGGTGTGAAAGAACACATAACGCCGGTAAAATAGCCTTCATTTGCAGAAGGTAAGCTGCTCCGGCATCGCAATGATTAATCGGCAGATGTGTTTTTTTCTTCCCTCGAAGAACCTTTTGGTTGGCATCATCAAGTTTGCCCAAATCATGGTAAAATGCAGCAGCACGCACAGTTGATAAAAGGAGATCGCCATGGGGTGAGTAAAGAGCGGCACCTACGGCATTTTGCACCGCTCTCCTCACAACCTCGGAAATATGGTCTCTGTAAGATTGTTCCGGACGCCCAAATCTTGCACTGTGTGCAAGTAGTTCCGTGTGTGCCATGCTCTACTACCTCATGAGGTCCATCAAATCACGGAAGCCCACTACCTTGCCATCGAACTTTTCAAACGTCTTCTTGTATTTGTCATCATTGGGATTTGGGATATTGTATTCACTCCGTGATGCAGATGGCTTGTTTCCGGCTTCAGTTTTTTTCGGCATGAGAGCGTCAATCAGATCAAAATCATTGTATGAACCTTTCTGGTTATTATGTTCTACATACCACGCATGAAGCACCTCTACTTGTGTACGAACCAGGGACCGGTTGTGAGAGTACACATAGGGAATTAATTCAAGGGCAACATCGACATCTTCTCTCTTACACCCTGTTTTACTTGCCTGTGTCGGGTTGACAAAAAACGGAATGGCATAAATTCCGTGCTCAACAAACTTGAAGGCCCCGGGGGCCATACCCGATGTCTTATCTGCCTGCACACCCGATTTGTTGGTCAGGGTGAAATCTGTGCGAACCGTAACTGGGGCCACCGAAAGGCCAAGGCCGAAATGAACCACACCGGTTTTTACGTTATTCTTGAGGGCAAGGGCTTCTGCGGATTTTTTCTTTGCGTCTTTGCCAGGTGTTATTTCAGGAGTTGCTACGGATCTATCCTCTGCTGATTCACCTTCTGCCTCCTCCAGGAATGTGTTTCCAAAGACGCGACCATCCCAGTACTGCTTGACGAATTCTTTGTTTTCAATGGCCTTGTCTTTGTCGTCGACGATCATTTTCTTTATAGCGGCCCGTGGTCTACCACGCTCTTCCAGGATATCGAATCGTGCTCCATCGAGCGTAAACTTCTTCTGTAGATAGAGCCATATCGGTCCTTCTTTGTTTGCAACAAGATCCCTCATCTTCCTCTTAACCGACACCGGCGAAATTTCCCCAATGTCTCCCCTGCGGCGACGGGGCGCCCCATCACGCTCCGGATCGCCATTCGGATTGGAGTTGCGAACTTCAACAATAATCAAACCCGTTGCCCTTTTAATATCTGTGTCGTTCGTATTCATAATGCCTCCTCCTTGGTTTTCTCATTTATTTCTGGATTATCGTTACCGCTATCCTTGATTTTAGCGCCATAGGACAGATACCCAAGAATCAGTTTTGCTCTGTCCGCATCGTTTATCTCTTCGGGAAAAACCTCATCCGCTAACAGCTGTGTGTGCTTTGTGATGTCCCATAAGCACCAGCCGACTTCTTTGCCAAATGGAGTTGTCTCATTTTGGCTTCTCTTTGCCCAGGAAATGTACGGGTGCATAAGACGCTTGCCAAGGGCGACAAACGCCTCCTGTGGGTTTTGCAGGGCAGGGGAGATCTGGTCATTTCCGATGAGTCTCAACGGGATGTCGCCTTGCCTCACGTCTTGTGAATACAAGATGTGAAGTCGATCAGCCACCGCGAACAGACGTCCAAGATTAAAGATACTCTCTTTCATATAATCCTCCTTTCTGATTCCTTTCTTGTGAAGAAGCAGCCCGTAAAGTGTGGGAAGCATGTGCAGTATTTTGTTGTTATGGAACTTCAGTTTATTGCCAGGTTGATAGCGATCAAAAATTGCCTTTAGTCGCGCTGCAATCAGGGTATGGACACTTTTTTCCACAATTGCCGAAAGGCCGTTGTCGATTCTCTCTTGAATCGTTTCATTCTCTTCAAAGAGAAAATCTAGAGCATCAGATGATGAGAACCGTCTGGAGATAGGCACTTTCTGATTACCTTGCATCTCCCCGTTTTGTTTCCATGCACTATTCAGTAACCAGACGGCCCGCGTAGGATACAAGGGTATGGCGCCTTTAATCGTTTTTCCTCCTTTCAAATAAAACCATGGCAGAATTACATCCGGGATGTTTGCACAGCCTTTTTGCCAGTCTTTTGCGCCTGCCATATATCGGGCAACAGGGTAATGCCGAGATGAAAGTATCTTTGTATTGCCTTTATCCACTGCTGAAATGATGCCGATTACGATCTTCACATCAGATGCACTTTCGATTATCCCGTCGAGTGCCTTCAATGCAGTTGATGTAGCGGCTTCACTAATATAGATGTTTTGATTATCCTCTGTGTCATCACTGTCGAATACTTGTATGATATTAGCGTCTTTGAGGGCGGTGCAGTAAGCAAAAGCGACGGTGTTGCGGTTTTCATATTTTCTGAGGCCCTTCCAGGTTATTCCCTCCCGGTCCCTATGGAGTGTGTATTCCAAAGTTTTTCGTGCCTTTTCTCTGGCATCACGCCCGGCAGAGAATGTCTTCGCGCCGATGTGGCCATATCTGGCAAGACAAGGGATGTCCTCATTTGCAGCAAACAACTTGATTTGTCCTAGGCCGGCAGCATTGACATCGTCATAGTCCTCCTGCGCACCTGCATCGTCCTCACCAAAGGCGTCCTTAACGCCTGTCGGGCTAAACACCGTATTGGCGTGCTTTTCAAAGGTTTTGGCCATCCATGATTGAAAGGTATAATGATAAGGCGGATAGCGGTTCTCACCGTATTCAGGATTATCCCAATCCTTGATCGTCAGGAGAAAAAGGAAATCCCTCCCGTGCTCCTTTCCGCGCCCTTTCTTTTTCCCTTCTTTTTTCAGGGCAAATAAAACCTCTGCATATTCCTTCTTCCTTGTATCCTGCAACTTCTGTAAAAGCGCGGCCCTAATTTCCCCTCGAAATTCATTTAAACCGCAACATCTTGCTGATCTCCTAACCAACTCCTCATAGGCCTTGTATCCAGCCGGTTCTTCACCTGATATTTTCAAGATAGTTTGAAGCTCTTGTGGCAGTTCCTTAAGACATCTTTCGATCCATGGCAGGTCTTCTGCCCAGAGATCATTGCAGCTATTGAGGAAGGCCTGCAAATTGGATTCATCGATGCTATCGTTATCACTTTTGCTAGCCTTCCCTTTCTTAGGTTTCGTTACGTTTTTTTCTTTGAATGATTTCACTACTATCCATGATGGAATCAAAGATGGATCACAAGTTACCTCATAGAAAGCTCTTCCATTGAAAACTGGGAATGCCGGATCTTTTTTGCCTGTTTGCCATCTATAGACGGATTCCATGCTGAAATCTGGAATGTCCACATCCTCAACATGACCGGCTTTATCCAAATAAATCATAAATCCTTTTTTATTGGGGCATCGTTTAAAGCTTGGATGCGATTCGCCTAGATCACAACTCATTTTCTTTAAGATGGGGTGGATTTCGATCCATTCATTCAGCATATTCCAACCTCCCGTTGACGATCCGCCGCCCATTTAGATTTTGTACATACCGAGGATTACGGGCACCGGTCTCCAAATCGAACACGCAATACAGAAAGGATGATAATTCCTCATTGAGGGATATCTCAACTTGTGTATTATCGCGGAATGTTCCTATGTAATCGGGAACAAATTCCCGCCATCCCAGGCAGGGCGTATCGTGAAATCTACCGGTCTTTAGCCGGCGATAGAATACCTCCTGACAGTAATGACGAGAGTTGGCACCGGCAAGAAGCGAAGCCTCTGCGAGGCTTTGGGGAATGTATTTAAAGTCCTCGATTTTTGCGTATAAGCGATAACAGACATTGATCAAGACGGTGGCCTTGTGCTGAAAGGCAACATTTTTCGTGATTTGTTCTGGCTTTCTAAGGGGACCGCCATAATTGGTTGTGTAGTCATGGTAAACAATGGGGGAACAGATCTCGACGGCAGTCGGGATGATAATTGTGTTCTTCAAACGCACGACAGCTTCAAAGATTCCCTTTGCTGCTGACCATGATGGCACAGGATAACTAACAGGCGTGGCTCCAGTGTCCGGTCTTGTCCACATTGCTGTTTTTCCTGAAACTTCCATTTTGATATTATAGTGGTCATTCATGTGGCGATTCACCTCCTAATTCCAAAATGATCTTGTTCAATATTACCTCATTTGCTGTCGGTCTGTCCACCCTTCCCCTCAAAGCCTATCTTCGGGCGCGGCTTGGTTAGCGGGACCATCATCTCGCGGATAGCGTCGAAAACGATTCTGAATTGCTGGTCGTATTTGTTTTCCAAGTCGTCAAGCCTGCGGGCCAGATCTTTATTGCCGGCAAGCATCTGGCGAATTCGGACAAAGGCCCGCATGATTTCAATGTTCACCCGGATGGCACGTGGACTGTTCAAAACACCGGACAGCATGGCCACTCCTTGCTCCGTAAAGGCGTAGGGCATGGCTCGACGAATGCCGCCCCAACTTGAAGTCACAATTTGTGACTTCAAGTTTGTAAATTCCTGTAATGTCAACTGAAACATGAAATCAAGCGGAAAGCGCTCAGCGTTTCGTTTTACAGCCTGCATGAGCACTTTTGGTTCCACTTCGTAAAGCTCCGACAAATCCATGCTGAGCATGACTTTATGGCCGCGGATAAGAAAGATGCGGCCTTCAATATCCGCAATAGAGACGATCAAATGGTGTTCATCCATCATGATTCTCCTTTTCCTTAACCGGAATACAAAACCCGTGTTCGGTGGACTACATCTTGAAGTCGCAGTCTGTGATTTCAAGATGGGAACTACCTGTCATGTATCGTATTTTACGATACCACCCGTCTATCGCCATATCATCCTCCTGTCAGCTTCAGCCAGATCTTTGCCGTCATCCGGGCGTCGTCGAGTGCGCGGTGGTTCTGCCGGATGAAGGCGGCTTCCTGGAATAGGTGCAGATAAACCGTCTCCAGCGTGCGGTCCGGCAGGCGGGGGAAGCGGAGGCGGCACATCTCCAGCGTGCAGACGTGCCGGTTGGGGAGGCCCATCTTCAGTCGGGCGAACTCGTGGCGGAGGAAGCGGACGTCGAAGGCGGCGTTGTGGGCCACCAGGATGCTGTCCGCAATGAAAGCACGGAAGAGCGGGAGGATCTCCTCGGGTTTGGGCTGGCCGGCGAGCATCTCGTCGGTGATGCCGTGGATCGCCTGCACGACGGGCGGGACCGGGACCCCGGCGTCGATCAGGGTCGTGAATTCCCCGACGACGGCGCCGTTTTCGACGGCGACCGCGCCGATCTCGATGACCCGGTGGCCTTGTCGCGGCGACAGTCCGGTCGTTTCGAGATCGATGACCACATGGCGTCTATCCATGCCGCATTCTCCTTTTCACGTGCCGTCGCCCTTGCCGGGTGCAGGCCGCACGCGGAAGCAACGCCGGGCTGAAGGCAGATGCCTTTTCAAATCAGAGAATTCGCAAGAACCGGACGAACCGGAAAGAACAGCCGGTGGTTACCGGTCTTTCAGCAGCGTGTAAAGGCGGAGCAGTTCGGCGACGCTCCATGCTTGGGCGATGCAGCCGCCCGCCTGGTGGGGCGCGTCCCCGTCGAAGACCTCGGAGACGTTTCCGATTCCCGCCTCGACCAGGTGTTGCCGGAGAAATGTTCGGAGGTATTGCCGGCGGG
>CAYSSF010000120.1:0-12147 GCA_964433455.1 uncultured Syntrophaceae bacterium
CCATGACCCCTGTTACCTGGGCCGGCACAATCAGATCTATGGCCCCCCGCGGGAGGTCCTGAAGGCCATCCCCGGCGTCGAACTGGCAGAGATGCACCGGAGCGGCCTGAACGCTTTTTGCTGCGGCGGGGGCGGCGGAAACTTCTTTACGGATATTCTGGGCGCGGGCGAGGACAGCGCCGGGCGGGTCCGCGTCAGGGAAGCGCGTGACACCGGGGCTCGCATCATCGCCGTGGCATGTCCGAGCTGTGCCAAGATGCTCTCCGACGCCATCAAGGCGGAGGAGCTGGAAGAGACCCTGGAAGTCCTGGGCATCGCCGAAATCATCGAGAGGGCCAAGGCCAAATAAAAGAGAGGAGACTCTCCCCTCCGGTGGCCGGCCGGATCGGCTCCGTCGGACAGACTTCGATGCAGGTTCCGCAGGCAAAGCAGTTCGGTTTGGTGCAAGGGCGCGATCAAAGGCGGATCTCTGCGCGAACGGCTGTATGTTCCGGGCGACAATGCAATCAGGAGCAACCTGCTCCCGGTTCTGTTCCTCAGGTGACCTTGCTGGATTGATCGGCTTCGGGATCCTTGAGGTTTTCCACATTGCTGCCAAAGGGTCGGGATGCGGCCTCATCCCGTTTGGTCATGATCAGTTCCGCGGCAATGGCCGCCGCATCCGTGATAATCTCCCGGCAATGAAAGGCATGGTCACGACAGAGCCAACTCTCCTGCCATTTGGATGTCAGATCCCGGCACAGGGTAAAACCGTATTTATCTTTGAATCGATTCGGGATCTGATTGAAAAGGCGATAAAGTCCCGGTTTCCCATATAATTGATTGGCCGACTTTTTCACCGCCTCTTTTCCTTCCCCCTCCGGCAGGGCGCTGCGGCCATGTACAGCGCCGACAGCAATGACTGCCCCTGCGATAGCCCCGCAGGTATCGCCGAAGAGCCCGACGCCCCCGCCGAAACCCGTGGCCACTTTCTTGACTTCCGGAGGAAGGCCCGTGTCAATCTCACTGAGAACCGCCTCGGTTACACATTCCGCACAATTGTACCCCCGTGTAAAATTCTTTCTCGCCCGCTGCTTTATGGCTTCAATCTTTTCTTCCTTGGTCATGATCACCGATATCCCCACTGAACGAGAAATCCTTTTTCGAGGTTTATGCGGAATCCATCAGGCTTCATGGCATCCATGCTCGTGCAGATCGCAGGCGATCCCTGAATCCGTCAGGTTTCCTGCAAGCCAGCCTTCGGCGACCGCCTTCACCTCGCCGGAGCACCCCCTCAGCACATCGATCCCGCAACCGTTTAAGACATTGACGGCCCCCTGCCCCATGTTTCCGGCCAGCATCATTTTGACGCCCATCTGCGCCAGCGTCTGGGCGATGCTCGATTTGCAGCCGCAATTTTCCGGGGAGGAAACCGTTTCCTCCGACAGGATTTCATGGTTTTCATTGACGGTGAATACCGTAAAGTACTCACAGTGGCCGAAGTGTTCGTCTACACGATTCTGACGTGATGGTAAAGCGATTTTCATGATCTTCTCCTTCTTATTCATGGTTTGATTTTACGCATGCTCTCTGCAATGCGGGCAACTCATTTCATTGCGCCTGTTGCAATCGGGGCTCAATGGCCGCCGGCAGCGGGGACACCGGACCGGTTTTTCCGCCTTCATGGAAACGGAACCGCCTTCGATCTTCAGGATCTTCCCGTTGACGAGGACATCGGCGACCTTCCGGCGCGCCGCCTCGACGATCCTGCCGAAGGTCTGCCGCGAAATGTTCATCCGGAAGGCCGCCTGCTCCTGATACAACCCTTCGAGGTCGGCCAGGCGGAGCGCCTCGTATTCGTCGAGGCTTAAAAGCACGACTTCGAAAGACAAAGGCGTCGCTCCCTCCGGCTGGAAACACGTCTTTCCCGGCATGACGCCGATCTGACGGCAGCACTTCGGTCTCGTCATGGTTGCACTCCCTGACAAGCATTATAAGCATATGCTCATTATATGTCAAGGCCCAACTGGCCGCCCATTTCCAGGAAACTGATGGACAAGGCCCTGGTGAAGGTGATGTGCATATCTTCGAATTTGAAGGACATCTCTCCGGATTCCTTCATCGCACGTCCATGGGCTGACAAAAGTGGGAAAATGGCGGAGAGGGTTCCACGCCCGGCGGGTTCCCTTGCTCCGAAAGGGGAACCCGCACAGGCGTTGAGACCGGTTACTTTTTTTTCATCGGGTCGCCGTCATAGCCCAGGGCTTTCCAGTCCAAACGTCCCTTGGCGCCGTGGCAATCCATGCATTTGAGGGCCTTCGCCGTGGGAATGACCATGTGGTTAACCCGCCAGACCATGCGGGTTTCGATGAAGCCGTATTTGCCGCTGTACGGCATCCCGGCGGCTTTCATCCCGTCCTCGACTGCCTTCCCCCAGTCGAAGTGTTTCCAGTAACCGCCGAAGAGGTGTACATAGGCCATCATGTTGTTTCCGGCGTCATAGGGCTGCTTTCCCCGCATCACCTTGAAGGGGGAAAGTTTCGCGTTCGGATCGTTGCGGTCGCCCAGCGGACGGTTGAACTCCACCACCCTGCTCGGATCGATCTTGTCGCCGGGAAGGTTCCGGTCGACCTTGCCATTGTACCAGAAGTATTCAGGGGCGAAATCCTTGTTCCACTTGAACTCCCCCTTGATCTTCGCGTAGGTCTCCATGCCGAAGGCGTCCTTCTCCGGCTTGCGATCCTGGCCGGCCTTGGACCAGTCCCACCACACCTTGGTCGGCAGCGCCTTGGCGATGGTCGGGATGTGACAGGTCTGGCAGGCCACCTTTTTGGCGTGGCGGTTCAGCGCCGCGTTCTTGTGAATCTCCGGCTTGTCGTGGCAATCGGTGCACTGCACGCGGAGCTTGTCCCCCTGTGAAACCAGCAGGGACTCGCCCCGGATCACGTGATCCTTGGTCTTGTGGCAGTCGGTGCAGCCCATCTGGGCTTTGCCGCCCATGTGGACGTCGATCTCCGCCGTGGGATCGGTCATCGAGGAGTCGAGGTCCCCGTGCTTGATGTGGTCTCCGCCGCCGCCGTAGAAGTGGCATGAACCGCATGTTTTTCGGGAGCTTTTGCCGACGCCTTGGGCCACCTTGGTCAGATCGATCTTGGGATCCGGCGCCACCTCCGGGAAGACTTTTTTATAGGTTCCCGTCGTATCGTGGCAGGCCAGGCAGTCCACGTTCTCCGCCTTGGTGAAGTCGTAACTGTCATCCTTGTATCCGTAACCGGCGTGGCAGACCGTACAGCGAGCCCAGTTTGAGGGAACGGCAATGCAGAAATTGTTGATCACATTTTTCTTCCCGATCATCCGCTTCTGGCCGTTGACCACCTGTTCTTCCGACCAGGTCCAGTGCGGCGTTTTCATGAAATCTCCGGCCTGTTTCCGGTGACATTCGAGGCACTTCGCGGTCGCCTCGGGGCCGCTCTTCAAGGGGCCGGTGATGAAGTCGGCATGATTCGGAGCCGTCAGGGCGGTTGACGCCACGGCCATTCCCAAGATGGCGGCAACTATGACGATCTTGCATTTCATAGACACTTCCTCCTCTTATTTGTTGTTGCCCGTTAAGAGCAAAACGAGTGCCATCGGTACAAGAGTGGACCGGGAAACAATATCATTCTAAATACAACATGTTACCGCAGAAAACCCCTTTTTGTTGCCTGACGGAAGAGCAAATGTTAACATAAAATTAACACTTGATAATTAACAAATGTTCATTTATCAACATTGATGAAAATGATCGATCGGTGGGAGCCTTGTTATGGTGGAACAACGGAAGCGGGAGAGAAGAGAGATGCTCAACGGTCATTTCGGGCAATACTGGGAAACCATCGTGGATACCATGATGGACGGCGTCATCGTTGTTGACAGCGGCTGCACGATTCTTATGTCAAATCGGGCGCTGGAGGAGATGACCGGGTACGACAAGAAGGCATTGGCGGGGCAACCCTGCATGATCCTCGGTTGTAACGTCTGCTGTCCCGACAATTCAAATATAAACGGAAGAATAAAAGGGAATTGCGATCTGTTCACCTCGGGGGTGGTGGTCCGGAGCCGGTGCCGGCTCCGGAAGAAGGACGGCACCACGGTTCACGTGCTGAAAAACGCCGCTATCCTGAAAGACGGCGAGGGCGCGACGGTAGGCGGGGTCGAAACCATCACGGACATTACCGATCTTGTGGAAAAAGAAGAGGTGATCCGGGAATTGAAAGACCTCCTGTCGCCCCAGGAGAGTTTTGAGGGAATTGTCGGAAAAAGCGGGAAGATGGTCGATGTATTTGAACTGATCCGCAACGCCGCGGCATCAGACGCTCCGATCATCATCTACGGGGAGAGCGGGACGGGTAAAGAGCTGGCGGCGAACGCCGTTCATCGTTTGGGCAGGAGAAGCAAGCGGGCCCTGGTCAAGGTGAGTTGTGCGGCCTTGAGCGAATCGCTCCTGGAGAGCGAG
The DNA here is from genome assembly GCA_964433455.1 of uncultured Syntrophaceae bacterium. Classification (GTDB taxonomy): domain Bacteria; phylum Desulfobacterota; class Syntrophia; order Syntrophales; family UBA5619; genus UBA5619. The sequence goes on from CAYSSF010000120.1 coordinate 4,475, forward strand.
CTGTTCGGCCACGTAAAAGGGGCGTTTACCGGCGCTGGCAGAGACCGCAAAGGGCGCTTCGAAGCCGCGCACAAGGGGGTCCTTTTCCTGGATGAGATCGGCGACGTTCCGCTGGCGATGCAGATCAAACTTCTCCGGGCGCTTCAGGAGAAGGAGATCGAACGGGTGGGCGAGCAGACGCCGATTCCCGTCGACGTGCGGGTCATCGCCGCGACCCACCAGGACCTCAAATCGATGTGCCGGGAAGGGCGGTTCAGGGAGGACCTCTTCTACCGGTTGAACGTGATCCCGATCCATCTGCCGCCCCTTAGAGAAAGACCGGAAGATATCCCGTTGCTGGTGGACCATTTCATCAGGACCATCCGGATGAGGTCGGGGAAGAGGATTCAGGGGGTAACGGAGCAGGCGATGGAGATCCTGATTGCCGCTCCATGGCTCGGCAACATCCGGGAACTGATGAATGCACTGGAATACGCCTTCGTCGTCTGCCATGAAGAGCTTATTTCGCCTCACCACCTGCCCTCCCTGAAAGCGGAGGTGCCGCGCCTGCCTTACCGCCGACAGGAGAACGTTCCCGACCGGGCGCGCAAGGAAGAGCTGATCCGAATTCTCCGGGATACAGGCGGCAACCGACAGGAGGCTGCCCGTCTGTTGGGGATAAGCCGGGTCACCCTCTGGAAACGTCTCAAGAGGCACGACATCCGGTTAGAACCACGGATTCGATCTTAAAAATGCCCATAATGTTTCACAAATCGGAACTGATCCTTTGGGATTCCAAGTCGGGCAATTTCTCCTCGAAGGAATTCCCGGCACGGTGATCGCCAAAAGAGGATCGATCAGCGAACTGCGTATGGCCCAGATTGTAGCGATCACAAGATTGGGAATGCCCAGAACGGTCCTTGGCAATTGCACGCACGAGCCCTGCACACTGGGAGGAATTGCCGGCGCAAACCTCTTCTGGGCTAAAGTCGGTGCCAATCCGCGGGATATAAAAGAAAAAACCGAAGAAGGAAGGGGCGAAAGCCGTGGAGACCTGTCGTAAAATCTTTTATGAGTGCGGGTGGGATATCTACCGGGGACCTTCCCGCTATTACGGGCCGGCATTTGTAAAGCAGCATCCATATGTTGCAAAGGGTGAACGATACCGTGGGAGAGTTCCAGTCGCCTGCGGCTCATCCCGACTTTCCTTGGTAGTAAGTGAACTGAAAAGGAATGGATGTCCTGCGGGAAAAAGATGGTTCCGGCAGGCAGAAATAGGGTAGCATAACTGCTACTCCCATTTGCTTGCTCTGTAGCAAAAAAGCTCCTTATCGGGGCCCAAGTAACGGTTTTCCTGAATAGTTCATTCTGGGCAAGCGGAACGGGATCCCAATACACTACCACTATGGGATACATCACCGATCTTATGAAATGCAACACTGGAGCGGCGGGGCTTCCAGGATAGTCTCTATTTGTGAATACGCTCAAGGACTGATCCGCATTGTCCTCATCAGCATCTCAAGCTCGTCGACAGCAAGAGGAACCGGTTTCATGCGCGCATTGGCCCGGATGCGACGCGGATTCTCCAGCCATTTTCCGAGCCGATCCGGGGTCCACGGCTCGGCATCACGATATGCTTTGGGGTAATATTCGGAAAACAGCCCGGACAGGTTCGGCCCGATATCTCCCTTGCCCAGTCCGCCGGATGTTTCACTCAGGGATTTGTGGCAGGGGCTACAATGCTTCACAAAGCTATGATCTCTACTCTGTCGCTCATCCTCGAAATGGACCACCTGCGCCGCTTCTCCGACCTTTTCGCCAGCCGGTTCACCCCCCGCCAGGATGGCGTTCACGAGAGCGGTGATCTGTATATCGTCGCACTGGAAGTCCGGCATGAAGAGCACCGGTGATTTGATCGAATCAAACATGTCCTGCGGCGCCGTGTTGGCTGGCAGCCTTGCAAGGTCGGCCGCCAGCCGGTTCCCCTTTCCCCCGAACATGTGGCAGCGACTGCAGGCCAGTACCTCCACGAGCTTTTTCCCCCGGTCCACGACCGGCCTCCCCGGTATGGTGAAGTGCGCAAACCTGCCGGCAATGAGGTCATGGTGGGCGATCTCCTTCCGGTCGGTGCGGTCGTTTCCCCGGTGGCAGCCGACGCAGCTCCCCAGCCCGGCATAATGCGGCTCGTGGCAGGCAAGGCAGGCGCTCTGCCGGGCCGGGACCGCGGCGCCGGGCAGGAGAAGAAGCGCCACCAACACCATCAGAAAGGTACGACAAATTCCCAATTTTTACCCCTGAAAAACATGGCAACGATGGTCAGGACGATGATGGCGCCGAACGTAAGGAGCGTCATGACGTTCACCAAAAGCTGGTCGCCGGGAAACCACCGCGCCTTTTCAGCCGCACGGTTCGGCGGCAGCCAGGGAAGGGCAAGAAAGAGGCAGGCGAGGAGGGCAACCAGATAGGCAAAGTATGAAGAGTAGCTTACCAATTCCTGAATCCAGAGGAGAAACCAGGCCGACTTCACCGGGTTCGGCACCCGGCTGATATCCGCCGGCGCCTGGAGCGGGGCGGTGATAAAGACCGCCAGGACAAGGACTGCGCCCGCGAAAATCGCCATAGCCAGCTTTATACGGCGGAAAAAATAAGGAGAACTCTTGACGAATTGTTCACGAAGGCGTCTCATAGGTAGGGCAGCGCCCCCTTATCTTTGCGGATGCGGTAGAAATGGAGGAAGGAGAGGAGCAGGAGCGACACCGGCACAAATACGATATGCAGGATGTAAAACCGGAGCAGTGCCATCGGCTGCCCCACGCCGTCGGGCACGAGGATGCCGATCGCCGTGCCCCCGACGAAGGTGCTGTTGACCAGCTCCATACCCGTCTGGGTGGCCCACAGGCTGAGCTGGTCCATCGGGAGGAGATAGCCGGTGTAGGCGGCAAAGATGGCCAGGCAGAGCAGGATGAAACCGATCAACCAGTTCATCTCGCGGGGTTTCCGGTACGCCCCGGTGAGAATGACCCGCAGGGTGTGGAGAAAAATCAGCACGAGGAAGCAGTGCGATGCCAGCCGGTGCAGGCTCCTCAGGTAGAGTCCCCCCCAGACGGAGGATTCGAGGAAGAGGATGGAGTTGAACGCCTTGTCAGGCAAAGGCTGGTAATAGAAGAGCATCGGCAATCCGGAAGCCGCCAGGAGGAGAAATGAGGTAAAAGCCAGGCCTCCCAGACAGAAGGTGTAGGTCATCCTCAGATTGCCCTTCAGAACCACCCGGGGAAACAGGTGCTTCAGAAATTCCTTGATCACAAATATGCTCCTTTACAGCAACACCACGACCTGCTCACCCCGGATTTCCACGGCATGCCGTGCCAGCGGCCGGTCCGCCGGTCCCTTGAGGACATTTCCCCGCCGATCGAAGACGCTCCCGTGGCAGGGGCAGACAAGCTCCCGGGGCGTCACGGAAACGGTGCATCCCAAATGGGTGCAGACCAGATCGAGGGCGTATATCTCCTCCGCTTCCCTGATGAGAGCCACCCGTGCTTCCCGGTATACCAGCGCCCCGTTATTCGGTATAGCAGCCCTTGCCACGGTGAGCAATGTCTTCTTCTGCCGGACCGCAGGCCGGAGGAATCTGCCGAGGGAAAAGACCCCGGCCAGCAAGAGCATTATGGCGCCGATGAACTTCCGACGTGATCGATCAATCCTTGCCATTTTTCCAGGTATGCCTTCCAATAAGCCGGGCCTTTTTTCGACATCCGCGCATGCCGGACGAGGGGGAGAAAATCGCCGTTCACCACCTTTTGGCCGGTTCTCTCCCAGAATGAAGGGAGGGTCATGCCGTCGGCCTCCAGGTGGTAGATCCGATCTTCCTTCTTCTCCAGGATAAAACGCCGGGGATTATCGTGGCACCCGTCGCACATGACGGTTCCGCGCCGCACCGTATGGGGGAAAAAGGCCCTCCATTCAGCCGCCAGCAGGCGATTCTCCGTCCCCGCCGGCCGGTCGTTCCGGATGCCCGAATAATACAGGATAAACTCCGGCCGGATGGGGCTGACCTTGCCGCCGGCGTTGATCCCCAGGGGCGGGGCGTCCTGCTTCCGGAGATAGGCGCTTTTCACATACTCGCCGCTGTTTTTCCTGACCCGGTACTCTTTCTGCGACGGGCTGTTGGTGAACCGGAGATAGAATGTCCCGTACTCCTGGGGAGTCCAGGCGGAATGACAGGCGAAACATTCCAGCTTTTCCCGATGGGCGCTGATCCGGTGTTCGATGACGGTTTCCTTCACCTTATGACAATCGATGCACCTCCTGGACGACTTTGCACCCGATGCGAGGCTCTTCATCGAGTGGCAAGCCCCGCAGGCCATGCCCGCCTCGGCATGGACATCGGGCAGCATCTTCAGGGAGGTTTCTCCGTAGGCAACCGCCCCCCGCTGGTAGCGGAGGCTGTCCTCCCGGGGCGCCATGCCGTAGTAATCGGCCCCGACGAAGTACCCCTTGTGGCAGGCAAGACAACTCTTGTCCGTTGCCTTGGCGATGTTGTGCCCATCCCCCCCGTGGCAGTCCGTGCAGCCGCGCAGGTGGCAGGAATCGCAGTTTTTCCGGAAAAAATCCCGATCACTCCTGCCGACGGTTCGTTCGATAAAGAGCTTTTCCCCACTGCGGGTGGCCATGGCATGATCGAATAGGGCGCCGTACCCCTTATGGCACCCGACGCAGCCAGCAGCACCGTCTGCCGCCGACGCCGGATCGGCAATGGCGTGCATCTTCTCCCCGTGGCAGGAGGCACAGGCCAATCCGGCATGGATGCCTTCGAGGGCAACCGGGTGGCAGAGCGTGCAGTTTTCACCGGCAATGCCGCTTGCCGCGTTAACGGCCAGTAAGCAGGCGGCGATGCAGAGCATCATCGAGCGCACGATAATCGAGCTCCTTTCGGTAGATGGGATCCCGGGCCTTGTCGTGACAGACGATACAGAGGTTGACCGCCAGGGTCCGGCGCACCTCCTCGCCGTTGAGCGGCCGGGAATTCTCCCGGGTAATGGCGGAGAAGGCCGTTACCTTCCCTCTCCGCAGGGTGAGAAAACCGTCGAGCGGCTTGTCCGCCGATTTCTCACAGATCAGGGTGGCGTTGATGCTGCCCCCCTCCACCACATGCTGGCCGAAACCGAGAAAGGCGGGATTGCCGTGACATTCTCCGCACCCGACGGCCTTTTTCCCGGTATTGTGGGAGTAGAACGGGGCAAAGCGCAACTGCTGCTTTCCTTTATAATTGGTCACGTATTCGTTCTTTGAGACGCTTCCGTCCGGCTCGACAACGGTGACAAAGGTCTGGCAACCGGGTGTCACGGGAGATATCCGCCCCCGCTGGTTCACCGCCAGCGGAAAGGGGTAAAGCATCCGGTAATCCTCGGTCTCGCTGAAGCGGCCGGGAGTGACCGCATCCCTGATGTAGTCGATTCCCGGCTTACCCTTGTCGTATCTCGTGTGGCAGCCGTAGCACTGGGCAACGGTGCGTGAATGGCAGGCATAGCATTCCAGCCGGCTGTGCCCGACCACCGCATGCTCGGGCGTACCGGTGATCACCTTGCTCTTGAACAGTTTGCCGCTCCGCTTGCCCAGGACAAGGACCTGCCCGTCCCGGTGAAAAACATTGGAATAGGGGCGTCCCCTGGCAGTCAGGATCATCTTCATCCCGGGCCGCATCCGGATTGTATAACTTCGCGATTCCCGCGTCGCCTCGTCGTTCTCATGGGTTATTTCCCGGTAACGGGGAACATCGGCCCCGCCATGGCAGTCCTCGCAACTGATCTCGGTCTGGAGGTACATGTTCTCGTAGGCATAGCCGTCTCCCATGATATCCCGCGAGGTATGGCAGTCGATGCAGTCCATGCCCGCGGCGAAATGAACGTCAGGGGCGATGTGGGTGAGATTGCGGGGGCCGCTGATGATCGCCGGTCCGGGAAGTCCGTCTTTCGTCGGCACCAGGGAGTTGTTGCCGTCATTGAGCCCCTGGTAAGAGAGGGCAATCCGGCCGCTCCGATTGTGGCAGCGGAGGCAGACCTGATTGTCGGGGAGCTTTTCCATCCGGTGGGTCGCGGAATAGGGAGTTTTTCCCCTGACGGTCGGATCCTTCCCCTCGTACGTCGCTCGATCGTTGTAAGGAAAATGGCAGGCCGCACAACCGGAGGCGTGGCTGGCGCCGTAGACATCCGGGGCTTCGATCCCCACATGGCACAGGGAGCAGAACTTGCGGTATAACTCACCGGAGATGTGATCCAGATCCCTGATATCTTCCAGATTGAATTCATTCCCTCGTGCATCGAAGACCCTGTCGCCGCGTCCGGCGTAAAATCGCCCGTTTTCTCCTTCCCAGGTCTGTTGAATATTCTTGATCATCCCTGTATTCGTGTACATCAGGTTAGAGCGCAGACGGCCCAACTGGTAGAGATGACAGACGCCGCAGCTCTTTCCCCAGTGGTCGGGGTCGGCGGGATTTTTCGGGCCGAACATGGCGCGATGACTCACCTCTTTGACGGATGCCCGATCGTCACCGCCGTGGCAGGAGACACAGGAAGGATGAGAGGCAGAGGCATGCTCAATGCCCCGGTGGCACGATTCGCAGGTCGATGCCTGCCCGTCCATGAGGGTGCAGCCCGAAAGAAAAATCAGCGCAAGCAACGTCAAGGAGAGAAGGTTACAAAACATCGTTTTTTTCACAGCCTGTCCGTGGGGATGGTTTTTCCTCTGCCCCGGCACTCTATATCAAATATCCCCCCATTGGCAAATCCGTTTATTGAAGCTCTCCGTTAAAAAATGACCGGCGGATCTGATCCGCCGGTCATTGCAACAGATGCGGTTTGCGTACCCGCAGGACGAGAGCTGTTACTTCCCTTTCTTGCTGATGCTGACCGTCTTATTGAACTCTTGCCAGAGAAACGGATCGGCATTCATCGATCCGAAGGGCAGATACCAGAGCTTGACCTCGATGTCGAGGTCGTAGGCCAGCGGTTTGCTCACGGTCTTCCCCTTTTCCTCCACGTCACCCATCGGGTAGAAGATATCGAAACGCTCGTGGACGTGTTTGCCGGGGGGAAGCCCCGTATCCTCGATGATTCCGCTCTTCTCATAGGGGCCGCGCCCCATCCGGTCGCCCCGGGCGAGCTGCTGCGGCACCGGCATGTAGATCTTCTCCTGGTTGAACACCTCGTTGCCGTCTTTCGTCTTTGCAATTACCGACAGAACCAGTCGGTTGGGGGTCGGTCACCCATCGGGGATGGAGTGGCCGGAACGGTTGATCATTTCCACCTTGACCACCGCCTTGGGCATGATCTCCGTGTTGTCCCGCCAGTGGTAGCCGAAGGCCTCGACCTTGAAGTCAACCGCCGCCTTGATCATCGCCGGGTCCCGGTAACTCTGGATGTTGTGGCCGAGTTTGCTCTTTTTCATGTGGCAATCCTGGCAGGAATCCTGACCCATCTCGGACTTGTAGGCCCAGAGATAGCTCCCGTAGGAGGTGCAGCACTGGGTCGGCTGATCAAGATCCAGATTCGGTCCCAAACCATGGCATTGACCGCACTGGATCGCCTCGCTCATGATGGGGCTGACCGCCATTGTGGGGAACTGCTCCGAAGGGTGCTCTCCCTCCTTGGAGCCGTAGACGACCCCCGCCTTCGGGTAGCCGTCCTGCCACTTGTGGG
>CAYSSF010000121.1:0-2237 GCA_964433455.1 uncultured Syntrophaceae bacterium
ACGGACAACGCCATGAAAGAGTATGCCAAATTCAAGCACGGTGTGACCCTTCCCGGGATTCCCTCCCGCCCGGATCTGCCCAAACTCTCCGAAATCAAACTCTATCCCATGGATTTCGCCTGGCAGGCCAAGAACAGCGAGGCCATCAAGAAGAAGTGGGAGGGTCTCTTCTCCAAGTAACCGTTGCATTCCGGTCATCCTGCACAACCAGGATGACCGGAATGGTTTTTTTTATCCCGGGTTCTGTATAGAGCTCTCAACATCTATAAGCGAGGGATGCCAATGGGACGGGACCTTAAGCTGGAAAATCTCACGAAACGCTACGGGGGACTTACCGCCGTGGATCATGTCGATCTGGAGATTCGGGAAGGGGAGTTCATCTGTTTTCTGGGACCCAGCGGTTGCGGAAAAACCACGGTGCTCAGGATGATCACGGGGTTTGAAACGGTTACGGAAGGGAACGTGATCTTCAACAACCGCGTGATCAACGACCTCATTCCCAAGAAACGGGAGTTCGGGATCGTTTTTCAATCCTACGCCCTTTTCCCGAACATGACCGTGGAGGAGAACATCGCCTTCGGTTTGAAGATGAGGAAGATGCCGAAGAAGTTCATTGCGGAGCGCGTGGATGCGATGCTCGACCTGATCGGTTTGTCAAACTGGCGAAACCTCTATCCTGCCCAATTGAGCGGCGGGCAGCAGCAGCGGGTCGCCCTCGTCAGGGCCCTCGCCCCTGATCCGCAGGTGCTGCTCCTCGATGAACCCCTGAGCGCCCTCGACGCGAAGATCCGGTTGCGTCTCAGGGCGGAGATCAAGCGGTTGCAGCAGGAGCTGAAGAAGACCATGATCCATGTGACCCACGACCAGGAAGAAGCGCTCTCGATCGCCGATCGGGTTGTGGTCATGGAAAAGGGACAGTTCCGGCAGGTGGGCAGGCCGATTGAAATCTACAAAAACCCGACCTGCAACTTTGTGGCGGATTTTGTCGGGACATCCAATTTTTTTGAAGGCCGCCGCACAGATGATGTTGTCGATACCGGCAGAAAGAAGATCAGGATCGCGCAGAACGGCGCTACGATGAACGAGGTGGTTTCGCTGGCGATCCGTCCGGAAAATGTGGAGGTGTTCAAGACGGGGGTCTCCCCCCAGGTCGTCGAACCGATGAACCTGATGGCAGGACGGATCGATGTGGTGGTCTTTCAGGGCGCTGCCGTAAGACTCCTGATCCATGTAGACGGAGAGGAGATCATTTCCGACATTATCGAAAAGGAGTTTGAGCAGCGCGACTTGAAGCAGGGGGATCAGGTTTATCTCTACTGTCCACCCGAGGCCTTTCTGGTATTTCCGGAAGGAGGGTGTAAAAAATGAACCCTGCCGACCCTCCCGGAAAGAAATTCTCCACCTGGTTTTCCGCCGACAGCCTCTTTACCGGCGTGATCATGGCGTTTCTGCTCGTCATTCTGGCCGTTTTTCTGCTCTATCCGGTAGTGGACATCTGCCGGTTGAGTTTCTTCAAGGACGGGGTTTTCACCCTTCAAAACTACGTCGATTATTTTTCCGAACCCAGAATCTTCCGCTCTTTTTACAACAGCATGTTTGTATCCCTGGTGACCATGGTCGTCACCACGGTGCTGGCCTTCCTGTTTGCCTACGGCCTTACCCGAACCACCATGCCCTTCAAGGGTTTTTTCTACACGGTTTCCACGCTGCCGCTCATTGCGCCGACGATCATCCAGGCCCTCGCGCTCATTCTGCTGTTCGGCCGCAACGGGGTCATTACACGCTACCTTCTGGGAACGGACTGGAATATATACGGCGCCACGGGGATCATTGTCGGAGAGATTCTCTACTGTTTTCCGAATGCACTGTTCATCCTTTATACCACGCTCTCCGCGGTGGACACGCGCCTCGACGAGGCTGCACAGAGTCTGGGGGCCTCGGCGCTGAAAACCTTCTTCAAGGTGACCCTCCCTTCGGCGAAGTACGGGATCGCCAGCGCGGCGGCCCTCACGTTCAACCTGACGATCACCGACTTCGGCATCCCGGTGGTGATCGGAGGGGACTATTCGGTTCTCGCGACGGAGATCGTGAACAAGGTCTTCGGCATGCAGCGGTTCGACTTGGGGGCGACCATCAGCGTGATCCTGCTGGTTCCCTCCATCACGGCCTTCGCGATCAATTACTACCTGACCCGCAAGAGCTATGCGATGATCAGCGGCCAGGCCCGTCCCTTCATC
>CAYSSF010000121.1:2247-5689 GCA_964433455.1 uncultured Syntrophaceae bacterium
GCTGAAGAAATGGGCGTTCACCGCATACTCGACGCTGATCTGTGCCTGCATCCTGCTGGTTTTCATTACGGTCTTCCTGGGCTCCTTCGTCAACACCTGGCCATACGATTTTTCACTGACCCTGAAACACTTTGACTTTCCATCACTCGGGGCGAGCGTGCCGTTCTGGACCGCCTTCTGGAACAGCGTCCTGGATCCGGGACCGGTGCGCGACATGATTGCCATCAAATACGCCCCGATCTGGACCAGCCTGCTGGTCTCGCTCGTAGTGGCCGTGGTGGGGGCTTCCATCACGCTGGTGGCCGCCTATATCATCGAAAAGAAGAAACCCAGGGGCGAGCAACTTCTCTACGCCCTGTCGGTTTTGCCGGCCGCCATCCCCGGGGTGGTTCTGGGTCTGGGATACGTGTTGGCCTTCAACAAACCCTACTTTTTGATTTACGGCACCATCTGGATCATCATCATCAACATCGTGATTGCCAATTTCACGCTGGGGGTGCTCTCCGGGACGGCGAATCTGAAGCAGATCGACAAGTCGGTCGAAGAGGCGGCGGTCAGCCTCGGTGCGGGGCCGATCACCACCTTCACCAAGATCGTGTTTCCGCTCTCCAAGGTCGCCTTTCTCTCGACGACCACCTTCTTCTTCATGCGATCCATGACGACGATCAGCGCCGTGCTGTTTCTGGTTTCGGCACAGATCAAGCTGGCCGCGATCGAGATCATCTTTCTCGATGTGGATGGGCGCACGGCGAGTGCAAACGCGATGTGCACGGTGGTGGTGTTGATCGTTGCGCTGTTTCTGATCATCATGCGCCTGACCACCGGCAGTTCGGGACTTTCGGGAATGAGCGCCACCAAATAACAAGGAGCTTAAGGGAGATGAAGATCATCGATCCGGACAATCCGATCCCCAAGTATCTCCAGATCAGCGGCTGGATCAAAGATCTGATCCAGTCCGGGCGGTACGAAAAGGGAGGCATCCTGCCTTCGGAGGTGGAACTCGCCCGGATCTGCCAGGTGAACCGGAACACCCTTCGGCAGGCCATTTCCGAATTGACGGCTGCCGGAATTCTTCGGAAGGAAAAGGGGCTGGGAACCTTTGTCTGCGCCGAGGCCCCGCTGGCGATCAAGCACCGGCTCAAGAGTATTTCCAGTTTCAGTGATGATTTGCGGGAGCTCGGCATCAAAGCGAATACCAAAATCATCAAGCAGGGCGAGGAAGATGCGAAAGAGGCCGTTGCCAGAAAATTGATTCTGGGGCCGAGCGGCAGGGTCGTGGTCATTCGCCGTCTTCGGACAGGCAACGAGACGCCGTTTATCTATGAAGAAAGCTATCTTCCCTATCATACCTTCAAGGAAATTCTCGGAATGGATCTGACTGGTTCGATGTACCAGATCATCTTTGAACGGTTCAATGTCACGCTGGCCCGGTCCGACCAGACGATCCAGGCGGTGAATCTGAAGGGCCGTGTTGCCTCCTATCTGAGCGTTCCGGAAAATACGGCAGCCTTCTTCATGGAAAGTCTGACCTATGACGAAAACAACATCCCTGTCGAACTCCTCCACTCCTATTATCGGGGGGATAAATACGTTTTTGAGGTCGAACTGGGTCGCTACCTGATCAAGGATCATCATTTGCAAGTTGATTGAGGATTAAGCTTGTTTTTCTCGGGGAAGACCTGTATATACATCTAAGCACAATAAACCAAATATGGATTCATAGGGGGATAAGATGAGGGAGAATAACTTGTTGGAGAGGCTGGTTCAGGTGAGTCCCGGTATGGAGATCTGGTGGGATTCATCCCCGGTTATTTTCGGGAACTGGTGTCGGAAGCTGCTTTCCAAGGCGGATGCGGAGGAGCAGCAGATGCTGGAGCGCCAATTTTGTCGCATGTACAATCTGGAGAATCCCGAGGCATCGCTTTTCCGCGGCATCACGACGAACCCGGCCCTCTCTCTCCAGGCCATCAAGGATGACGAGCCCTGCTGGAAAGAGGTTGCCTCGGGGATGATCAAGAATTATCCCGGGATCGACAAGGAGTCCCTCTTCTGGCTTCTCTACAAGGAGATCGTCAAACGGGGCTCCGATATGTTCCTGCCGCTGTTCCGTAAGACGAACTTTCGCGAGGGCTACCTCTCCGGACAGGTGGATCCGCGTGATCTGCACAACAAGGAGAAGATGTTGAAACAAGCAGCGGATCTGGTGACGATCAACCCCAACGTGATGGTGAAGGTGCCGGGCACGAAAGAGGGATACGAGGTGATCGAGGAACTGACCTCCCGCGGAATTGCCACCAACAACACCCTGACGTTTGTGCTTCCGCAACTGATGGACTGTGCAAAGTCGGTGCAAAAGGGGCTGGCGAAAGCCAAAAAGAATGGCGTGGATCTGTCGCACTGGCGGTCGGTGATCACCCACATGGAGGCCCGCTACGGCGACCTGGGTGGATTGCGGGATTTCGGAAAGGAAAAGGGAATCGAGCTTTCCGAAGCGGATGTCCGTCTGGCGGAATTGGCCATCTTCAAAAAGGCCTACCGCCTGATCAAGCAGAACCACTACCCGAGCAAACTCCTCTCCTGCTCGCTCCGCGTCGGTCCGACCGTGGATGGCGCGCTGAGGCTCTGGCACCTGGAGGAGAAGGCGGGTGCAGACATCGTGGTCACCTGTCCACCGGCTTTTATTGATGAGGTGATCCATTTTCCGGGACAGGAAAAGATCGTTTTTGAAAAGGGCCGCATCGACCGGGAGATCCCGAAAGATGTTCTGGACAAACTGTTGCAAATCCCCTATTTCGAAAGGGCCTACGCAGAGGATGGCTATACCCGAGATGAGTACAACACCCATCCATCGCTGCAGAAGACGGCGCAGCAGTTTTCGAAGGCTACCGAAGATATGGTCGAATTTGCGGGTAAATGCATAGCAGATTTTTCACGTTAGCGATGAAAGGAGAGAGAGATGAAGCTGTTAAAAGACTGGTTTGTGCCATGGTTGGCAACCGCACGGGAATACAATACCGGCATTCTGGACAAGGCTTGGGCAAATCCCGATTACGGTCGCCTGATGCTCAATGAAAATCCGCTCCCCCCATCCGAGAAGGTGATCAAGGCGGTGGTGGATATCCTCTCCAAAGGGAACCGCTATCCGGACAGCATGCTGCGGTTGCGGACCAAACTGGGAAAGTTGCACAACCTGGGACCGGACAATATCGGCCTGTGCAACGGTTCATCGGAGATCATCGATTGCATGATGCGGATCTTCCTTCAGCCCGGCGACGAGTTCATCATCTCTACGCCGACGTTTGAGCTTTTCCCTCCCCGGGCGGAACTGGCCGGAGGGAAGGTGGTCTCCGTGCCGCTGCGCAAGGACGATCTCCAGTACGACACGGACGCCATACTGAAGGCGATTACACCCAAGACCAAGCTGATGCTCGTCATCAACCCC
>CAYSSF010000121.1:5699-11902 GCA_964433455.1 uncultured Syntrophaceae bacterium
CGGGCGTCTTCATCGACGACGAGGACCTGATCCGTTTCTGCGAGACGGGGATTCCGCTGTGCATCGATGAGGCCTATCTGGACTACCACCCGGAAATCCCCTCCAAGGACTTCCTGCTGAAGAAATATCCCCAGGTCTTCCTCTCCCACACCTTTTCGAAGGCCTACGGCTTCGCCGGAATCCGGTTCGGATATGTGGTCGGAACGGAGGAAATGGTTAAGGCTTTCAACGCCATGTTTCTTCCCTGGAATGTGAGCCTGATGGCGATGGCGGCCGCGGAGGCGATCCTTGACAACCCCGAGGAGGTCGCCGCGAAGGTGAAGCACAACAACCGCTGGATGGCGATTTTCACCGAGGAGTTGGTCAAGGTTGGGCTTAAGCCTTATCCGGCGCACGGCAACTACATGCTGATCGACGCGACGATGACCGGAAAGACCACCGCGGAGATCCTGGCGGCGGGGCTGGAGATGGAGAGGATCTTCCTGAAGAGCATCAAACCGATCCACGGAAAAGACGGCTATTTCCGGGTGACGCCCGGCGTGGACGAGGAAAATGAGCGGTTCGTCCGGTTTGTCCGGAACTATTTCGGTAAGAAATAACGTTGCAGATCTATGTATGTATCAAGCATGTTCCCGACACCGCTGCCAACATCCGGCCGCTGGGTGGGATGGCCTTTGATGAGACCGTCAAGTTTATCATGAATCCCTACGACGAGTACGCGCTGGAGCAGGCCCTGCAGGTCTGCGAACAGCAGGGCGACTCCGAGGTGATCGTGGTCACGGTCGGCAAGGAGTCGGCCACCGCGACGCTCCGTACGGCCCTGGCGATGGGCGCCGACCGCGGGATACTCGTAAAGAGGGAAACCTATTTTGCGGATAGCATCGAGACCGCCCACTTGCTTGGGCAGGCCATCCGGCAGGACGGCTCTCCCGATCTCATCTTTACCGGAAAGCAGTCGGTCGATACGGAGGGGATGCAGATTCCCTATCGTCTGGCCGCTTTCTTCGATATGCCGGTTGTCGTGAATGTGGTCGCCTTTTCGCTGGCTGGGAGTCTGGTCACCGTCGAGCGCGAGATGGAGGCGGGTCTCCGCGAGGTGATCGAGATGACAATGCCCTGCGTCGTCGGCGCCGCCAAGGGGTTGAACCGGCCGCGCTGTCCCACCCTCCCGGGGATGATGAAGGCAAAGAAAAAAGAGATCAGGGTTGTCGACAGCGCGGATCTCGACACCCCCAATGCCGGTCATGCCGTCGATCTGATCGGGCTTCAACCGGTTCCGGACCGGGGCCGGGGGAGGATCCTGGAAGGCGATCCGCAAACGATGGCGCAAGAGTTGCTGCGCCTGCTTCGGGAAGAGGCCAAGGTTTTATAGCGTAGGGGGGATGGGTTCGGGGCGATGGCGAGGATCGGCGTTCTGATCGAGGAGAAGGACGGGGCGGTTAAAAAGGGCCATCTCGGCGCCCTGGCCGTCGCCAGGCGGGGTGGGGAAGACGAGGTTTACGCGCTCTTGTTCGGCGCTCCCTCGGAAGGGCGCCGTGAGGTTTTGCAACATTACGGTGCGGATAAGATTGTAACCATCGAACTGGCGGAGCCGAATCCCTCGTCGTTTCCGGAACTGCAAGCCGGGGCGCTCGCCCTGGCCCTGGATGCGTATCGATTGGATGCGCTCCTCGGGGTTGCCGGCGAGGCCGGAAAGGAGATGCTGGCCCGGGTGGCCTCTCTGAAAGGGGCGCCCCTCGTTCTGGAGTGCCTGGAGATCGATTTTTCATCCGGGATCGTTCAGAAATCGCATTTCTCCGGAAGAACGACGGCAACCCTTCAATTGAACGGACGGCCCTGGATCCTGGGGATCATCCCCAATATTTTCGCCGAAACGGCCGCTCCCCGTGAGGCCGAGATGCTGACCTACACAGCCCCAATACTGCCGTCAAAGCGGCTGGTGATCCGGGGAAGCAGGCAGGGCGCGGCCGGAGGACCGGACGTTTCCGAGGCCGAGATTGTCATTTCCGGCGGTCGCGCCCTCGGGTCTGAAGAAAACTTTCAGATCCTGAGGGACTGCGCAGCCGTTCTCGGAGCGGCGGTCGGGGCATCCCGGGCCGCGGTGGATGCCGGCTTCGCCGCCCACGCGATGCAGGTGGGGCAGACGGGAAAAACGGTCAGCCCCAGGCTGTACATCGCCTGCGGCATCTCCGGCTCCGTTCAGCATTTCGCAGGCATGAAGAGATCGAAGGTGATCGTGGCCATCAACAACGACGCCGATGCGCCCATTTTCAGCAAATGCGATTACGGGCTCATCGGCGATCTTTTCGAGGTCGTCCCCGCCTTGACGGGAAGGTTCGGTCCGGAGCCATCAACGTGAGTGGCGACTCCGTTGTCATCATTGAATCGTTACGTTACAGTCGAAGAGGTGAAATATGCGGGACAGTGCACGGGTTGTCATTATCGGCGGCGGCATCGTGGGGTGCAGCATCGCCTACCACCTGACGAAGATGGGATGGACGGATGTCGTTATCCTGGAAAAGGGGGAATTGACCAGCGGTTCCACCTGGCACGCGGCGGGCCTGGTGGGACAGCTCCGCTCCCACCGGAACGTGACGCGGATGCTTCAGCACAGCGTCGGACTCTACGAGACGCTGGAGGAGGAAACGGGATTGACCACCGGCTGGAAGCGCTGCGGATGTCTCCATCTGGCGAGCACGGAGGATCGGCTCTTCGAGCTGAAGAAAGGGGCCACCACGGCGCGCAGCTTCGGCCTGGAGATGCACATGATCACCCCTTCCGAGGCGCTGAAGATCTTCCCGATCCTCGACATGGACGGGATCATCGGTGCGGCCTTCATGCCCTCCGACGGCCAGGCGGATCCGAGCGGCCTGACCATGGCGCTCGCCAAGGGGGCGATGAACCGCGGCGCCACGGTGGAACTGAAGACCCGGGTCACCGGTTTCGAGATCAGGGGGAACCGCATTTGCGCCGTGGTCACCGACCGTGGGACGATCCGGTGCGAGACGGTGGTCAATGCGGCAGGGATGTGGGGGCGCGAGATCGGCCGGATGATGGGGGTGAACATCCCGCTGGTTCCGTTCCAGCACCAGTACCTGGTGACCGAGGCGATCGAGGGGCTGCCGCCGGGCCTGCCGACGCTGCGGGACAAGGACAGCCTTCTCTACTACAAGGAGGAGGTCGGGGGGCTCGTCATGGGCGGTTACGAACGGGACGGCATCCCTTGGGCGATACATGGAATTCCCCAGGGCTTCACCCAGGAACTGCTGGAACCGGATTTTGACCACTTCGAGTCCATCTCCGAGGCGGCCGTCAAGCGAACGCCCTGCCTCGGAATGGCCGGGATTGCGCGCCTGGTCAACGGGCCGGAGGCGTTCACGCCCGACGGCAACTGCATGCTGGGGCCGGCGCCGGAGCGGGACAACTGCTTTGTCGCGGTAGGGTTCAACGCCTTCGGGATCGCCGCCGGCGGCGGGGCAGGGCGAATGGTGGCCGAATGGATCGTGGAAGGCGAGCCGAGCCTGAACATCTGGCCCCTCGACATCCGCCGCTTCGGGCAGCATCACCGCAGCCTCCGGTACAATGTGGAACGGACCCGAGAGATCTACGGCAAGCATTACACCATCTCCTGGCCCCATGAGGAGCATGATTCGGCCCGGGGGGTGAAGCGCTCGCCGCTCTACGGCCTGCTGAAGGAGAAGGGGGCGGTGTACGGCGCGAAATACGGCTGGGAGAGGGCCAATTGGTTCGCCCCGTCCGGTGTGGCGCCCGAGGAGACCCCCTCCTTCGGGATTCCGAACTGGTTCGACCACGTGGCCGCCGAGCATCGGGCGGCCCGCGAAGCGGTGGTCCTGATCGATCAGACCTCCTTTGGCAAGTTCGAGGCAACCGGACCCGGGGCCACGGTCTTTCTGAACGAAATGGCGGCGGGCAATGTGGACCGGCCCGTGGGATCGACCGTCTATACCCAGTTCTGCAACCACCGCGGCGGCGTCGAGGCGGACGTCACCATCTCCCGGGTTGCGGAAGACCGATTTTTTCTGATCACCGGAACCGCCTTCGGGGTGCACGATTTCATGTGGCTTAAAAGGCATCTGCCGAAGGACGGCTCGGTTTCGCTCCGCGATGTGACCTCCGCCTTTGCGATGATCAACGTCTGCGGACCCCTCTCCCGCAAACTGCTGATGCGTCTTTCCGACGACGACTTCGGCAACGAAGGGTTCCCCTTCAGTCAATGCCGGGAGGTCGTCGTCGGCTATGCTCCGGCGCTGGCGATCCGGGTGACCTATATCGGTGAACTGGGCTACGAACTCTATATCCCGCCGGAATACGCCGCTCGCCTTTACGAGGAGCTCTGGGAGGCCGGCCGGGAGCTCGGCCTCCGGAACGCCGGGTACCGGGCGATCGACTCGCTCCGGCTGGAAAAGGGCTACCGATACTGGGGCGCCGAGCTCTCTCCCGACTACAGCCCCTACGACGCCGGGATCGGTTTTGCCGTGCACCTCGACAAGGGACCCTTCAAGGGGCGGGAAGCGCTTTGTAAAATCCAACAGGAAGGGGCGAAGTGGAAACTCTGCAGCTTTACGCTGGACCATGACCGGCCGATCCTGCTTTCCGGCGGGGAGACGATCGCCTGCCGCGGCAAGGTCGTAGGCGCGGTTTCCAGCGGCGGTTATGGCCATACCGTGGGGAAGACGATCGCCTTGGGTTATCTCTCCGCCGCCGATGCGGATGCTCCGGACGGTTTTGCGATCGAGGTATACGGGGAGTCGATTCCGGCCATACGCCTTTCCCGGCCACCGTACGATCCGGGGCGCAGCCGGATTTTCATGTAGGCGATCATTCCCTGGGTCTGTTGCGTTTTCACCATTCAGGGGAGGTCCGCCATGACCGGGAAGAGGGCCATACCGAGGCGGAAGGTCCAGCCTCCGCCATCCGCGCCCGGTCGAGACGCCAACTTTTTCATTCTTGACATCTCCTTCTCCCTTATGATTAACTCTACCAATGGAATCATGAAACCTCATCAGACGCCCATATAAAAAGCAGGAATCTCTGAGCGGAAGGTCGACGAAGACAAGAGGTGCCGTAATGGCCGTGAAGAAGGTAAAAAAAGTCGATTCCATCGATTTTCGCAAACGGGCGGAGGAGACCATCCGGCGGAAGGCTCCCGGGATAACGGAAACCCCGGACATGCTGCCCCCTGATGAGGTGCGGCGGGCGCTCCACGAATTGCAGGTGCATCAGATCGAGCTGGAGATGCAGAATGAGGAACTGCGCAGAACGCGGGAGGAAATGGAAGCGTCGCGGACGCGCTATTTGGAACTGTACGATCTGGCCCCGGTAGGTTATTGCACGGTCAACGAAAAGGGGTTGATTCTGGAATCCAACCTCATCGCCGCCACCATGCTGGCCACAACACGGGGCGCACTCGTCAAGCAACTTTTCACTCGCTTCATCCTGAAGGAAGATCAGGACATCTACTATCTCCAATATAAACGGCTTGCTGACACGGGAATGCCGCAGACATGCGAATTGAGGATGTTGCGAAAGGACGGTGCCCCATTCTGGGGACGAATACAGGCGAATGCCGCGGAGGGAGCCGGCGGCGCTTTCGTAAGCCGTGTAGTGATGAGCGACATCACCGAACACAAGCAGATGGAGGAGGCGCTCAAAAGTTCTGAAGCGAGATACCGCCGCCTTTTTGAAACCGCCCAGGATGGAATATTGATCCTCGAAGCCGGAACAGGACAGGTGGTGGATGCGAATCCATTCCTGATCGAAATGCTGGGTTATTCGCGCGAGGATTTGGTGGGGAAGAAACTATGGGAAATCGGAGCCTTTAAAGACATCGAGGCATCAAAGGCCGTTTCTTCGGAATTGCAGCGCAATGGGTATGCCCGTTACATGGATTTACCGCTTGAGACGAAAAGCGGGCAGCCCATGGATGTCGAATTTATCAGCAATCTCCACCTGGTCGATCATCACAAGGTGATTCAGTGCAACATCCGCGATATCACCGAACAAAAAGTGATGGCAGAGGCTTTAAGGAATGCTCACGATGAGCTGGAACGGCAAGTGGAGGAGCGGACGGCGGAACTCAAAGCGGCACTTTCTGAAATCCAAACGATGAAAGACCATCTCGAGGCCGAAAACGTTTTCTTCCGCCGGGATCTCAAAATGAGACATAAATTTTCCCATATTAT
>CAYSSF010000122.1:0-11749 GCA_964433455.1 uncultured Syntrophaceae bacterium
ACGATGCCGTACTTGCCGATGCGGGGACGCCGGGGAGGGACGGGCTTGGTCGTGATGTGATATTTTTCCGGCATGGTTCAACTCTCCGTCATCCTGCTATCGTTTACCGGACAATCCGGCGGCGGTCAGAATCGCCGGCAGTGCCTCCTCTTTTCCACCCGAAAGAAGGTGTATCCCGCGCAAGCCATTCATGCGCTTCAGTTTTTCGATGGTCTCGACGCAAATCGCGAAGCCCTCCTTCTTTTGGGCTTCCCGGTTTCCGGCGGCCTTCAATCGTTCGATCACGGGTGCGGGGATCTGGAACTCCGTATACTTCTTTGCGAGCCCTTCCGCTTCTTCGGCGCCCTCCAGCGGGAAAACGCCGGCCAGGATGGCCGTTTTGCCGGTAATGCCGGCCTTTCTCACCGCATCGAGCCAAAGCCCGAACGCCTCGACGTCAAACACGGCATGGGTCTGGATAAAATCCGCCCCGGCTTCGACCTTCTGCATCAGCCGGATGATGCCGAGATCCACAGGCTTCAGGCAGGGGTTGGCGACGGCGCCGACAACCACCGGAAAGGGGCCGCTGATCGGCTCGCCGTTCAGGAGTTCTCCCCGGTCGCGCATCTTCCCGACGAGGGCGACCAACTGCGTGGAGTCGAGATCGTAGACGTTTGCCGACTCGGGGTTGTCCGTCAACGTCTGATGGTAACCCGAAAGGCAGAGGATGTTCCGGATTCCCAGGGCTGCCGCCCCGAGCAGATCGGATTGGATGGCGATCCGGTTCCGGTCGCGGGTGACGACCTGACAGATCGGTTCAACGTCCACCCGGGCGAGCAAAACCGCTGCCGCCAGGCTGGACATCGCAACGCCGAAAGGGTTGTCCGCGACATTGACCGCCGACGGGACTTCCGCCAGCGCCTGGCGGGCCGCTTCGATCGCCTTGCCTGCGGTTTCCGCTTTCGGAAGGTATTCCGCCGTAACGATGAAATCTCCGCTCTTCAACTGCTCCTGAAAGGACTTTTCTTTTTTCACGCTGCTCACCGGTCCGTTGGGTTTTTCCTGTCCGAGGGCGGAAAACGCTCACCGCCGCCGCTCATTCGCCTGTCCGCAAACTACCTCGCAAGATTCCGGATTCGATCACGAAACGCCGACAGCCTTGCGGTGATTTCATCGATTCCCTTACCGTTCATCGCCAGGACCGTAACCCGTTCAGGGCCCATCCCCGCCTCTTCGAGAAGACGATTCGCCTCCTCCGCTCTTTTGGGCGCCCGCAGGTTGCCTTCCAGGTAATGGCATTCGTTTTTCGGGCAGGTGAGCAACGCAAGGCCGTCCGCCCCCGTCTCAAAGGCCTTCAACAGGTAGAGGAGGTCCGCCTTGCCGGAACAGGGCAGGCTGATGATGGTGTACTCAACGCCTTCCTCTCCACGGGCCATCCGTTCAAATTCTGTTCCGTCGAAACAGTTTGAACAATAAAATATAGACAATTTCATCTTATTATGATCGATAACGGTCATTTCCTCCGCCCTTTCCAGTCTTCTTCAGGGAAGATTTTGTAATTGATTGGCGATCTGACGGGCGTCGACAGGTTCCGAATTGCCGCCGAGAATTCTCAGAATGATGCCCGCTTATCTCTCAATATACACACTACCCGGGTTGCAGCACAAATTTGTCCGGTATAATATTCATTCGGAGGAGAACCGATTTTATATCAATATTTTCCAACAAGTAAGTAGTTTTTACGCGGTAATCGGCACCTCATCGCGGGTATGGCTATCATGAGCGATTCGGTATTGTCAACAACAAATAAAAACGATTCAGTGTTGTTGTACAAATTTGTCCGGTTGTGCTGTTTGATTCGGATGTGCTGGATGGGACGGACATAGAGGCTACAGGAGACCCGGAAGACGCGATTTGAAAAGATGTCTGCTGGATAGATGAAAGTTTTCGCACAAATTTGTCCGGCAAGCTGTTTCATCGGGCGGTGCTGGATAGATGGATAGAATGGCTACAGAAGATCCCATCCGGGCGGAGAAGATCCGGGATCTCTACGAGGCGGTCGACGCCCTCCGGCAAATACGGGAAGCACACCCTCCACCTCGCGCCTCCCACCCCCTCGAGGTGCGGGGCAAAGGCCGTCGCGGAACGCCCACCGTCCGCGAACGGACGCAACTCTACGGCGAAACCCGTCGCCAACACCTGGGCCTGCCGCGGGTCCATCCTTCATCGGTGGGGGCAGTAGAAATCCCTTGACGGGAACACAGGTAGTGTGTAAATCTACTCCACAATACAATTTAGGAAAGAGGTGCATCATGGCTTCAGTCCGAATCAACATCTGTCTCCCTGAAGAACTTTTATCGCAGTTAAAGCGAGAGGTTCAGCCCAGGGAGACGAGCAAGTTCATTACCGCTGCCGTCCGAAAACAGCTCGACGAACGGCATAATGAACGGCTTGCTGCCGAATACCAGGCCGCTGCCGCAGAAATCCAGGAACAGTATAATGATCTGGAAGGAACACTGACGGATGGCATCCATTAGGAAGGGCGGCATCTATCTCGTGAACTTCGATCCCACCGTGGGCGCGGAAGTCAAAAAGATCAGGCCGGCCGTCGTCGTCTCCAACGACATCAACAATGCCCATTCACCCATCATTTCCATCGCGCCCATCTCCTCGCTGGTTGCCAGGATCTTCTCCTTTGAAGTGGAAATCCCGGCAGATGTCGGGGGACTGACGGAAAGATCGAAGGTCATGGTCAACCAGACACGGGCCATCGACAAGATGCGCATCCTGAAACAGATCGGAATCCTGGAGGAATCTTACCTGCGCAAAATCGATACCGCGCTGAAGCTCCACTATGATCTGACCTGATCCGGCATGGCTTTCATGCCTGACTGATTTACCTGGAAACCATCTTCGAGAAATTCCGGGGCGCTGAAGTCAAGAATAATTATCCCTTAGAAACTCGTCGAAGGAGCTCTCCCCTTTTAAATCTGAAGCGCGCCCCCCTCCTCGATCCCGCAAAGCGTGATCGAGCGAGGTGTTCAATGCCTCCGCCGATCTCCCCTTCGTCGGATGTGACGCGGCAGACATAGTCCGGGCGCTGCCGCACGAGGTCGGCGTTGAGGTTTCCCCATACGCGGCGCATTTCTTTACCCTCATTATAGAGCAGCTTTACCACTGATGCCACTGTCCAGTTTTGCCAGACCAGCGCTCCAATGGACGGCAAGCCAGACCGTATCCGTTTCCGGATCCGTCCGCTCCACCCGGTGGCGGAGATGCCTCGGGATGAGGAGATGGTCGCCGGGCTTCAGATCCACCGTCCCGCCGTCGTCAAAGCCCAGCGTCGCACTTCCCGAAACGAGCAGGACCCATTCCTCCGTCTCCTGATCGTACCAGAAACCCTCGGGCGAAGTCTGGCCCCGGGAGACGATCCGCTCGATCCGGAAGCTCTCCGCCCGCAGGATCTCCTCGACAAATTCTTCCTCCATACCGGGGGGTATGTCTGCCAACAAATTACGAACGGCCATCATTGCTCAACGACACCTCATCTTTTTTCCGGCTCCCTTTCTCTCAACCCCTCAAACCGCGCCGGGAAGGGAGTGGAGACGAGCAGATCGAAGAGATAGAACCGGTTCGGGTGGTCATTCTCCGCCGGGGAGGTTGGATTGAAAGATAGAGATATATGGTTCATCCGGTTCATGTGTTCTTCTCTCATTCACCAAGTCAAGCATACAGCATTCAATATGATTTTGCGAATGATCCTTTGTACTCTTCGATAAACACAATCTCTTTACCATGAAGTTTGTTCAGGTGATGTTTGACAATCCAGCCTTCTGTTTTCAGGTCCGACACGACATGTTGCATCGCCGGCACACCTGATTCCCGGCCAAAGAGCCTGCAAACTTCTGCAATTCCAACTTCGTGGTGGCGCACTTTTCTGTGCCTGAAACCGTATCCCGCGCTCCCGGCAAATTCATCCAACCACAGATGGACCTCTTTATAAGGTTTGCCGAAGAGGCTCATGGATTCCCGGCAATGATCTTCAAGGCTGGGCATGGCAATGTTACTCCGATCTGATGTGTTTGGTGAAATGAATGATCACGGGCCATGACCCTATAATGCCATAAACAGGGTTGCCATGAAATCCGGTCCATCTTCAGGCAGGACATGAAACGTAAGCGCCTTATGGACCTCGGGAATAAGCAGGCGCTCCGTTTCTTCCCAAAGCTCGTATGCTTTTGGAATAGACAACACGTCGTCCCGACCCCAGAAGGACATCAGGATACCCTGTGCCCGGCTAAGATCTGCCTTGTTTTCGCCGAGAAACTTTGAGAAGTTTTGCCGGTAATGCTCTTTATCCGATGCCATTTCCCCGACCTTTATGACTTTTCCGGCAAATATTTGATTTGTATCGGCAAGATCATAACCGATCAACGACCCTCGACTGCTCACATTCCACGGTGTGTGGATGAAAAAGATCTGCAAAGCCAGTTGCGCTACCTCGATCGGGTCAAAAAGAGACGGGCTAGGAAAAGCAAGGCATTCATCAGGGAAGGGCTGAAATGTCTCAGGGTCAATTCCTCGCTCATGATCGATCCCAATTGTCACCATCAAATAAGGCCTGCTCTCATGCAAAGTCCTTCGGGCCTCCATCCAGCAAGGATCATGGACTGACCCGGCCAGGATGATGAAATGATCTTTCCCATCGAAACAAGCCGTTTCAGTCCATGGATATGAATGAATGTGGAGATGGCGCTGAGGATCATCATGTTCCTGATCAAAACGGTCATCGGTCAAGCTTTTGTAAATCATTGATAATTCAACGGCTGCCCTCTTTCCATCATCGCCGGCGCCAACAAAATGAACACCTTCTCCCATGTGAAAACCCCCATGCAGAGACATAATCAAATGAATAAAACTATAACCCGGCTTGTTGATTGATCTTCTTGTACTTGCCCCGCATGGCGAGGTAAGCAGGGAAGCCGACGATCCACAAAAAGAGGGTCACAAAGAACCAACCCCAGGGTCCCATGTTCGCCAACCCCTTGACCATGCCTTTTTTTACGCCGATTGAACGGGCGTCGAAGAGCACCCAGACGCTTGTCCCCAAAATCACCAACAGAATCATCGTGTCCATACTTTCCTCCTTTTGTAAACGATTGTTTGAAGCTCTTTCATGAGTTACGCCGCGTAAAACCAAGAATTTTCTTCCCTTCCTGCAATTTCTTGATCTGTGATTCTTCCCGCAGGGCTTGTACCATCATGTCGTTGGTCACTCTTTCCATCGGAAAAATCGCAAATCGGTCCCGGACGACCCGGAAGTCTCCAGGCGTCAGATCGCCGATATTTTCAAGCATGTCTTCTCCTTCGTTATTCAGAGAAGCCGAGGTTAGCGGAGAAAGCAGCTTTTTGTAAAAGATGACATTGCCTTCCGGCTTCAGGCAACGGAAACCGATTTTATAGTTGAACCGGCGGACGGAGGCTTGGTCCAGGTCTTCAAAGCGGTTGGTCGTGCAGATCAGGATGCCCCGAAATCGCTCCATCTGGGTGAGAAACTCATTGGTATGGCTGATCTCCCAGGACCGGACGGCCCGGCTGCGGTTGAAAAGAAACGAATCCGCCTCGTCGATGACCAGCACGGCCTCCGCCGCCTCCGCCTCGGAAAAGACCCGGCTGATATTTTGCTCCGTTTCGCCCACATAGGGGCTGACAACGTCGCTGACCCGCTTGACCGTAAGCTCTCTTTCCAGATGCCCGGCGATGTACCGCGCCAGTTCACTCTTTCCTGCGCCGGGCGGCCCGTAGAAAAGGAGATTGAAATTTCTGACTGTCTGCTCCTGATCGGAACGGCGGAGGCAGCGGTCAAACTCTTCCACGTGTTCCATGATGGCCGGTAAATTTCCTTCAACATGGAGTCCCTCAATGGAATAATTCTCCTCGATTTTTTCCTTGGCAATTGGCTTCACACCGTCGTTGATGAGCGTCAGGTGGGCGTCCAGGTTCATCGTCACAATCTCTTTAAAAGCCGTTTGTCCGGACGTCGAAGTTTCCAGAGCCTTCCGGACAGCCAGATCGATAATGGCCGCGCTGACGGGATAGCGCATGGCCAGTCGATTGATTTCCTCCGTATCGAAATAGCTTTTGACACGGTGTCGCCGGAGCACCGATTCCCACAGGCTGATCCGTTGCCGCCGGTTGAACGCCCGGAAATGGACGCTGAAGGCAAAGCGGCGCATCACGGAATCTTCAATCGCGGAGATGCCGTTCGTGATCCAGATCATTCTGGCCCCCGGTTCTTCAAGGAGCTGATTCAGCCAGCCCTTGTCCTGCGTCTCTCCCCGTGAAAACCAGGAATTTTGGGTATTGAGCAGGTTATCCGCCTCGTCCACGATGACCAGTGAACCATCGCCGCCGTTAATCATATTCAGGCAGGCAAGAATGGCCGTCCGGCGTTTGCTGGTCGTATTGCCCTCCTCCCGCAGGATCTCATAGGCGGGAATTCCCAACTTTTGGGCCAGGCCGAGAGCATAGCTTGTTTTCCCCGTCCCCGGCGGCCCATAAAGCAGGATGTGATTCGGCGATTCCCGTTTGACTTTCAGGAGGTTCAGGAGATGGTCTGTCACCTTCGGATCGATCAGATGGTTTTCCAAAGGGATGGTTTTCCGGGAAAAGCGGACGAAATAATTCTTCGCCAGCAACTCGTTCGACGGTTTTTGAAAGAAATCCAGAAAATCATCCGCGAGAGTGAATGAATGCTTCCCCATTTCATAGAATTCAATCCGCGTAAGCGTTCCGGAAAGGGCGTCTGTCATTTCCCTGTCGGTCATCTGCAGGATCATTTTCAGATAACGCCGGCCGGAAATGTCTTGGCAGCGCAGGTGATCCACGAAATAATCTTCCCCCTGTCGCCAGGCTGAAATGATGTAAAGAAACTCGACAAGAACCTTTTCCTGCTCCGACAGGCAGAACATTTTCGCCAGAACATCCAATTTCTTCTCGGTGTCGCTGCGCCCCGCATAGGCAAGGGCCTTGTATCGCCGCTCCAGGACATCGCGCACGGCAATTACGAAAGACGTCGTACGCTTTTTACCTGGGTGTCTGAGAATGCGGCAGATTGAATCAGCAGCCTCGTCAGGATCGAGAATGTTTTCTTCGATATCCTGTTTATATTTTTGCTTTTCCTTCGGGCTCATCCGTTCCAGAAGGACCTGCCCTATGCTGATCATTTCCGGTCCCATGACCCACGCCACTAACTTGATGGTATCACGGTCCGCCAATGGATAAGCATCAAGCAGGCGATCAAGGTAAATGGCGCATTTACGCAGCACAAAGCGTTCATTCTTATCGGGATCGCAAGACGCCGTTTCTGAATGATCCCGGCACTTTATGTGTTTCTTAAATTTCATGGCCTCCGCCTTTCCGAGTCTATTGCAAGTCACGTCCATATCCAGTTAACGCTCCTTTTGGACATAGAATAACACCAGATCGTTCCATACCGCGGCACGAATCTTTCTTTTTGCCGGGAAAAGGGGGAAATAATTTTTTGAGATGTTCTTCCTTGCTGAGATGGATGTTTTGGCCTATATTCCAAACAGATTTTATTAAGTGAAAAAATTCCATCGGAAGGTGATTGACGCGACATGGCTTTACCGTTGCTTGAAACAAACGCGTTCTGGACGCCGATCGATTTGATCAATCCGGGCGCAGAACATCATCTTGTTTTTTCAAGTCGTTACGGTGCCCTGTATGATGCTGATTGTCTCAAAATCCTTCCCTGCATTCAGGATGATGTCGTCGACACCGTCTTTGCCGATCCGCCTTTCAATCTGGCGAAGGAATATGGGAGCCGGGTCGATGATCGCCTTTCAGAAGAAGATTACATTGCCTGGTGCCGGAAATGGCTGGACCACTGCGTGCGAGTTCTGAAACCAGGAGGCGCCCTGTTTATCTACAACTTGCCGAAATGGAATATCCATCTGGGCGCTTATCTGGCGGAAGGCGGTATGACGTTTCGTCATTGGATTGCGGTCAATATTAAACTCTCTCTGCCGATTTCCGGCAGACTCTATCCGTCCCATTACGGCCTGCTTTATTTCACCAAGGGGAAAGCCAACACCTTCCACCGAATCCGCACACCCATTGAGACCTGCCGTCACTGCGGACGCGAGATCAAGGACTACGGCGGTCACAGGGGGGCGATGAATCCGAACGGGGGCACCTTGACGGGTGTGTGGAATGATATCACCCCCGTCCGGCACTGGAAATTCAAGAGCAGAAAAAGGACCTTGAACCAGTTGTCCACAAAAATCCTGGAACGGGTCGTTCTGATGTCCACCCACGAATGTGATCTGGTTCTCGATCCTTTTGGCGGCAGTGGGACGACCTATGATGTCTGCGAGCGACTCGGCCGCCATTGGATCGGGATGGATCTGGAAAGCTGCGAAGTCATCATGGAACGTCTCAAGGCTGAAAATCTTAGCCCACATAAATCGGAGGATTTCGTTGAGGAATGAGGGGGCAGAGGTGAACGCCGATACGGTCGTCCGAGCACTCGGTCGGAATCTTGCCGAAGGATTGTTCCCTGCGGATCGGCAACTGATTCCGAATCTGAACGATATCTATGAGTTGGAACTTGCCTTTTATGAAAATCTCGTTCTGTCCGATGTAGAACTGGTCAGAAATGCCGCCTATTTCGCGCAGGTTGGAAATCAGTACACCCATCATTTCAGGATGTGCACCGGCGAGTCCTTAAAGCTTCCCGATCACTCTTCATCCCGCTTGAAATCGTTTTTTGAAAAGAATATTTTTCGCACCGGCTATGCCACGCACGGCCTTTTTCCTTACCGGGGGAAGTTCCATCCCCAGATGATCAAGGGGCTGATGAACGTCATGGGGCTCAAGCCGGGTAATAAGGTACTTGACCCGATGATGGGTTCGGGGACCGTTTTGGTTGAGGCCTCTCTGATGGGCATCGAATCCGTTGGCATCGACGCCAGCCCGTTTTGTCGCTTCATGACCCAAACAAAGCTTAATGCCCTGACTATGTCCCTGACGCGCGCAAGGGGTGCGCTGACCAATGCGGATGAGGTGTTTTCCTATTTTCAAAAAAGGGTCGGCCGGCCGTTGCCGGGCAGCAAGCCTCCTAGGGCACATTCTCCGGAAGGCACCATGAGCATCATGGAGGAGACCGCGGAATATTGCGCCAAGAAAGATCCTCGCACCCTGACGAAACAGGATCGAGACACCATTAACACTTATAATTTCCTAATGTTGGCTTATCTTGACAGCGCCGGTTATGCGGAGCGAAGCGCCCGGAAAGACCCTCTTCATCTGTTCCGTGCGATTCTGGAACGTTATCTGTTCGTTGCTGAAAAGATCCAGAAGGCGATCAGCGAACTGAAGATGATCCCGGCTTCGGCAGAGGTTCGGGAAGGCGATGCCAGGGCCTTGTCTCTGAAGGACAACACTATCGACGGCATCCTGTTTTCGCCGCCGTACAGTTTTGCCATAGACTATCTTGCCAATGATTCCTTCCACTTGAATTTCATGGGCATCGACAGTGACGCCCTGCGCGAACAGATGATTGGCCTGCGCGGGCGTAACTTATCCGAAAAATATCGATGTTACCAGGAAGACATGGGCCGTGTTTTATCGGAGTGTTCCCGCGTCCTGCTTCCCGGCTGTTTTTGTACGATCATCGTCGGAACGAACAGCAACCAGTTGGGGAAGGTGTTCGGTGTTTCCCCTGATCAGGTGCAGGGGCTGCACGAGATTTTGATCGATATGGGGTCAGGATTCGGGTTCAAACCCGTCAAGATGATGAGCCGGCCCATCATCGGCATTTCCAATACGATGCGTCGGGAATATATCCTGATTCTTCAGAAGCAATCCTGATGGCTACTGCAACGCCCGGCCATCCGTTCCCTTTTTGATTCTAGGAACTTGATCACTGACCGCGTCGTGCTCGATCGCGATGACGAGCAGCAGTCCCTCTTCGAGATTCAGGGATCTCCACAGTGGGAAATAAGGTGATATCTCCCGGAAATTGCCGATACGGTCGGTAAGGTATCGATACATCTCCCGGGTCGGCAGAATCAGAACACCGCCGATCAGAATTTTCTTCATGATGCCCAAGGCCATTTTGTTGAGCGAGCGGTGGCTGGAGGAGATATTTCCCGTCTCCCACTCCAGACAGAAAAGACGGTCCTTCACAGGATAAGTGGCGTCCATGGGTCCCGGACGACTCACGGTCGTAATGTCCACCCGCGTTTCCAATTGCCACCCAAAGGATTTTAACATTCCCATGCAGGCCTGCTTGATGGGCTTGACGCCGCTTCCCTGGCCCCGCTTCTTGCCTGGTTCATCATGGAGAATGAACAATCCGGAACCCGGGGGCCATTCGATGGATCGAATCGCCTGAAAGATTTGCGCCTCAATCGTTCGCCAGGTCTCCGTCCGAGAAAAGGTTCCTGCGTCGATGATCCGTTCAATTTGAACAATCTTCATGGCTTATTCACCAGCATGATTGATGTGCTGGGGGCTCTCATGGGCCTGGATCGCCACCTGCCTGATCAGTTCCGCGGGATCGATCTTCAGTGCTTTGGAAAGATTGAAGAGGGTCTGCAACGAGGGACTTTTCCGGCCACGTTCAAGGAGACTGATGTAGGTTCGGTGATAGCCGCTTTCGAAGCCGAGGGCCTCTTGGGACAATCCGCGTCCCTGACGAAGCTGGCGCAACACCAAGCCAAACGCCATCTCCAAGGAATTTCCTTCTATGTCTTGCGTATGGGATTCTTTCACAATTCAATCATGATCGAATGAAGACTATAAATCTACAGACTATAGTATGCTATTTATGCTTTCAGGTTCAGAAAAAAATCATCAACCCTCCATGAAATGATCTCAACGCTTTCTGTAAGGAAAGGATATCGTATAAGGCAATCATGCCGCTATGGTTACACTGACAAAAAGATCAATGCCATGGGAATAATTTTCGGGGAATAATTTTCTTGCCAGGAGACGTTCCAACGGGTATCATTACCCATAATCCGGATTTCCGGAAAATGTATTTCCTGGAGAAAAGAGATGCAACTGGTCAAATTAGGAAAAAAAGGGCAGGTTTCGTTACCCAAGGCACTTCTACAGCGGGCGGGCATCAGCGGCGAAATGCCGCTTCTGGTGGATGCAACGGATGACGGGGCTATTATCCTGAGACAGGCGGGCGTCTATCCCATTGAAATCTACAGCGACGAACGAATCGCCGCCTTCCTGGAGGAAGATCGGATAACGCCGGAACAGACGGCCATGCTCAATAAAACCCTGAAAAAATGAAACTGTTTCTCGATGCCAACGTAATTTTCACAGCCGCTTACAGCGCCCAAGGCCTGTCACGGGGATTGTTCCGCTTGGCTGCGGCGGGAAAATGTTCTCTCTGCACATCCGCCTTTGCCCATGAGGAGGCCGTCAGGAATATTCACAACAAGGCGCCGGAAAAACTCGCCGACCTGGCCGTGCTGATGAAACAGGTGGAGATCCTTCCGGAACCGCATCCCAAGTGGGTCACCTGGGCGGCGGCGTTACCTCTGGCCCGGAAGGACGCGCCTGTGCTTGCCGCGGCTCTCCAGGGAAAGGTCGATATTTTCGTCACCGGCGACCGTCGCGATTTCGGCCACCTGTTCGGTCAGGTTCTGGAAGGGGTAAAAGTATTGACACCGGCGGATGCGTTGGAGGCCGTGACGCTTTTGGGTTAATGCCGGTAACATGAGAATTA
>CAYSSF010000123.1:0-11673 GCA_964433455.1 uncultured Syntrophaceae bacterium
CACCGGGGGTTGACCTCCTCCGATATCCTCGATACCTCCCTGGGGCTTCTGCTTCGGGAGGCGGCGGATATCCTGATCGAGGATCTGGATCTTCTGCTTATCGCCATCAAGACAAAGGCGTTCACCCACAAGAACACGCTGATGATCGGAAGGTCGCACGGAATCCACGCGGAACCGATCACGTTCGGACTCAAGATGGCCCTCTGGTATGGAGAAATGGAACGGAACCGGGAGAGAATGGTCCGTGCAAGGGAGACGATCAGCACCGGAAAACTCTCCGGCGCCGTGGGGACCTTCTCCTTCATCGATCCTCGGATTGAGGAATATGTCTGTGCGAAACTGGGGCTGAAACCCGCGCCCGCATCTTCCCAGATCGTCCAGCGGGACCGCCACGCCGAATACTTCACGACGCTGGCCATCATCGCCTCCTCGATCGACAAGTTTTCCCAGGAGATTCGACTGCTTCAGCGGACCGAAGTCCGCGAAGCGGAGGAGTATTTTTCGCCGGGGCAGAAAGGGTCCTCCGCAATGCCGCACAAGCGGAATCCCGTCCTTTCGGAGAACCTGTCCGGCCTCTCCCGTCTAATGCGTTCCTATGCCGTCGCCGCCCTTGAAAATGTCGCCCTTTGGCACGAACGGGACATCAGCCACTCCTCCGTCGAAAGGGTGATCGGGCCCGATGCGACGATTCTCCTCGATTTTATGCTCAGCCGTTTCACAGGTCTGATCGATCAGCTCGTTGTCTATCCGGAGAGGATGCTTGCCAATCTCCGGATGACGAAAGGTGTCGTCTTTTCACAGATGGTTCTGCTGAAACTGATCGAAAAGGGGATCTCCCGAGAAGAGGCATACGCCATCGTCCAGAAAAGCGCGATGAGATCCTGGCAGGAGGGACTGGAATTCAGAGAACTGCTGCTACAGGACAAGGAGGTGATGTCGCGACTGAAGCGGGATGATCTTGATGAGGTATTCCAGGTCGGAAATTTCCTGAAACAGATCGACTTCATCTTCAACCGGGTTTTTGGTAAAAAATGATGAGACTTCACCAGTGTAATCGGAAGGGTCGAACTGGAATTCGCGGGGCTTTGATTCATAAATTTCTCGTCATAGGAGGCTACCATGTTATTGATCAAAAGATCCATTCTGTTGAGGGCGGCTCTCTTCTCACTGCTGTTTGCGGCAGCTTACCCGGGCGTCGTTTGGGCAGATGCGATCACGCCATCCCAGGAGCAGGAATTCGTTGATGCCCGGGGAGCCCTGGAAGCGGCGCGAAAGGCGGAGGGTGATAAATTTACTCCCTCATACATGAATCAGGCGGAGGATTTCCTGAAAACGGCCAGCAGTGCACGGTCGGTACCGAATACGGAGGCGTTCAGCCGGGCTTCGCGTCTGGCCAGGGGGTATGCCGAGTTGGCGAAGGCTGCCGCCGAGCTGAAAGCCAATCTTGAGATGCTCGCCACAACCCGGGAGGCCTTGCAGAATGCAAAGGCCGAGATCGACCGTCTGAAAAACTAAACCAAGAATAAGGAGCCGAACCGATGGGAAACGATAAAGATCCTTGCCGGAAGATTTTTTCTATCCTGTTGTGGGGGTTGATCATCCTGCTTCCGCTGACGGTCCTGGCCGAGGAGACCCCGGTCATGGTCATAGAAGCCGCCAAATCCGCCATTGACCAGGCCCGAAAGGCCGGAGCGGAACAGCAGGCCATGGATGACCTGGCCGCCGCCAAGTCCTGGCTCTCCCAGGCAGAAAAAGCCTATGAAGCGGCCAACTCCATCATGGCGATGGTCAGCACCGCAAAAATGAAGAGAGCCAAGGAGGAAGAGATCATCTACCTGGCCACCATGGCAAAAATCAAGGGGTTGACCGCAGAAGCGAAGGCGAAAAAACAGACGACGGCGGCCAAATTGAAGGAGACACAAAAGGATCTTGCCGACTACCAGAGCGCCCTCGCGGTCATGAAGGAAAAGCTGCAGGAGGCGGAACAGGCAAAAGAGATCCAGGCCAAAGCCGAGGTGGAGCGCAAACAGTTGGAAGAGTCTCGGCGATCGGCGGATGAGATGGAAGCCCGGAAGAGAAAAGAGTTGGAGGATACGCGGCGCAAGGCGGCGGAGTTTGAAGCCATGAAGCAGAGAGAAATCCGGGAGGGACAGCTGAAAGAGGAGAAACTGATCGCGGAAAGGGAAAAAGAGGCCAGCCAGATCAAATTGATGGAGGCGCAACGGAGCGCCCAGCGGGCCAAAGAGACGATGGAGATCAGAGCAAAGGAGGAAGCGTTCGCTGCGGATAAGGAGAAAATGGCGGCGATGCAGGCCAGGCTCCAGGCCTTGGAGCAAGAAAAAGTGATGCTGGTCGCGGCCGGCAAGATACCCAAAGTGGCTGCCGAAGCTGGCGACAAAAGAATCATCATGACCATCCTGGCGATCGATCTCTTTAATTCTGCAAACGATCTGACGGAGTCGGGGAAGGCGATTCTGGACGGTGTGGGGGATTTCTTGAAAAGTTATCCCGACACCACCGCATTGACAAGAGGCCATACGGACAGCACCGGCAAGGCGGATGCCAACCAGGCGCTATCGGAGAAGCGGGCGCAAAAGGTAAGGGAGTATCTTGTGGCATACCAGAACATTTCCCCCAAACGGGTCACCGCTGAAGGGGTTGGATCAGCCCAACCGGCGGCGACCAATGCCTCCGCTGCGGGACGGGCGTTGAACCGCCGGGTGCAACTGATTGTCCGCACCGGGGCGCAATGAGATACAGAAGAGAATCAAGAAGAGAGAGAACCCATGGTTGACGTTCTTCATGCACCCGGTAATTCCATCGAATCCCTCCGCGATCTGCTGGGGGAACTCTCCCCCCCGTTTACCGCCGGCGAGAGCGTCGGGATCAAGATCCACTGGGGGGAACGGGACAATGAGAGTTTTCTGCACCCCGGCTACACGCGCGAGATCGTTCGCTGGCTCATGGAACGGGACCTTCGACCCTTCGTTTTCGACACCACCGTCCTCTATTCGGGGGGGAGACGCAATGCGGAAGAGAGCCTGAAGACAGCCGCGGATCACGGCTTCACGGAGGCCTATCTCGGCTGTCCCATCCGAATCGGCGACGGCATGGACGGACGGGATGTCATTGAAATTCCGGGCGTCGGTCGCCATTTTCCTTCGGTCCAGGCGGCGTCGATTCTCCGACGAGCGGACGCTTTCGTCATCTTTTCCCACTTCAAGGGACATATGGAATCTTCATTCGGCGGGGCCATTAAGAACATTTCGATGGGTATGGCCTCCCGCGCCCAGAAGCAGCGGATGCACGCGGACGCCCATCCCCGTTTGAACCCGAAGCGCTGCACCCGCTGCGGGTTGTGCGTTGAGGTATGTCCCGTCGGCGCCGCGGCACTGCCGCCGGATGAGGATCCGGTTTATGACCTGAATGCATGCATCGGCTGTGCTCAGTGCATCGCCCTGTGCCCGCAGACGGCCCTCAAGATTTTCTGGGATACGGACATCACGGTCTTCCAGGAGAAACTGGTGGAGACGGCAGCGGCGATTTGGAGGGTCATCGGTCCGAAAACGGTTATTGTCAACGCGCTGATCCGGATTGTTACCGAGTGCGACTGCCTGCCCGGAAACCATCCGGTGATTGCGGAGGATGCCGGTTTCATCGCGGGCAGCCATCCGGTAGCCGTCGATCAGGCGTCCATCCACCGGATCGGTGCGGAACCCTTCGACCGCGCCCATGCCCGCATACCCTGGCAACGGCAGTTTGACTACGCCCGCGAGATCGGCTTTACGCCGTAGCCTTTGGTGCCGCCCGCTGAAGGGGTAAGAGCCTCTTGTGCGGATACGGCGCCGAGAGTCCATTGATCTTGTCTTACGTTTATGATTTCGTTCCGGCGCCGCCCTGCCGGTAGCAACCGTTTTCCGAAAAGATCATCCCACGTTTCTGAAGGTGTTCCAGGTGCTTGGTCATGTGGGCCCGCTCTCCGAAGGCGAAAAACGCCTTCGGTTCCCGCGCTCTTCCGTAAATGATGCAGGCGGCCACAATCTCATCCAGCGTTTTCGGCGTTTCCAGCAGTGTCAGCAGTTTTTTCTCTCTTTCCGCGATCACCGAACCGTACTGCCGCCAGAGTTCCACAGAGGGGTCATGGAAGACGCCGGTTTCATGGCCGGTCAGAACGACATGGGCCGGAATTCGCTGGAGACGATCGATCGATGCGCGCGTCTCGTCGATATCGGAAAAGAGGTCCCCGTACCACGGGCCGAAGCGGGTCAGATCGTAGTCGCCGACGAAAAGTACGGACGCCTCCCGAAAAAAGAAGGAGAGATGGCCGGGGGTATGACCCGGGGTCGCGATCACCTCCACGGAGAGTTCGCCCAGGCGGATAATTTCGCCGTCCACAAGGCAACGGGCCGGTTTCCGCGGCCGGAAATGGAATTGCTCCAAGAGGAGGGGGGCCCAGACCAGCTTCTCCTCCTCATTGAGTCCATACCATCTCATCAGGACGTCCAGATCGGCAAGCGGCGGCGCATCCTGCGGAGAGATCCAGAGGGGAAGGTCATCGAAGAGGTCCAGATGCATGAAATGGTCCTCGTGCCAGTGGCTGAGCCAGACCATCCTGACCTCTTCTTCGGCGCGGAGACGGAGGAGTCCTTCCCGACTCGATGCCGGATCGATCAGGACGCCCGCCCCTTCGATAAAGAGGGAGTGGCAGAAGGGATAACGGCCCCGGTTTTCACCGGCGAGGAAACGGATCGGACCAAAGGAGCAATCTTCCATTGAACCTCCTGGGAAAATAGAGAGGGAGTCGCCAAAGACGTTTACAACCCGCCCGGACTATAGAAAGGAGACGCGGGATCTGTCAAGCAAAACCGGCTTGCTATTTTCTTGACCGGCACTGCTATTTAACCTATAGTCCCGCCAAATTGATCTTACGGGCGGACCGAAGGAAACGATGATCGATTACGAAAAAGAGCTAAATACGGAACAAATTCAAGTTGTTTTTGAGGAGGGCGGGCCGCTGCTGGTGATCGCCGGGGCGGGGAGCGGAAAGACGCGGACACTGACCTACCGCGTTGCCCGTCTCGTGGAAAGCGGTGTGCCGCCGGAGCGGATCTTGCTCGCCACGTTCACGAACAAAGCGGCCCGGTCGATGCTGACGCGCGTGGAGACGCTGATCGGACGTGAAATCGGCGGCCTCTGGGGCGGGACCTTTCACCACTGCGCCCATCGCACCCTGCGCTCCCATGCGCCCCGTCTCGGCTATGCAACCAATTTTTCGATTCTCGACAACGAGGACGCGCGTCAACTGATCAATACCTGTATCGCGGAGACCGGGATCGACGCGAAAGCCGACAAATTCCCGCGGGGAGATGTGGTCGGCGACATGATCAGCCTGGCCGTCAATACGGAACTCCCTCTGGTCGACGTCGTGGCCGGGCGGTATCCATTTTTCGCCCACCGCGCGGAGGAGATCGCCGCCGTCGCCGCACAGTACCGGAAGCGGAAGATGGCGCTGAACGTGATGGATTTCGATGATCTCCTCTTCCTCTGGCGCGAGCTTCTGCTCCGCTTCGACGATGTCCGCGGCTATTATGCCGACCGTTTCCTCCACGTCCTCGTCGACGAGTACCAGGATACGAACCGGCTCCAGGCGGAGATCATGGACCTCGTCGCCTCTCGCCACCGCAATCTGATGGTCGTCGGCGACGATTCGCAGAGCATCTACTCTTTCCGGGGTGCGAATTACGAAAACATCATGCGCTTCCCCGACCGTTATCCGGAATGCAAGATCTTCAAGTTAGAGACGAACTACCGGAGCACCCCGGAGATCCTCCATCTGGCGAACCTGAGCATCACCAACAACGAACACCAGTTTCAAAAAACGTTGAAGGCCGTGCGGGAGGGAGGGGTGCGCCCCGTTCTCGCCCCGACCCGGAATGTCCTTCAGCAGGCCGATTTTGTTGCCCAGCGAATCCTGGAGATCAACCGCAGCGGCGTCCCGCTCGGGGAGATCGCCGTCCTCTACCGGGCGCACTTCCATTCCATGGAGGTGCAGATGGAGCTGACCCGTCGCGGAATTCCGTTCGAGATCCGCTCCGGGATCCGTTTCTTTGAACAGGCGCACATCAAGGATGTGACATCCTATCTCAGGATTCTTGTCAACCCGCGGGACGAGATTGCCTGGAAACGGGTTCTCGGCCTCTACGACAAGATCGGGAAGGCCACGGCGGAGAAGATTTGGCGTTTTGTTTCCCGCATTTCCGATCCCCATGCGGCTGTCTTGACGGAGGATTTCAAAGGGTGCGCGCCAAGGTCGGCTACGCCCGGACTCTGCCGTTTTCAGGAAACCTTCCGCGCAATCCACGGCTGCGAAAGCGGCAACCCCTCCACACTGATCGAAGCGATCCTCAAAAGCGGTTACAGCGACCTTCTCCGGGAGAGGCACAGCGATGCGGCATCCCGCGAAGATGATCTGATTCAGTTTGCGAATTTTTCTTCCCGATTTCCGTCGATCGAGGATTTTCTGAGCGAGCTTGCACTGTTGACCGGCGTAGACGAAGAGGGTCGCCAGGAGGAGATCCGGGAAGAGCGCGTGGTCCTCTCGTCCATCCATCAGGCGAAGGGGCTGGAATGGAAATCGGTCCTGATGATCTGGTGCAGCGAGGGGATGATCCCGCTTGCCCGGGCGTTGAAGGAACCCGGCGGCGAAGAGGAGGAACGGCGGCTCTTTTATGTCGCAACGA
Organism: uncultured Syntrophaceae bacterium; assembly: GCA_964433455.1. Classification (GTDB taxonomy): domain Bacteria; phylum Desulfobacterota; class Syntrophia; order Syntrophales; family UBA5619; genus UBA5619. The sequence continues at coordinate 6,741 of CAYSSF010000123.1, forward strand.
CCCGCGCGAAGGATGAACTCTACCTATGCTACCCGCTGACCGATTATGCACGGGGGATGGGAAACCTTCCGGTGAGCCCCTCCCGCTTCATCCTGGAGCTCTCCTCCTATTCCACAAGGGCGAAGGATCGCCCCTACGACCAGTGGCAGATCGATGATTTTTGAAGGCTTGCATCGCATATAAACCGGCGGAGCCTCCCTTACTTGGAAATCCGGGATGGGCGAAACCGATCATGAATTGCAGAGGCGCCAAAATATTGGACGCATCAAAGTCAGGCGTTTCCCGAAGCGTGCTGTTGCGTATGGCCGGTATAACCTGGATAGCCGTTTCGATTTTGCTCAATGGTTTTTCTTATTCATGGCTAAGGACCGAAGAGCCGGATTGCGCTCTCTTGGCGGCAGCCGTTGGATTTGTCTTTGCTCTGCTGATTCACCATTTTGGATTTCTTCGCGTCGTGGATCATAATGTGGCGCGCATCCTTCCGCTGGAAGGCCGAAGGTCTGTTTTTTCATTCATGTCCGTGAAAAGCTATATCCTTGTCTTGATCATGATTTTGATGGGTTTTTTGCTACGTCACTCGCAGATACCCAAATTCTATTTGGCCATTCTCTATACCGCCATTGGCACTGCATTATTTTTCTCGAGCGTTCGCTACTTCCGTTACGCACGATGGGTACGGTAGTGACCCGGATATATACGCAATCATTTTGTCACCCTGCGGATTCCCTTACATCCAGCGGTCCGATTTCGACTTTGCCTCGTACTCCTCGCGAAGGGCGATCTGGGTCGCTTCGGCGATGTCTTCCACCCGCTTCACCCAATCTTCAAACTTGATATCCACGCCGAAGACCCCGACCATCTCGTCTTTCTCGTCGACGATCGGCGACGAGACGGTGATGCAAAGCGCCCCGGTCATCTTGGAGATGTAGAAGTTGGTCACATGGATCTTCCCGCTCTGGAGCGGCTTGATGAACCATTCGCGGTCCGACTGGTCCGTCCCGACGCCGTAGTTCTCATATTTGGCGCGGTCGGCGATATTGGTAATATTCTTCGTGGTCTTTCTGCCGTTCATGTCCACGACGTAGGCGAACTGGATGGAGGGATTCTCCTCGATGAACTGCTGCATCACCGGCTCCTGAAGCTCCGGTTTCATGGTCTTCATCACCGGGTGTTCGATCACCTGGTTCACGACGGAGACCGCTGCCTGGGCCGCCATGAATTTGATCTTCTCCAGATCGGAGAGGAAGAGTTCCGGCATGTACTTCCGGACCCGTTTCTCCATCTCCTCGTTTGAAATCCCCGTCATCCGGCCCGCGTCGTACAATCCGGAGATCCATTTGTGAATACGAGAGACCCCCGGGTGCCGCTTGTCCACCGCATTGTCTCCCGTCAGGCCGAGATGGGCGTTGATCCAGAAGGCGATGCCGGATTTACCCGACTTGTCGGTGATCATCGGGATGATCGGGCGGTTGAGGAGCTTTGTCGTATCGAATATATTGTAGATCTCCTCGCATTTGATCAGGCCGTCCACATGGACGCCCGCCCGCGTCACATTGAAATCGGCGCCGACGAACGGGAAGCTGGCCGGGATCCGGAAGCCGATCTCTTTTTCGAAATAGTTCGCGATATCGGTGATGACGGTGGTATCGATTCCGTTTCGATCCCCGCGGAGGCTGATGTACTCGATGATCACCCCCTCCAGGGGCGGATTGCCCGTCCTTTCGCCCAGACCGAGCAGTGTCGTGTTGGCTCCGCCGCAGCCATAGAGCCAGGCGGTGGTCGCATTGATCATCGCCTTGTGAAAATCGTTATGGCCGTGCCATTCCAGCAGATCGCCGGGAACCCCGGCATCCTCGATGAAGGCGCGGACCAACTTGTCTACGCTTCGGGGCAGCGCGGCGCCGGGATAGGTGACGCCGTATCCCATCGTATCGCAGAGGCGGATCTTGATGTCGATGCCGGTTTCCTGCCGGAGCTTCATCAGCTCGATCGCAAAGGGGATGCAGAATCCGTAAATGTCCGCCCGTGTAAGGTCTTCAAAATGGCAGCGGGGGCGAATTCCGGCATCCAGGATCGATTTAACGACCCCGAGATAATCATCCAGAGCCTGCTTGCGGTTTTTGTTCAGTTTCAGAAAGATGTGGTAATCGGAGACGGAGGTGAGGACCCCGGTCTCCTTCAGTCCCGCCTGTTTGACCAGCGGGACATCCTCCGCACTGGCCCGGATCCAGCCGGTAATCTCCGGAAAGCGGAAGCCGAGATCACGGCACCGCTCCACCGCTTCGCGGTCCTTGGGGCTGTAGAGAAAAAACTCTGATTGGCGGATAACCCCGTTCGGCCCGCCCAGCCGGTTCATCAGTGTGTAGAGATCGACGATCTGCTGGACGGTGTAAGGGGGCCTTGCCTGCTGTCCGTCCCGGAAGGTGGTGTCGGTGATGAACATATCTCCCGCGGGATTGATCGACATGATCTTATGGTCGAAATCGATCCGGCACACCTCGTCATAGGGGAAGACGTCCTTCTGGAGATTCGGCTCCACGACATCCTTGAGATCGAACTTCCAGAACTGCGTATGCTCGTGATCCAGAACCTTCTTGTCCTTGTTCCATTTTGCCATAGCTTCCGCTCCCCCCTCATCGCGAGATTTATCCTGTAAAATTGGAATAAAAAAAGGGCACTGAAATTACCGTGCCCTCGCTGCCCATGACGCCGGATCTCTTTACCCGGATATCCGGACGACGCAAGGCGGCGACGCCTGCGGCGTGGTCCTGCGTTCAGCTTTTCCGTATACCAAGGCTACGTTCATAAGTCGTGTTTCAATGAAAACATGGATCATTCTGTTACCGGGTCCACTGAACGTTCGTTCCTGCCAAGCCAGGTTCCGGGATCTTAGGCATAGCTGCCGGTTTTGTCAATCGAAATATTGGCGATTGACCCGTGATTCATCAGTACGTCCACTACGTCACGATCTTCAGTGAAAGCTCCATGAGTTGTTCCACACTGACCCGCGACGGCGCCTCCGTCAGCATGCAGGTGGCCTTCTGCGTCTTGGGGAAGGCGATCACGTCCCGGATCGAATCCGACCCCGTCATCAGCATCATCAGCCGGTCGAGGCCGAAGGCGATCCCGCCGTGCGGCGGTGTCCCATATTCCAGCGCGTCAAGGAGAAAACCGAATTTGCTCCGGGCCTCTTCCTCACCGAGGCCCAGCGCTTTGAAAATGAGCGCCTGAAGCTCTTTGCGGTGAATCCGGATGCTGCCGCCGCCGATTTCGGAGCCGTTCAGGACCAGGTCATAGGCACGGGCATGGACTTTGCCCGGATCCGTCTCGATCAACGGAACGTCATCCAGAACCGGCGATGTGAAGGGATGGTGGGTGGAGACGAACCGCTTCTCCGTTTCGCTGTACTCGAACAACGGAAAATCCGTGACCCAGGTAAACCCGAGAACCTTGGGATCGATCAGGCCGAGCTTCTTCGCCAGATGGATTCGGAGGTTCCCCAGGCTGTCGCGGACGATATGGGGCGAATCGGCGACAAAGAGGATGACGGCCCCTTCGCTGACCTCCATTCTCTCATTGATTGCAGAAACTTCCGCCGGCGTAAGGAATTTGAAAATCGGCGATGTCCAGCCTTCCGGGTTGACCCTGGCCCAGGCAAGACCCTTCGCCCCGTATTGCGCGACGAAATCCTTCAACTCGTCCAGGTCTTTCCGGGAGAGGCCTTTGCCGTCGTCGACCTTGATCGCCTGGATCACGCCGCCGCCGGTCGCGATCTCGGAGAAGAGCTTGAATCCCGATCTCTTCAGAATATCCGTCAGTTCCCGGAGCTCGAGGCCGAAACGGATGTCGGGGTTATCCTTCCCGAAGCGACCGATCGCGTCCCGGTAGGCAATCCTCGGGAAGGGGAGGGCGAGTTCCCGGTCGAGACAGCTCCGGAAAAGATGGGCGATCATCCCCTCCATGATCCGGATCACATCCTCTTCGGTGATGAAGGACATCTCCACGTCGATCTGCGTGAATTCAGGCTGGCGGTCCGCACGGAGGTCCTCGTCGCGAAAGCATTTTACGATCTGAAAATAACGGTCAAACCCGGAAACCATCAACAACTGCTTGAAGATCTGCGGCGACTGCGGAAGTGCGTAGAACATCCCCTGGTTGACCCGGCTGGGGACCAGGTAGTCCCGGGCGCCTTCCGGCGTGCTTTTCGTCAGGAAAGGGGTTTCGATCTCGATAAAGCCTTCGCGGTGAAGATAATCCCGCGTCGCCGCGGCGACGCGGCTCCGCAGAATCAGGTTCTGCTGGAGCTCGGGACGCCGAAGGTCGAGGTAGCGGTATTTGAGTCGAACGTTCTCGGAGATCTCCGCCGTGCCGTCCAGCACAAAAGGGGGGGTCTTCGACTCGTTCATGATTTCGAGGTCATCGGCCAGCACCTCGATCTCGCCGGTTCTGAGATCGGGGTTCTCCATCCCTGCGGGCCGGCGGCGGACCCGCCCCTGGACCGCGATGACGAATTCGCTCCGGATCCGCCCGGCCTCGCCGTGAGAGGCTGGATTGACATCCGGGTTGAAGACGACCTGAACGATCCCTTCGCGGTCCCTAAGATCGATGAAAACAACACCGCCATGATCACGCCAGCGATGGGCCCAGCCCATCAGGATCACTTCCTTTCCGTCATCCGCGGCGTTCAGATCTCCGCAGTAATGGGTTCTTTTTCGGATCGTCAAAAAATCGGACAAAATGGTTACCTCGCTAATTCTGTAATGGTTTCTTCCAGGCGGTCCAGGCCAACCTCCGTCTGGGTGCTGGAAAGCATGTTTCGAAGGAGGGCCTTGTTCTCGGCGATCTCCCGTTCGCCGAGAATCAGCGCATAGGCGCTTTTCAACTTGTCCGCCCGCTTCATCTGGCTCTTGAGACTCCGACCGGCATGGTCCAT
>CAYSSF010000124.1:0-10547 GCA_964433455.1 uncultured Syntrophaceae bacterium
TTGGCGTAAAGTTCCACGAGTACATCGACTACCTGGGACAGGACGAGGGAACCAAGGCGATTCTGGTCTACATGGAGGGGATCAAGGAAGGGGGGGAGATCGTCCGGGTGGCGCGGGAGGTCTCGAAGTTGAAGCCAATCGTGATCCTCAAGGTGGGGCGGAGCAAGGCGGGCGCCAGGGCCGCCGCATCGCACACCGGATCCCTGGCCGCCGCCGACGCCATTGTGGACGCCGCCTTCCGCCAGGCGGGGATCGTCCGGGTCACCAATGTGGACGAGATGTTCGATGTGGCCACCTCCTTCGCCAACATGCCGCTGCCGAAGGGAAACCGGGTCGCCATCGTCTCCGAGGGCGGCGGGGACAACTCGGTTGCCGCGGACAATGCCGAACATTTCGGGCTGGAGGTCCCGGTTCTTCCGCAGGCCACCCAGGAGATGATCCGCCCGTTCCTGCTCGCCGGAATGCCGGCTTCGAACCCGATCGATTACGGCGGAACGGCCGAAGAGAACCCCGACATGATCAACAAGATTGTCGAGGCGCTCATGCAGGAGCGGGGAATCGATTCGGTCTACGTCACGGGATTTTTTGGCGGGTTCAAGGAGATCATCGCCCCGCACGTCGGCGAACTGGAGGAAAAGACCTCCGAGGAACTGGTCCGGCTGATGCGGCAGTACGGCAAACCGATTGCGGTTCACACTTCCTTTGCCCAGGCCCCCTTCCGTTCGATGGAGATCCTCTCTGAAAACGGCGTGTTGCTGACCCCCTCCTCGGAACGGGCCGCACAATGCCTGGCCTATATGGCCAAATTCGCAGCCCGGCGGGAAAAGCTGGATCTCGCGAGACCCCTGCCGGCAATCCGCGCGGATATCGCCGCGGCCGGAACGCTGATCGAAGCGGTGAAACAGGCGGGCCGAAAGAACCTGCTGGAAACGGAGGCGCGTGAACTCCTCTCCCTTTACGGCGTCGCCCTTCCCCCGGCCGGCCTTGCAAAAACACCGGATGAAGCCGTTACAGCGGCGGCGGCCGTCGGCTTTCCCGTCGCCCTGAAGATCGTCTCCCCCGAGATCATTCACAAGTCCGACGCGGGCGGAATCCTGCTGAATCTCGGTGACGAAAAGGCGGTCCGCGAGGGATTTGCGGCAGTCGTCGCGAACGCCGGAAAAGTCAGCCGCCCGGAAAAGGTCCTTGGCGTCCTCGTCGCGCCGATGGCGCCCACGGGTCAGGAGTGCATCGTCGGCATGATCCGGAATCCCCAGTTCGGCGCGGTCCTCATGTTCGGTCTCGGCGGAATCTATGTGGAGGTTTTGAAGGACGTCTCCTTCCGGGTCGCGCCGCCGTCCGATCTGGATATCGAGGAGATGATCCATGAAATCAAGGGATACCCGCTTCTCGGCGGCGTCCGCGGGCAGAAGCCGAAGGATACCGGAATCCTGAAGGATCTCCTGCGGAGGGTCGCCCAGTTGGCGGCCGATCACCCGGAAATACAGGAAGTGGATATCAACCCGATCATTGTACACGAACAGGGGGCGTCCGTCGTCGACGCCCGGATCATCATCATGTAATCGGGGATGGATGAAAAGGCCATCAGCTTCCGGAAGCGCGAAAGAAGATCTTGTGAACAGAGAAATCCGATTTTCAATGAATCTCCAAGGAGGAATTCGAGATGGACTTTGAATGCATCATCTATCAGAAAACAGAGGGGGTCGCCGTCATCACGCTGAACCGGCCCCAGGTGCTCAACGCCATGAACAAGCGGCTCTGGCTCGACGTCGAGCAGGCCCTCGCCGACGCCCGCGAGGACGACGGTGTCCGGGTTCTCATCTTCACCGGGACGGGACGCGCCTTTTCCACCGGGGCGGACCTCAAGGACTCCAAGGGCCGGAGCCTCAAGGCTTACCGGGACTATCTGGTCCATCTCCAGGAGATTTCCCGCCAGATTATCCGTTATCCGAAACCGACGATCGCCGCGGTAAACGGCTTCGCGCTGGGAAGCGGCTACGAGCTTGCGCTCGCCTGCGACATCCGGATCGCCGCGGAAGGGGCGAAGTTCGGCTCGCCCGAGGCGCGGGTCTCCTCCTCCGTGACCGGAGGCGCGATGCGTCTCGTGCAGGACCTGGTCGGCTCCGGCAAGGCACGGGAACTGCTGTTCACTTGCGACTACATCGACGGAAAAGAGGCAGAACGGATCGGTCTGGTCAACAAAGCCGTTCCCGCCGAACAATTGATGGAGGAGACCCGGGCGATGGCAAAGAAGATCGCCGCCAATTCACTCTTTTCGATCAACCTGATCAAGAAGGGGCTCAACATGGCCTCTGAGGTCAGCCTTGAGGCGCTGATGGACTACGAGGTCGAGGCCTGCCTCGCCACGGTATCGGCGCCGGAACGGCTGGAGAAGTTAGAGGAGTTCGCCGACCGGAAAAAATAAGCGGAGGGATCGCACCCTCCGGGAACAACGGCGCTGGGGGAACCGATCGGATGATCGGGACCGGAATGAAAACAAATGATCCATCATGAAGGAGGGAAAAAATGAAACGTTCAGGAACCACCTTATTGGCAATTGGTTTGGTCCTGTGCCTGGGATTTGCGGTCCAGGCATCGGCCGCGGACAAAATTTTCCTGACGCTCGCCTCGGGAAGCCCCGGTGGGGCCTACTACCCGCTCGGGGGCGGCATGTCCGTCGTGATCCAGAAAACCGTGGAAGGCTTCCGCTGCGCCTCGGAATCCACAGGGGCATCGGTGGAGAACAGCCGGCTCGTCGGCAACGGCGATTCGGACATGGGAATGGTGATGGGGAGTGTCGGCTACAACGCCGCGGAGGGCAAGAAGCCCTTTGAGAAGAAGTATGATATCGTCTCCCTGTTCCAGATGTATCCGGCGCCCCAGCACCTCGTGACAACCGCCCAGAGCGGGATCAGGAAGATCGCCGATCTCAAGGGGAAGCGGGTTTCCATCGACGTCCCGGGCAGCGGCTGCTCGACGATGTCCAAGATCATCCTCGAAGAGGCGGGTTTCAATCTCGAGAAGGACCTGAAGATCGCAAATCTGTCGCAGACCGAATCGGTCCAGGCCCTCAAGGACGGAGTCATTGACGCAACCTTCTTCAACTTCGCCTATCCGGGTTCCGCGGTGATGGACCTGGCGGCCACCCGGGACATCGTCCTGGTTCCGATCGAGCAGAAGCTGGCGGACCAGATCCTCAAGAAATATCCCTACTATGTCAAGATCGTCATCCCCGGGAAGACCTATGCGAAGGTAGATTACGACGTCCTATGCCTGGGCGATTCCAACGTGATGATCGCGAACAAGAAGATGAAGGATGACGTTGCCTACAAGATCGTGAAGGCGATCTACACCAACGTGAATGAAGGACAATGGGCGCTGAAAAACGTTCATCCGATCGCGGCCCAGCTTACGCCGCAGAACGCGGTCAACAGCCCGCTTCCGCTCCATCCGGGCGCGGCGAAGTACTTTAAGGAAGTCGGGGCATTGAAATAAAAAAACCGCAACCGTTCCTGAAAATCGGATATCCGGGGCAGTAAAATAGTCAGGGGCCGGCCGGCGCCGGCCGCCCCTCTTTTGTCTTTTTTGCGATGGGCCGGCAGAACCGCCTGCAAGCGCCCCCTTGCAGGCGGAAATAAAAGGCACAATGGAAGCGAGTCGTTTCTTGCGGGAAATCCCGCCCTGCACAGGGGCCTTCACAAAGGAGGGATAGATCGGTGACCAGAATCAGTTGTTTTCTACTGATTGCCTTGTCCCTTGCAGGCCAGGCGCCGGCGGCATTCTGCGCCGATGGGCGCCTGACCTTCCAGATCGTCCGCACGGTAGGGGAAGAGGCGCTCTGGGAATCCCCTGTGGAGCCAGGGGATTTTTTCACGATTGAATACCGCCACTCCTCCGACCACACGCCGGTGCGGGATCTGTTCACGATCGACGACAACGGGGAGATCGTGCTCATCGAGGAAAGCTACCGGTGGTACGGAGCCGGTCTGGAATCCCGCGCCGATGTTGGAAAGACGGACTTCTCCGGGGAATGGACACGGGTGCGCATGCGGCGGCCATTCCCCCGCTTCCTGCTCCGGGTTGGAGAAGTCGCCAACCACGTCCTGACCATCCACGACCAGAGAGTGCCGCTGTTGTCTATCGCCAGGGGGAGGGAATCGATATGGATTCGCGTGACGGGGAACATCAAGATCCGGTAAGGAAAGAATCAGATAGCCGAGAAACTGCGGTGATTCAGGCGGAAGAGGCCCTGGCGGCGCAACGCGCCAAGGAGCTCCTCGATGAGTTCGAGCGGAAGCGCCAATACAAGAACCTTCCCTCTCTGCTCATTACGATCGTAGCCGTGATGACATCGGTCTATCACTTGCTTTACGCCTACTTTCACCCCTTCTTCGCACTGGATCACCGGGCTTTGCACTGGCTGCTCATGTCCATCCTGCTGTTCGCCCTCTACCCGTTTTCCAAGAAGCGCTCGCCGCTCAATCGCATGTCCCTTCCGGATGTGGTGTTGCTGATCGTTTCAGTGGCCATCTGCCTGTGGATCTTTATCAATTCCACCGCCATCCTCTACCGTGCGGGAACCTTCGGGACGATGGACGTCGTGATGGGCACCATCCTGGTGCTGATCGTGCTGGAAGCGGCTCGGCGCGCCGCAGGCCTTGCCGTTCCCATAATCGCCGTCGTGTTCATCGGCTACGCCCTCTTCGGACCCTATCTTCCGGATTTCCTGGCTCACAAGGGGTACAGCATTGAGCGGCTCTGCACCTACCTGTCTCTTTCCACAGACGGAATCTTTGGTGTCCCGATCGGGGTGTCGGCCAATTTCATCCTTCTGTTCATCCTCTACGGCGCCCTGCTCAGGAAGACGGGCGCAGGACAGTTCTTCACGGACATCGCATTCGCCCTGACCGGCTGGACGATGGGAGGGCCCGCCAAGGCCGCCGTCGTCTCGAGCGCCTTCTTCGGAATGATTTCGGGGAGCTCGGTCGCCAACACGGTCACGACGGGCACCTTTACCATCCCCCTGATGAAAAGGACCGGCTATCCGGCCCATTTCGCGGGCGGCGTGGAGGCAGCTTCTTCTACGATGGGGCAGATCATGCCGCCGATCATGGGAGCCGCAGCCTTCATCATGGCGGAGTTCCTCTCCGTTCCCTACTACAAGGTCTGCATCGCCGCCGCCATCCCGGCGACCCTCGCCTTCTTCTCAACGTTCATGCAGGTTCATTTCCGTGCCGTATCCATGGGCCTCGTCGGCCTTCCCCGGAATGAGCTGCCGAAGATCGGGGCCGCCTTTGCAGCAGGGTGGCACCACCTTTTCTCCATCTTCCTGCTGATCACCTTCCTGACGCAGGACTTCTCTCCTGAGCGGGCCGTCTTCTGGGCAATCATAGCTACGATCGCCACAGCCTTCTTCATGTGCCTCATCCGGAAAGAATCGCTGAAGGCAGTCGGGAAGCTGATCCTGGAAGGTCTGGAAGAAGGCGCGATCGGCGCGGTCGAGGTGGCCGCCGCCTGCGCCGCGGCGGGGATCATCATCGGCTCAATCACAATGACCGGCCTGGGAATCAAATTTTCCTCGATGATCGTCGACGCCTCCATGGGACAACTTTACCTGGCACTGCCTTTCACCATGATCGCCTGCCTGTTCCTGGGGATGGGCGTGCCGACGACGGCCCAGTACGTCATCATCACCGCACTGGTGGCGCCCGCCCTCATCCAGATGGGTGTCCTGCCCATGGCCGCCCACCTGTTCATCCTCTATTTCGGAACTCGCGCGGACATCACACCCCCCGTGGCCCTGGCCGCCTATGCGGGGGCGGGCATCGCCCATGCCGACCCCTGGAAGACGGGGTGGGCGGCCTTCCAGCTCGGGATCGCCGGCTTCATCATCCCGTTCATGTTTGTCTATGCACCCGAGTTGCTCTTCGTCGGCAGCCTCTGGAAGATCCTCCCGGCCCTGGTGACGGCCACCTTCGGGGTTTACTGCCTCGCCGCGGCTGTCCAGAGGTGCCTCCTGATCAATACAAGGTGGTATGAAACCGCCATGCTGCTCGTCGCCGCCCTCCTGTTGATCAAACCGGGGATCCAGACCGACCTGATCGGCGCCGCCCTGTTCATCGTCGTTTTTCTGCTCCAGTGGTTCCGCAGGAAGCGCGAAGGCGAAGCGAAATCTTCGACATGACGAACGGCCACGTAAGCCAGCCTCTTGAATCGCGCCGCATTTTTATTGACAAGTTCCGGTGGATTGTCTATAAAGCAGCCGCAACTTGGGTGGCATCCCATTGATATTTGGAGCGATGTCCGTGATTTACTTATTTTTTACCCCGTTAATATGAGGCGCTGAAAGAGGACCCGGGAGGTCCTCCGGAAAACGCCGTCCTGCCGTCTCTCCCCCCTGACCGCTTCGCCCCTGAGGGTCATGCCGTGGAGATCACGGCATGGCGCAATCAGGAGGCGACATTGGTCGACCCGTATTCAAATAAACCGATTTATTTCATAAAAATCAGGAATATTGTCCATCAGGCGCTGGTCTATCCCTGGCCCTACCGGATTGTCCGTATCCTCCTGGCGGTCCTCTTCATCTATGGCGGCGCCATCAAGCTCTTCGATCCCAGGGCGTTTGCGGCAACCATTTCGACCTATGATCTGGCGCCGGAGGCGTTTCTCCCTTTTCTGGCTGTGGGTCTGCCGTTGATCGAAACGGTTGCCGGCCTCGCATTGCTCCTGGATCGGCACTGGGGGCTCCATCTGATCACCGGCCTCCTCGTGTTATTCGTATTTGTACTCGGTTACGCCATTCTCGGGGATTTGGATGTCGATTGCGGCTGCTTCGGGGTCGAGGATCTGAACAAACAGGCCGGCCTGCGTGAGGCCTTCTATCGGGACCTGATCCTCATCGGGGTGGTGGCGCCGTACCTCTATCTCTCTCGGCGGGTCCGGAAATTGGCCGGAAGCCGGACGGAAAAGGGATAGCGAATATTTATGATCATCATTCTCACGCGCTAGCGTAGTGTTTCAGCAATAAGTTGTCATATTGTCCGAGGGAATATATTTATAATTATTTATATTCATTATTATTTATCGGTTCTCCCGAAATGACAGCATTGTAAAGCCGTTACTGTAACACTACACTAGCGTGGGAACGATAACGGCGATAACAGGGTCATTAATCATGATGGAGTGGTTTCAAAGGAAAGCCACATTTTAAAGAGAGAAAGGAGAAGAGAGAATGAAAATGCAGAAAGGGTTGATCACGGTTTTGATAGCGGGCCTGCTGGTTTTCGGCATGGCCGGGGGCGCAATGGCGGCCTGGGGGAGCAAGGAACTGGAAACGGAGAAGATTGCCGTGACCTTTGCCCGGGAGGTGGAAAGAGGAGGCTACAAGATCCTCACAACGGAAGAACTCAAAAGCCGGGTGGATCAGAAAAAGCCGATGCTCATCGTGGACACCATGCCCTATGAAGACAGCTACAAGAAGCAGCATCTCCCCGGGGCCGTGCAGATGGAGTTTCCGATTCCCGAAATGACGCAACTGGACGACAAAACCAAGGCCGCCCTGGAGAAGCTTCTGGGTCCGGACAGGGAGCGCCTGATCGTCTTCTACTGCGGTTTTGTGAAATGCACCCGGAGCCACAACGGGGCGTTGTGGGCCGTCCGTCTGGGCTACAAGAACATCTACCGTCATCCCGGCGGCATCAAGGCCTGGGACGAGGCGGACTATCCCGTAGCCAAGGTCAAGTAATCATTTGTGAATAATTTTAAGGATCTTTGTCCCGGCTGCGAGGTCTGTAAGGACGTCTGCCCCTTTCTGGCGGAGTACGGGACGCCCGACCGGATTCTCCGGGATCGTCCGGAGGTTGCTTATCATTGCACCTCCTGCCGCCGGTGCGACGGGGTTTGTCCCGAGGGTCTGTCGCCATCCGCCGCCTTTTTTGAGGTGAAGCGGCGGATGGTTCGGCAGGATGCGATCGCGCCCGCCGTCCGCAAGGCGCTGGACGGCGCCCGCAGGTTCGCAAAAGCCGGGCATGAATTCCCTTTTTCCCATTACCAAAATGCGGATACGGTCTTCTGGCCGGGATGCAATCTGGCCGCAAACCGGCCGGGACTGGTCCGCCGGGTCCGGAACATCCTGAGCAGCCGGTTGCACAAGCGGGTCGGGCTGGCGCTTGATTGCTGCTTTGATCCGGTGTATGGATTGGGCGATACGGAAACGGCCTTTGCCGCTTTGCGGGAAATCGGCAAATGCCTCCGGGATCACGGCATCCGGCAGGTGATCACCGGTTGCCTGAATTGCCATAAGCTAATGTCGGAACATCTCGTAAACATTCATGTTTTGTTTATCCTGGAGGTGTTGCCGGCGGAGATCTTCGAGAAACACAACATGGATTCCATTTACCTTCATCACCCCTGTCCCTCCTCACGCTGGGAGGCAATCCGGCACAAGGCCAGGGAGGCGGTTGAATCTCCGGGGAGAGATCTTCAAACGGACCCCATTCCGGATCTCCCCGTTTCCGATGCATCCGCCGCCCTTTGCTGCGGCAACGGCGGCGGGTTGGGCGCTTTGCAGACCAACCTGGCGGACCGTTTTCTGGATTCGATCACGGGAGAAGCAGCAGGCAGAATGATCGTTACCTACTGTACCGGCTGTCAAAACCGCTTCCTCAAACAAGGGGCCAGGGCGGTCCATCTGCTCGAATGGCTGCCGGGGGTGAAACCGCGCCGGAGGATTCCCTCCCCGCCTGCTCAATGGGTCAACCGTTTTGCCCTCGCCCTGGCGGCGAGGCGTCAAACGGGCATATTCATGGCGAGAATCATCATTCTGCAACCCTTCTTACGCAGGTTTGGGAAGAACAATACCGAGGCCATTCATGAAAATATACGTCCCGAGGAGCGAAAATGAATGATTTTGAGCGGGCGATCCGCGAAACCCTGCCGGCGGGCCTGACCTGTGACGACACGGATACCCTCCAGATCAATCTGGGGAGGCGCTGCAATTTATCCTGCGTCCACTGCCACCTGGAATGCTCCCCCCTGCGCCGGGAAGCGATGACCGAGCCGACCATGGAAAGCATCATCGACATCCTGAGCCGGGAAAAGTTCCGTCGGGTCGATATCACAGGGGGCGCCCCGGAACTCCACCCGCTGTTCCGGAAATTTGTCGATCGGATCTGCCGCACCGGCAGCCCGGTCCAGGTGCGGACCAATCTAACCGTGCTTGTGGAACTGGGGCTCAACGAGGTGATCCGTTTCTTCCGGGAAAGGCAGATCGATCTGGTGGCCTCCCTGCCCTGCTACCTGCAAGAGAACGTGGATTCCCAGCGCGGCCGCGGGGTCCATGCCCGTTCTATCGACGCGATCCGCGCCCTGAATGGGGCGGGTTACGGCGTCGATCCGGGCCTCGATCTGTCCCTGGTCTTCAACCCGGGCGGCCCTTTTCTACCCCCACCGCAAAAACGGCTCGATGCCGATTACCGGGCTGAACTGCAAAGGCGTTTCGGCATCCGATTCTCCCGATTGATCGTCCTTACGAATATGCCGTTGGGACGGTTCCGGCAGCGGCTGGAGCAAACGGGGGAACTGGAGGGATATCTGCAACTGCTTGCCGGCGCGTACAACCCGGCGACCCTTCCCGGCCTGATGTGCCGTCACCAGATTTGCATCGACTGGGACGGAACCCTGTTCGATTGCGACTTCAATCTAACTTTGGGGATGAGCGTCAATCACGGAACCCCCGACCGTATCGATGCCTTCACCCCGGCGGTTCTGAAAAACCGGAAAATCGTCACGGACATTCATTGCTTCGGCTGCACGGCCGGCGCCGGCTCTTCCTGCTCAGGGGCACTGACGGAGGGAGATGACCCCACCCCTAAGTGGGGAAAGATAAACCATAAACAGGAGGTTGGAAGAGATGAAGACAACCGTTGACGCCCGAGGGCTTGCCTGTCCGCAGCCTGTACTGTTGGCGAAAAAGGCAATCGCGGAGAACGAAGAGGTGACCGTGATCGTGGACAATGACACCGCCGTGGAGAACATCCGCCGTCTGGCCGCCAAAGCGGCCTGCGACTTTTCAGTGACGGAAAAGGTGTCAGGGATTTGGGAGATCGCGCTGGTACGGACGGAAGCCGCAAACCGGCCCGCCGCCGATACCGGCGCCGTCGAACCGGAACTCTCCTGCGGCGTCGCGCCTGCAGGAGAAGCGGGCTCCCTCGTGGTGGTTCTCTCGGATAACCGCATGGGGCGCGGGGACGACGTCCTGGGAGACGTCCTGATCCGGGCCTTCATCCACACCCTTTCACAACTCAAACCGTTGCCGGCGACGATCATCTGTTACAACGCCGGGGTCAAGCTCGCCGTGAAGGATTCGATGGTCCTCGACGACTTGCAGCAATTGGCGCAGGCTGGCGTGGACATCCTGGTCTGCGGAACCTGCGTGAACTATTTCGGGCTTGGCGATCGGATCGCAGCGGGACGGATTTCCAATATGTACGACATCCTCGAAACAATGGCGGGCGCCGCCCGGCTGGTGCGTCCGTAATGGAAGCGCC
>CAYSSF010000124.1:10557-11590 GCA_964433455.1 uncultured Syntrophaceae bacterium
CCGCCGTACGCCGTATTTCTGTTTCCCTCGGTCAGCCATACCCTGAAGGCGGAAAAGCTCCTCAAGGTCGCGGGAATCGCCCATAAGTTGATTCCCGTTCCTCGCCATATCGGCTCTGACTGCGGGGTCTGCCTCCGTGTTGCGGTGGAGCAGCAGGAGCTTGTGGCAGAGGCGCTGCAGGGCGTGGTGACCTGGGAACGAATGGTTCTTCTATAGACCGGAGGAAAATGATGCAACCCGATCCGGGGGAAAACCGGCTCATCTATTTCGATCACGCCGCGACTTCCTGGCCCAAGCCTGCGGGGATGATCGAGGCGATGGCCCATTACAACGGGATGATCGGCGGCAGTCCCGGCCGCTCCGGCCACCGGCGCTCCCTCGATGCGGGAAGGATCATCCTGGAAACCCGGGAGGCCCTGGCGGAACTTTTCGGAATCGAGGATTCCCTCCGGATTGCCTTCACCAAAAATGCCACGGAGGCGCTGAATATCGCCCTGCTGGGTCTCCTCCATCCGGGCGATCATGTCATCACCTCCGGCATGGAACACAATTCCGTCATGCGGCCATTGCGCTTTTTAGAGACGCAGGGGGTGCAAATATCGGTTGCTTCCTGCACAGGCGACGGCAGGCTGAACCCCGAGGATGTCCGCGCCGCAATCCGCCCGGAGACCTGCCTGCTGGTCGTTGCCCACGCCTCGAATGTGACGGGAACCATCCAGCCCATTGCCGAGTTGGGACAAATCGCCCGGGAGCATGGGTTTCCGTTCTGTGTGGACGCCGCACAGACGGCCGGGGCATTGCCCATCCATGTGGATGAAATGGCGATCGACCTAATGGCCTTCTCAGGCCACAAGTCCCTCTTCGGGCCTCAGGGGACAGGGGGGCTTTATATCCGGGAGGGGATCGAAAGGCATCTCCGGCCTTTGATGATGGGCGGCACGGGGAGCCGCTCGGAATTTGAAATGCAACCGGATTTCATGCCCGACAAATACGAGTCGGGAACCCCCAACACGATCGGGCTCGCCGGCCTCGG
>CAYSSF010000125.1:0-11541 GCA_964433455.1 uncultured Syntrophaceae bacterium
TGTGCAATTAACGTTGCCACATCTTCATACTTGGACATTTCAGATAAAATCCGTCTTGCTTCTACTGCAAATTCTGGTCGGTGCATGCTATTCTTAGCTAGAGCATGACGACGAGCCGCTGCCCAGTACTGATCTACAAAGTAAATAGGAGCCTCGCGAGCAATTCGAACCCAAAGGTGATGATCCATGAGCAGATGGTATGAAGGATCAAGCCCTTTGACCATCTGTACCACCTTCCTTCGCATAAATACGGTAGGTTGATGGATTATCCGCATGGCCAACAGGTCAATCAGAGAGTATTGATCATAGACAGGCCAGTCTGTTTGTCCCCCCCCACTATCTATGCCAACTCCATTGGCATAGACCATACCTGCATCAGATTTTTCTGTTAAAGCCGCAACGGCGCTGGAAACAGCACCTGGCAGGTATATATCGTCAGAGTTAAGCCATGCCACATACTGCCCAGAAGCTCTGGCCATACCTTTGTTGATTGCTTCGGACTGGCCTGAATCAGGTTCACTAATCCAGTAAGCCAGATGCGACTCATATCTACGGATAATATCGACACTTCCGTCTTTTGAACCACCATCGATTACAATATATTCAATAGCAGGATAATCCTGCCCAATCACAGACCTGATGGTACTCTCCAAATACTGTGCTTGGTTGTAAGACGGGGTAATAATCGTTACTATCGGCAGTTCTATATTCAGTGCTGGCCAACCTCTACCCTTAGTTTGAGAAGTTCCGGTTCCCGGCAGAAAACTCTAATCTCATTAAAATGACGTTGTAAGCTCCATGAAATCACTACAGCCCAGAAAAGATGCCATAGACTATTGGTGTTACCACTTGCCTGTCCAGTTACTATGGCGACCAATGCAATCAACAACATGCCTTGCTGCCACCGCGCAAATTGCTCGCTGCACGGCCTGCGGAACATGTCCAGGGCAATGAGCATAGTAAAAACAAGCCAGACACCGAGGAAAAAAAGGCCGACAAGGCCTTGATCAGTCAACGCACCCAAGAATAGATTGTGGGGATGATGCTGAAAACCCGTTCCCCATATCGGAGAAGCCAGGAATACCTCCCAATCGTTTTCCCATATAACAGGTCGATTCCCCAATTTAGAAGCGGCGTCAACCAAAGTGGCCTCCCCTGCACCCGCTCTTAAGATGCTACTTGGTATAGCTTCGTAAATCTGCCAGGTGATTATAAACAAAATAATGACAGAAAGAAATGCTACTAAGCGTTTTTTGATATTATTTTTTCCCCATAAGGACTTTAGCGCTATGATGACTAGCGCAAAGGCAGCGCCCACAATGTTCTGCCTAGAGGCTATAAAGGTGACCAAGATAACACAAAAGATAACAGAACAAGAAAAAACCACTCGCTTCCACATAATCTGAGCCTCTTCAGCGAGCATCCAAGCGAGCACCATGCTGATCACAAAAGGAGTAGCAAGAAAATGATTGTTATAAGTAATGTTCCTAAACGACGATGCATTAAGCAAAAGATACCACAAAGGGCGTCCATCAAGCACGTCATTCACAAGCAGAAAACCTCCCAAAACAGTAGTAGCCAGGTACGCGACTGCAAATGCCCGAACACATTTCAGATCTATAGAAAATATCAATACCAAAGGTACAGCTATCAAGATATTGCTTACGAAAAACATAAAGTCGTAACTGAAATTCCGAAACACAATAAAAAGAAACAATTGCCATGCCCACCAGAGGAGAACCGATAGAATGATCCAGCGATGGCGCAGACCGGTGAAGTTGATCCCGCCCCTCTGCAAATAGGCAATGCCTCCAGCTAATAACATGAATGGACCCATTATATATACGTACGGGAGGACGCCAAAGAAGAACAAACCGCGCGTCCACTGATCAAGGACGAGATTCATGCCCATAAATAATTCAACTCGTCCGCGAAACGCAAAGTAGCCAAATACCAGAAAAACAAATAAACTGATCTGTGAAGAGATTTCGATCGGCGTAAGCGTATCCATTCCCTTACCTTAAAGAGCCCCAGTCTTTATAAAAGACACCCACTATGTCCGCTTATATGATGCGGCCATTCACGACAAAGACGTAGCGTCGGACCAACACAAAAGCACACACTCTCAACATCTCTTCTATCTTCCTTACTAGCGGTAGTAGTGGCATCGACGAATCCGGCCAATGCAAAGATGATTTTGTACGCTGGTCTTTCTGGCTTGTCGAGTTCCCGGCAAAGGAAGCCAACGGCTCAACCTTCTGAGATATCTCTGATAGAGTATTAATGTACGGCTGGTAAATATGCCGTAATACGGTATGTGAGGGTGTAGTCTTATATTGGTTTATATTAAGGTTGTATATCCAGCCCTTAACACGCTTGAATCCATGAAAATGATAGAACAATAAGGGCTGACCGTCGCAACAAACGCTATTTCTATCCGCATGAATCTTATAGTTTGCAAGGTTCCAGGGCGCCAAGTTAGCACCTTTGTTCGCTAAGACAACTACTCCCTGAAAGCGACTTGGCCAATCGTCTAGATATTTCTGATCCGCAAACCGCCCATCCTCTTCCCGGTCATGACACCATTCAATACACCGCTCTCGCCACCAATTCAGGCAAGCAAGTGCGTTTTCATCACGTCGGAATGAAAGCCAACCTACATTGTAGATTCCATACCTCTCTCTATACTGTATGCCCGGTGGGAACCGATGGCCGATAATGGCAATGGAACCATTTCCCTGTTCCTTAAATAACGATGTCGGGCTGGCAAAAAAGAAAAGGTCGGCATCCAAGTACGTGATCAGATCGATTTCGTGCCAGTTGTTGAGAATATATAATGGTAGGGAAGGCGTACACGTAAAATAATATTCTATCTTGGAGCGATTCTGTTTGGCGCTTAGCAGCAGCGGGTCATTCCGCTCGAACTCGTCCAGGGAAATTGGATACACTCCGGGAAGGTCGAGTTTCTTCAGTATCTCGCCAGACGCATGGTCCATGCAGAGCACCCAGAGCTTGAAATCGGGACAGTGCTCCTGAAGTGAGCGATACATCGCCAAACCGCGTGGCAGGTAATTTTCGTCAAGGTATGTGCAAAAATAATAAATCATGTTTCTATTGTCTTGGGGTCAAAACGGTTTCAGGTCGTTCCGTAGTAAAGCCAGAAAAACAACGAATAAATATACCCAGTAATGGGATAGCATAATAGACATCGATTTAAACGTCTCTTTTGAACAGCGAGAATGCTTGACCATCAATAAGTGCCTAATACGACTTTCTCTGGTCATGGCTCACACTCTGGCTATCCGTTTTCGACAGATTATGTGAGCGTTATCCTGGTTTAGTTCGCCCGTAGCGGCAAAGGCGTCCTCCAGTTCAAACAGCATTTGCAAAGCTCCGCGGTGTTTCGCATTTGAAGGCGTGAAGTTGTCGTAGAATCGGTTATCAAGGGCGTATTGGAGAATGGAACCGTTAAAGTACTTGACTTCGACCTCGTCAAAATAGTGTTTCAGTGTTGGGATGATGCGATCAGAGCTCACACACTCTGATGGGTCAGTGGACAAAAAATGCGCCAGCGGTGGCTTCTCGTACAAGATTTCATATATTTGGCTAGTTCCGGTGCAGTTCCGTCTACCGTACCTAATAGCCCTTGCCACGAGTGAATTCCCATAGGGTTTCCTAATAAAAGCCTTTCCGCGAAGTTCCGGTGGCAACAAGTGCTTTGCAGCATTCACAATCTCCTGTTGTCGCACTCCTATCTGTTGATACTTCGGGCCGACGTACTCATTGGATACGAGATAGCCCCCGGCGTGCAAAGCAGAATGAAGCTCCGGGACAACTCTTTCCAAATTTGCGATGTGATGTAAAGCCCCGTTCGCATAGATCAGATCATATTCGTTGGGTGCCAGTCGCTCGTTGTTCAAGTCAGAAACATAATATTTAATATTTTCCAGACCCTCGGCCTTTGCTCTCCTCCTTGCTTCTTCAATAGCCCCAGGAGCTATGTCAGTCCCGACAATCGTTCTTGCCACATGGAGTTTTGCAAGGGTTCTTTCGACCTCGCCGAAGCCGCAACAGATGCTGAGACATTTATCAAAAGGCATGTTGCTTTTCAGGTATTTCTCGGCAGTCCAGTATTCGCACCAGTCCCTTCTGGTCGCATCACTCTCGTTGAAGATGAGTTGGCAAGACCTTGTTCGTATCACCGGAAAGCAATAGAAATTCTTCTCCGAGGCCGAACAGTCTACAGTTGACCAGTGGTCCTTTACCTTATCGACATCAGAAAGCATTAGCTATACCTCCAATATTTCTGTTCGGGGAGAAATATCTTTTTTGCTTCGGGGCGGTCTTCGACTCTTACACTTAAACACCGATCTAGGTAATTTTTACCCCTCGTGGGGCGGCACGCCCGAATTAATACTGCTGCGCGTTTTCAATATATATTAGGTTTTTCCCATCCCATCGCAGTAAAAACGGACGATACTTTCTCCGACACGCCGGACCTGATCATCGCTCAGTTGCGGGTACATGGGCAGGCTGAGAATCTGCCGGGAAACCCTTTCTGTCCACGGCAGCGGTGCCACCAGAGGCAGACGGCCTTGATATGCCGGCTGCAAATGTATGGGCGCGGGATAGTGGATGAGCGTGCCAATCCCATTCTGCCGCAGGTAGGTCTTGAGTGCATCCCTTTGGGGCAGGCTAACCACGTATTGGTGGTAAACGTGTGATGCCCCTGAACGAACGCACGGCAACGTCATTCCTGCGTCTGCAAAAAGTGCGTCATATGTCTGAGCCAAGCTTTGCCGTTGTATATTTTCTCCGTTCAGATATCGCAGTTTCACACGCAAAATTGCCGCCTGTAGTTCATCCAATCGCGAATTGCGGCCGGGGATCTCGCTGATGTAGCGTTCCCGCCAGCCATATTGCTGCAGGAGTCGCACGCGCTCAGCAAGTGTCGGATTATCGGTAACAATCATACCTCCGTCTCCCAAAGCCGCCAAGTTCTTCGTCGGATAGAAACTGAAGGCACTAATATCGCCCCACGCACCAGTCATGCGGCCATTAAAGGTTGCCCCATGCGACTGTGCACAATCTTCAACCACGTATAAGCCATGGCGTTTCGCAAGTTTCAGAATCGTGGACATGTCGGCTGAATGTCCATAGAGATGGACAGGAATAACAGCTTTCGGCTTGCCGCCCGTTAGGCGTGCCAATGCATCTGCCAGGCAGTTGGTATCCATTGTATAGGTAACCGGATCAATGTCCACTAGCACGGGGGTTGCTCCCGTTAGCTCAATCGCTGCCACAGTTGCTACGGCCGTATGCGAAACGGTAAATACGGAGTCACCCGGCCCAACATCGCAAGCCCGTAAAGACAGTTCCAAGGCATCCGTACCGCTTGCCAAACCTACGGCATGGCGGACCCCAATGTAGGTGGCAAACTCCTGTTCGAAAGCTTCCACCTCTCCCCCCAAGATGTACCACCCACTGTGCAGAACTCTCTGAATTGCGGCATCAATTTCATCCTTATGGGCGAGGTAGCCTGCCCTGGGGTCGGTCTGCGGCACTTCTGTGGGTCGGTCCGCGCTCATAGGTAGTTCTCCAAATGGCGACGGTAATAATCTAATGAGCGAGTCAGTCCCTCTTCCAAGTTTACTTGGGGCGCCCAGCCCAATTCTGAACGAATGCGTCTGTCATCTGCGTAATAATCTCCGATGTCGATCCGTTTGCGATCGTCTGGAAACACACGCACCTGAAAGGTGCCGCTGCCATTCACATTTACCAAAAGTTCGGCTAATTCTTGTAGAGTGATCACCTCGCAGCCACCCAGGTTGTAGACCTGACCAGTCGCTTCCTCTTTGATTGCTGCCAGTAGTAAGGCTTCCACAACATCGTCCAAGTAGGTGAAATCCCGCAACTGCTGGCCACCCCAAACATCAAAGGGCTTACCCTCCAGCAGCAGCTTGACCCAGATACCCAAAAAAGTCTGGCGTGCATCCTTTATCCGCATACGCGGGCCGTAGGTGTTGGTCAACCGAAGCGCGCAGGCCCGAATCCCATACACATTATTATAGAGAATATGATACCACTCACCCGCCATCTTGTTGATCCCATTAACGTCCGCAGGACGTAAAAGATGCTTCTCATCCACAGGTAGATAGTCCGGCTTGCCATAGATCTGACGAGTGCTAGCAAAAACGATCTTAATGTTGGGATTGTAATGACGACAACTTTCCAAGATCGAGAGTTGGGCGCGACAGTTGATCTCCATGTCGGTGTACGGATCCTGCATGGAATCCATATGGCTGGTCTGCCCCGCCAAGTTAAAGAGGTAGTCCTGCCCCTGCACCAGGTAGCGCATGCTTTGGATGTCACGCACATCCGAGATATTAACCCGAATCCTGTCCTCAATGTCGGCGATGTTAAAGAGGTTGCCACCAAATTCCGGGATCAGGCTATCCACCAGGGTGACATACGCGCCTAAGTCCAACAGCCGCCGCGCCAGATTCGAGCCAATAAATCCCAGTCCGCCGGTGATAATGACTTTTTTTGTAGTGAAGCCAAGATATTCAACCATGGAGGGGCTCTCCCGGCTTGATTGCTTCCATAAAAATTAAATCCGGCTTTATGACCTGCCCATCAGGTAATGTATCCAGGTGAAAATCTGCCCAGTTAGGAATTAGGCTGGTACTTGCATCCTGTAATCGCGGCTCATTGAAGCCGGTTAAACTCAATAAACGGGCAAGCGAGTAACGATCGTACATCCACTGATGCACCTCACCAGCGAGACGGAAACGACCAATCTCAAGTGCTCGCCTGTCTGCGGCTCCCAATAATCCTCGCAGTATGAGACTTTTTACCGCACGTTTCGAATAGCGCAGTGTCCTCCGTAGCTCTTGAAGAAAGCATGGAAGAGTCCGTAATCCCTTTCCTAACCTGCTAAGAAAGACTCCGAGTGTGTTCCTACCCTGGCCATACTGCAAACGCAACGCTCTCACCAATTCCCGCCCCTCTTCACCAATCCGTTCATAGACGAATGTTTCGTTAGGTAGCGGATTCTGCCGAAGGTAGTCCAGCATCCCTCCGCCACTCTTTTCTCGTACGACTTGGTCGAATAATTCGAGCATGATCCAGTCGTAGTCGTGAGATGTTGCTTCCTCTCCATCCAACGCCGCATCCAGCCGAGATAAATAGAGTTGGCAGATCTTTTCTAGATCGGGCACACCGATGCGAATGATTCCACCAGGTTTCAACACCCTATAACAGTCAGCCAAGAACGCCTCCGCATCTGGACGTCGCAGATGTTCAAGCACCGCTGCATGGTAAACGACATCACAACTTGCGTCGGAAAGTGGTATACCGCGGCAGAGGTCATTTTGGATTACTTCCGGGCCTTGCGGGGCGATATCGATATTGATCCAGGCCGGATGATATCGATTTCCACAACCAAGATTAAGATAGGAGTTTGCTTCGGGCAATGATCATTCCTTGATAGAGAAACTCAACCGGTCCCGTCAGCCAGTCTGGATTGTCAAATGTTACCATGACCTTCCAATCTTTATGCATGTGGGAATGAAACCTTGGTCGAGAAAAAATCCAGCTCGGATAACTGGCTGGGTAGATACTGCAAGGGACGGACTGCACGCACAGGCGGTCCGTCGAACCATCCCAGAAAGGAGTACGGTCGATAATTATGTTATCACAGGAAAGACTAAGTATCTTATCGAAAACCCCGAAGGGGTGCTCAAGGTATTGCAGAACGCTGCTGAGGAGCACGACATTGGGTTTCGTTTCGGCTAGGCACTCTTCGATATCCGCATAGAAATGCAGATAATCATCCTCGAAATATGACTTACCAATCCCAACATGTTTGGACTGCTCTATGATATTCCAGCGTGTCTCAGGCAACAACGACAGGAAAATAACATTCTGGAAATAGGTACTGCCCAAGGAACCACCAAAGTCCATTACGTTGAGTCTTCCTCCGTTGCGGGCGGCGACCCACATTAAACCAGCCAACAATGGCCACGCATATTGGATCTCGTCAAACAAGACCGAATCCCTTTCGTATACTGCTTCGCCTCTTTTGACCTTCGACAGTGCCTCCTTTGTCTTTTCCAGTATAATTCCGCTATCATATCCTGTACTAGCGGCTATGGCTTCATCCCAATTACGGTAGTCGCCCGACAGGCCGGATGTAGCAGTTCGCCAATTACCGATCAGTTGCTTTATCAGATCAATAAGTATTGGTGGGGTTACCAGTTTAATCATGTCGTTGACGGTCATCCCATTCCCTTTTCACCTCAAGTAAACCGAGCGTAGGACTCTAGAGGCCACGCCATGGGCCAACCGATACAGACGTCCGGAAATAGTTGGTCGTCCGCCACACATCTTTTGATGCAACCGTGCACACTCTGGATTCTCCACCGGCTCTGGCCATGTGACCGGGATTGATGGAGAAGGTTTAAGTGGCGGGTTCTTTATCCATGACTCGGTACTTGCATTTGTCGCGTTGACATCAAAGCCAATGTGTTCCACCATACTCCATGGTGGGCGTAGGCACAACCCCTTTTTGAGAATATGCAAGTATAGTAACCGTACGGCCCAGATATTCTGATGAAGTTCCGCTTTGGCCATATTGACCAGATCTGCGCCGTATCTATAAATATCGATATGTTGGGCCTTACATTGTTCCATTAACGTCCTGGCGTTTATTTCCATTCCACGCCAAGCTCTAGCCCAAGTACCCCAAACCAAACATTCAGCGCGGCCATCGAAGTACGGCAGATCATACACAGTCGTAGGAGTAATCAAAGGATGAGTCCATCCGGTTACGCTCATCACACGGTGATCGTTTCGGTATTGACTCAATGCGGCACAAAGATATTCATATGTTCCCGGCACGCAGATAAGATCATCTTCAAAAATAATTGCCGCTTCATGCTTGGCCAATACTTCTGTAACGCCAGTAAGGATGGAATGACCCAACCCAAGATTGGTTTCTCTCTCACAGAGGATAACTTCGCACCATCCTACAGCCCGCAGTGTTTTCCGCACGTTCTCGACAGCGACTACTTTGTCCTGTGTGGATGGACCATCGCTAAATGCGTAAATCAGAGGAACTTTGTTCTCCCGCAGACAATCCAAAGTCTTCCGTAAATGACTAGGACGAGAATAGGCGAATAGAACCACCGGTAAGTCTTTCCCAACCATGCTCATCGTGAATTATCAAAAAAGGCTAACTTCATATTTCGTTTACGATTACCACTCCCAGTTGAACCACCGGATTGTTCTAGAACGCATAAAAGTTGGTAAACACCATAACTGCCAGAGGAAATGAAGCAACCACCTATGTCTGCCCAAAGCACGATTTCCGTACTTGGCAATCAACGCCATACTTTCACACTCACCAATATCCAGCAGAGTAGAACTCTTTGCCTCTTCGTGGGTCCGAAAGTCGCCAAGTGAGGGGCCGGGAATCCTACAACTACCCCCAAAGGCTGTCAGGCGAATAAATAGGTCACGATCCATGCAAAAACGCAACGAGCCATCCATCCCTCCCACACTTTCGTAAGCAGAACGACGCCAGAAGCAACCCTGTTGAGGCCAACCATGAATTCCAAGATTTGCAGTCAAAAATTTATTGGGACTGACAGAGAAGTAACGTAGCATGTAATCTCCATTAATATTAATGCAGTTTACATCTCCATTACCAAACATAACCCTTGGATGCTTCGAAAAAAAACGGGCAACTCGCATTAAGGTACCAGGCATGAAGCGGTCGTCCGAGTTGATCCAAGCCAGAATATCTCCTGACGCATGGCGAAAACCCTCGGCAATTGCCGCGGACTGGCCGCCATCCGGGCCAATATGTAGGTAGCTTAGCCAAGGTTTGTACTTTCGGATAATCGCCAAACTGTCGTCCTTACTGCCGCCATCCATGATGATATACTCAAGATTGGGATATGCTTGCAGCAAGACTGAGCGGATCGTTTCTTCGAGGAAGGCCCCCTGGTTGTATGATGGAGTAACAATACTCAGCCGAGGCCATGGACAATCGTCGTCCATCGTTGCAGGTACCTGGGTGCGTTCCGCTGTCCATGGCCAACCGATCTTTCCCTTTATAGGGTTAGGGAGATCATTTAATAAGGGGTTACGCATTCGATTTCCACCGTTGCCAGTCTTCCAGAACCTCGGCGTACCAATCTAAAAATGCATCAACTTGACGGGATAGATCAAATCGTTCCCTTGCATATGACATTGCTACCTGTGATGTCCGTACTCGTAACTCATCATCTCCCAGTAATCTTTGCACGAGTTCGCCCATATGTCTTGCATCAGAATGATCTACTAAAAAACCTGTTTTGCCGTCATCAATTAGTTCAGGAATTCCTCCAACTGCAGTGGCTACAACCGAAGCGCCACAAGCCATTGCTTCGATGATGGCTTTGCCAAAGGCCTCCGCTTTGGCCGCATGAATATATAGATCAGAAGCCTGATAGAATAGCGCCATACGGTGTGGGTCGCGTTCAATTCCCAAATAGCGAATCTGCCCCTGGCCTAAAGAGCGGGCCTCGCCATTTCTTCCAAGACATAGGAAGATCAGATCCTCAGCTTTTTCTTGTTTACTGATCAAAGCTAATGCGGCTTCCATTGTTTCCAAGTCCTTGAACATACTGTGCGCGATTAGTAGAACGATTCTGGCATTCAAAGGCAATTTGAGTTCATTTCGCGCTTCCGTACGATCACCAGGACAAAAAACATTCAAATCAATCGCATTAGGGATTACTCGATACTTGATTCCCTTCAGCATAGATGCATGTACCTCGTCCATTAGCCAATGTGATGTCGCTGTAATATATAGACGACTGCGGGCATAAATGTCACGCTTGCGCCGCCAATTGTAGGCCGTTGCATCTCGGGTGATAGAGGGATAAATAGACATGCTTGAACAATTTCCGCATCCCGTCTTCCAGCGATCACATCCAAGTGAACAAGCACAGTGCCCGCTTAGAAGCCATGTATCCCGTAAATTGACAATCACCGGGGCTTGCCTGCTCAACCACGGCAAAGCTCTGAGGTCAAAGTAATTACCGTGCAGGTTATGGCAATGCACTATAGTTGGATTGCTGGGAGGTAAGCCCAGCAACCGAACAGTACCTGGATAATGAAAATCGTCAATGCCTAGATAACGCTCCATCAGACGTCTGGGCTCACCCATCCATGCCAGTTTTCCCACTATTTGTGTTAGTGGTGCCATAGATGAATGAGAGCCCAGTGCCTGAAACTGGCGGCAAAGGCGGGTCCATGCAGGCCGGCTTCTTTCATTCTGGATAACAAAGACATTGTCGTCGTTGCTGGCCTTGGAACCAACGGCCAACCAAGATTGAAAACCACGCTCACGGTAGGCTTTGAATAAATTCCATGCAGAACCCTCAGCACCGCCACCGATATCACTCGTGCTAACCTGTACAATTTTTAATCGCGTATTCAGCGATGTCCGGTTAAGGATTTGCATGTAATTGATCCAGGTTTGGCGGCTGA
>CAYSSF010000126.1:0-11488 GCA_964433455.1 uncultured Syntrophaceae bacterium
TCGGAGTCTCCGACCCGCAAGAGCGTTGCAGAACAGGTTTACGACACCAGCCGCCCCCGGCAGTAGTCGCGGAAGTTGTTGACCGCGGTGAAGAACTCCCGCATCAGGATGACCCAGGCATACCGGCCCCGCTTCGTCAGGACGATCTCCGGCGGTTGCCACGCCAGCGCCCCGATCAGCGAAAAGGCGAGGAGGTCCGGCAGCAGGCGGAGGAAGTCGCCCCCGTACTTCTTCCGTAGATCCGTCACATTCAGACGGGTTCCGAAGAGTTTCATCATAAAATCGTAGCGGATCCGGTCCCGGACGGAAAAGATGCGGGAGGCCGCAAGCGGCAGTTTCCCACGGTCGATCTGGTCGATGTAGGTCCGGACGTCAAACGTGTTCGCGTAGCAGACGCCATTCAGGTAGCCGATCGACCCGCTGCCGAGACCTGCATATTCGTCGTAATCGACGATGTATTCGTCGATCATCGCCTTCCCCCGCGAGAAGCACCAGGCCGACGAGAAACGGTACGCGGGGACGAGGCGCCCGACGATCTGGTGATAGAAACGCTCCTCCTGACGGTCGTCCACGCGTCCGAGGGTCTCCATCACCTTCTTCCGCGTCGAATCGGAGACCATCAGCGGGTACCAGGTCACCTGATCCACCCCGACTTTAAGCAGCGTGTCCAGATCGTGGTCGAGCATCGCCGCGGTCTGCGTCGGAAAATTGAAGATCATGTCGGCATTCAGCGTCCCGAACCGTCCGAGGGTGTTTCGAATTCTCTCCGCGACCTCCACCCCGCTTCCATACTTGTCATACCGGTCCATCTTCCGGAGCAGGCCGTCGTCGAAGCTCTGGACGCCGACGGAGAGCCGGTTGACGCCCGCCTGCCGGAGGGCCGTCAGGCGATCCTCCGTCAGGTGGTTCGGGTTCGTTTCGACCGACAACTCCCGGATGTGGAAGGAGGCCCGCGCCAGCGCAATCGTCTCCGTGAGTTCGTCGATCAGGACCGTCGGCGTCCCGCCGCCCACGTAGATCCCTCCGAAATCATAGCCGAGGTCGCGGTAGAGCAGCAGCTCCTTCCGCAGCGCCCGGAAATAGTCGCGGCAGAGATTTTCCTCAAAGACGAAGCGGTTGAAGGAGCAGTAGGGACAGAGTCTCTCGCAGAACGGGATGTGGAGGTAGAGGAGACGGGGTCGCACGTCAGCGGGGGGAGAGAGATGGGGAACACCCCCGCCTTCGAAACGCATGGCCCGGGAGAATTCCCGCCGCGCCTTTGCCGCAATGATGGAATGGATCACGTTGTTCACCCCGAAGTCTGAAGTCGGCCGAAAATTAACAGACATTCCCGGATTCTGCAAGAACCGAATTGGAGAATACCTTGAAATACCGATCCGGTGATGTTATACGATAACGCCGAAACCGTCATGGATACCATCGGTCAAGACCGTTTTATTTTTCACTGGAAGGAAGGAAGGGATGCCCCGCCACAAAGTATTGACCCTCTGGAACGAGGAGACGCTCAACGAAGAAGAGACCCGCATCCTGCGGACCCCGTGCAAGGAGGCGCCGGCCCCTTTCGACGCGGAAACGGTCAAGGCGATCCGCGCGCTCCGGGGCGCCTTTCTGGAACGGGAAGACGCCGCGGGGCTCGCCGCCCCGCAGATCGGCATCAGCCGGAGGATCATCGCCTTCCGGACACGGAACGTTAACGACGAGGAGCCTGCGAACCGGAAAGAGGATTACGAAATCCTTGTCAATCCCAGGATTACCCAATCTCGAGGGGAACCGGTCGTGCTGGACGAGGGTTGCCTCTCCTGCCCGGAGATCCGCGTGGAGATCAGCCGTTTCCCGGAGATCAAGATCCGCGCCCTGGATGCGGAGGGCCGGAAGGTCAGCAGGCGCTATCTCGATTTTCCCGCCCGCATCGTCCAGCACGAGATGGACCATCTCGACGGGAAGCTGATCGTGGACTACGACGGATCCGTGTTTGTCCCCAAAAAGAACCAGGGCTTTATCGAAAAGTTTTTCAAGGACAAATAGCGGGTCGCCCTCCCCGGCCTTCCCCCCGCCGTAATTGGCCCGGTGGTGGGCGGCGAAACGATAAACCAGGTCGTTGGTCAGGGGAAAAGGGTTCTCTCACCATTCTTTTCCTCCGAATAGGCCTGCAGGTCTGAACATCAACACCAGGATCAAAAGAACAAAACAAACCAGATCTTTCCATCCAGATCCCAGAAATAACACGGAAAGACTCTCAGAATTATCCTTCCATTATCCGGAGGGAAAGATCCAGCAATGACATTGAACAAGGTGGTCTTACCGGCCCCATTCGGACCGATAAGACCAACGATTTCAGGATGATGAACACACATATCCACCTTATCCAAAGCTATGCCGTCAATGATTTGAAATCTCATTGCTTACCGGCATCCAGCTCTGGATCGGGAGATTATATTTCGGGGCCAACTCCGCTTACCAGGCGTTTCGATAGATGCGCTCGGCGTCTTGGAGCGTGATTCTCCTGGGATTGTTCGCCAGCAAACGGGTCACCTTCATCACCCCTTGGGCCATCCCCGGAATCGCCTGTTCCGGGACCTGCAAATCCCGAAGACGCAGCGGGATCTCCAGGTCGGCCATCAGTTCATCGATTACCTTCAGTCCCTCCTCCGCGGCCTGCCGGTCGGTCAACTCCCCGGCGGCCACGCCCAGCGCGGATGCGACATCGGCAAATTTCGGAAGATTCCCCAGCATATTGAAGCGCAGAACATGGGGCAGCATCACCGCGTTGGCCAGGCCGTGGGGAATATGGTGAAATTCACCCCCCAGCGGGTAGGCGAAGGCATGGACCGCCGTCACTCCGGCGTTGGCAAAGGCCATTCCGGCCAGCAGGCTCCCCTCCAGCATCTTGGAGCGGGCATGGAGATCCTCTCCGCGGGCATAGGCGGTCCGTATATTGCCGGCGGTCAATTCCATGGCCCGGAAGGCCAGATGATCGGTCAGTCCGTTGGCATTGACCGAGGTATAGGCTTCGATCGCATGGATCATGGCGTCCATGCCGGTAAAGGCCGTAACGGCCGGAGGAAGACCGATGGTCAGCTCCGGATCCAGCAGGGCTGATTTTGGAAGCAGATGGGGGCTGACGATCCCTTTTTTCAATTTCTCCCGGGTATCGGACAAGATTGCAACCGGGGTCACTTCGCTCCCCGTCCCGGCCGTGGTGGGGACAAGGATCAGCGGAACCCCCGGATTGGGGATCAGATCGATTCCGAAGAACTCATCAACCGTGCCAGGATTGGTAAGGCGGACTGAAACCACCTTGGCAATATCCAGGGAACTCCCCCCCCCGAGCCCGATCATGCAATCGGCCGTTTCCCGTCGGGCCGTCTCAAGACATTCCTCCATGACTTCGATTGCGGGATCGGGTTCCACCCGGTCGAAAAGCGACCAGAAAAGCCCCGCGCGTTGAAGAGATTCTTCCACCGGCTTGAGGAGTCCGGCCCGGACGATCCCGGGATCGGTGACGATGAGGATCCTTCTCCCCTTCAGGGCCTGGACCTCCTGGCCGATCTTTTCGATGCATCCCGGCCCCATCAGGATGCGCGGCGTGGTCCGAAACAAGATAAGTCCCATGGGTCCCCTCCCAATTCCTTCCGGAAAAAATTCACTCCCTGAAATAATGCAATCGGTCAATCCTATTGCACATTGTCAACTGACCTGAAGAATTCAACCGATTTTCGGTTGAATTCCGTTGCCTCTTCGATAAAAAACAGGTGCCGGCAGCCGGGGAAAAGGGATAACGTTGAATCCGGCAGGAGCTCTTTCAATATCAGCGAGTTTTGCGGCGGCACCAGCGGATCGTCATCCCCGGACATGATGAATACCGGCACCTTCAAACCGCTGAGCCGCTCCGCCGTGTCGTGCTTCAGGCAGGCCGCGAACTGTCTGAAAAAGGCATACGCGGGCTGGTAATGCCTGAGGGAAATCTCTATGAATTCTTCAATCCAGCCAGGCCGCCTTGCGATGAACCCATCGGAAAAATAGATGTCCATGTCCTTGCGGAGGATCTCGGTGGGGGTGAGGCCGTCGTTTGCGGTGAATTTTTTCATGCGCTCTTCGTTCATCAGGACCGCACGGCGGCCGCCGCAGCCCGTGCAGCCGAGAACCAGGCTTTTCACCTTGTCGGGATAAAGAAGCGCCAGTTCCTGGGCAATATACCCGCCCATGGAGATGCCCAGGATGTGGGCGTTGCTGATCCCCAGAGCTTCCATCAGCCTTGCGGTGTCATCTGCAAACAGCGGGATGGAGTATTCCATATCCGGCTTGTCCGAACGTCCCGCCCCCCGGTTATCGAATGCAACCACTTTGAAATGCTTTGACAAGGCGGGAATCTGGCAATGCCACCATTCGAGATTTCGTCTGAGGCCCATGATCAGAACGACCGGAATCCCTTCCCCGGATGTTTCATAATACAGATCGACATCCTTGATTCGGATTGCTGGCATCCGCCCGATCCTCCCTCCGTGGCGTACTTCAGCCGGTTGCGACCCGGCCGGTTTCCGGCCTTTCCCGGAATTCTCAAAATACCTTGATTTCCGGGATCATCGTGCAGATATTCTCCAGCCGCTGCGGGGCCTCCTCTGTGCCGATTGCCCAGGCTGGCAGAAGGATAAATGAAAGTCTCTCTCTGATACTGAACCGACGGATAAGAACGTGCATCCGCGCTTAGTCAATCTATAAAAAAGCGATCTTGCCTGTCAAGGAGTTTTCCCCCACCGGCGCAAGAGCAAAAGCAAAGGCGCGTGACTCCGCAGACGGGCCGGCTGCCATTCCCTTTTGCCGCTTGAGGCCCCGGCTCGAACCACCGGAAAAGAAAAAATATCGTTGACACGGTCCGGAAAGTCATTCAAGATGACCGGGCTGGAAAGATCGACCGTCATTCAAGCAGGGCGCCGGCCGCATGGGACCGGGCTTTGCAGATCTCTTAAACGAGGAGGAAAATATGATGAGGAAACGGAATGTTGTCATCGTAGCGGCAGTAATCATGGCTATGGCCGTCCTGGTTGCGGGACCCGCCTGCGCCGCGGACAAGAAATTTTTCGCCATCACAACCGGGGGAACCGGCGGAACCTACTATCCGCTGGGAGGGCTCCTGGCCCAGGCCCTGACTGAGAGGGTTCCTGAAGTCGTGGTGACCGGCCAGGCGGGCAGCGCCTCGGTCGCCAACTGCAACCTGATCAAGGACCATCAGATCGAGTCGGCCTTCGTCCAGAACAACGTGGCCTTCAGCGCCTACGAGGGCAAGGATCAGTTTGCGGGAAAGCCGGTGAAAAATCTCCGGGGCATCGCCTCCCTCTACCCGGAGACGATCCAGATCGTGGCCCGGGGCGATTCGGGGATCAAGAGCCTCAAGGACATCAAGGGAAAGAAACTGATCCCGGGCGACCGGGGGAGCGGCACCGAGGTGGACACGCTGAACATCCTTACCGGCCTGGATCTGACCTATAAGGATTTTTCGGGCGTCGATTGGCTCGGATTCTCCGGCGCGGCCCAGCGTCTCCAGGACAAGCAGGCGGACGTAACCTTCACCACCGCCGGCTGGCCGACGGCGGCGATCACGGAACTTGCGATGTCCACCGACATCGTTCTGGTGCCGATCGATGATGCCTCGATCACGAAGCTGACAAAGATGTACTCCTTCTACAGCAAGGTTGTCATCCCCAAGGGCACCTACAAGGGGATGGCCGTCGACGTGCCCACGATCACGACGATGGCCCAGTGGGTTGTGGATGATCAGGTTCCGGAAGACCTGGTCTACAAGCTGACCAAGGCCCTCTGGGAAAAGGGCAAGGACGGGCTGAGCGGCGCCGATGTGATGGCCAAGGTCCATGCGAAGGGGAAGGACGTGCAACTCAAGACGGCCCTGAGCGGAATGGCCATTCCGCTTCATGCGGGCGCGGCCAAGTATTACAGGGAAAAGGGTCTGATCAAATAGGATCTGCGGCAGATGTCAGGAGCAAACCGGGCGCCTGGGAAAGGGCGTCCGGTTTCCATGAAAAAGCGAACGATCCGGCTGATCCTGTTTGCGGCGCTTGTCCCGGCTGTGGGGCTCTATCCGCTGCATGTGCTGCAGATCGAGGAGCCGCGAAAGGAAAAGGTCGTTTTTGTCCGTTCGCTTGAGGTGGGCGACCGTTTTTCCCTGATGTACCTGCACTCCGTCGAACTTTGCCAGGTGTGGGATCATTTCCGGGTCGACGGGCAGTACCGGCTCGTCCTTGACGAAACGGTTTTCGGATCATCCAATACCGGTCTGCCCGCGGTTCTGGGCGCCGGCGAACGGTTTACCCGCGGGGAGAAGAGCTCCCGCATTTCCAATATGCAGAGGATCCTCCCCGTGATCGAGATATGGGTGAAGCGGTCCTATGACAATACCCTGGAGTTTGACAACGGGAAGATTCTCCTCCCGGAACTGGCGGGGGACACCCTGCTTCGGCTCCGCATCCGCAACATCACCTTGTTTGAACTGGCAGCCACAAAAGTTACTGCGTTTTTCAATCGCATGACGAGGAGGTGAGATGAACGACGGATCATCACCGGTAGAGGAGGGGCTCCCCGTGACGGGGCATGTGGTCGAAAATATCGACGAGGTTGCCAAGTACGATCCTGAACTTCGTTTCCGCAGGCTTTCGGGCATCGCCCTGAAGCTGATGTACGCGATGACCCTGATCCTGTCTATCTTCCACATCTATACGGCGGGATTCGGGGTGCTGCAGGAGTGGCGGCACCGGACGTTCCATCTGGCCTTCGTTCTCCCCCTCGTCTTTTTCCTCTACACGATCCGCAAGGACAAGGGAGAGGGGAAAAAATTCCTTGTGTACGACCTCGTCTATGGGGCCGTCGGCAGCGCCCTGCTGACGACGATGTGCCGGGAGCTCTTCCACCTCTCCGCGGTTTCGGCCTGGATCCTGGCCTTGGCAGCCTTCCTGCAGTGCCTCTATTTCAAGAGGCGGGAGTTCCTGCCGGACAGGATCGCCGCCTGGATCGATTTCCCGGTCTTCACGGCGATGATTCTGGGAATCGGCTACGGATTTTCCGTGGCTTTCTCCGACCTCCATTTTCTGACCTGGTTCAAGGACCTCAACGCCGCCCTCGTCTTCTGGGGATTTTTCCTGCTCGGGATCTTTCTGAGCATCCTTTCCCTATTCGTCCTGCAGTGGATCCAGGGGCTCCGGATGATTTTCGGGGGTCGGGCCATCCGGTACGACCTGAACAACATCCCCTATTTTGACGTCTTCTTCGCGCTTGCGGCCTCGCTCGTCTCCATCTACATCTTTGTGGAGTTCCATAACGTCGGTCTTCGGGCGGGAAGTCCGACACAGACGGACCTGCTCGTCGGCGCAATGGCGATCCTCTTCGTCCTCGAGGGCGCGCGCCGAAGCATCGGGGCGCCGCTGCCGATCATCGCGATCCTGGTCCTGATCAACTGCTATCTCGGGCCCTACTTCCTGAAGATCCCGGGGCTGACGCTCTTCGCTCACCGGGGCTACAGCGTCTCCCGCATCATTGACTACATGTACCTGGGGACCGAAGGGATCTACGGCATCCCGCTGGGTGTTGTGGCTACCTTCGTTTTCCACTTCGTCCTCTTCGGCCTCTTCATCTCCCGAACGGGCCTGGGGCAGCTCTTCATGGACATGGCGATGGCGATCGCCGGGGGGACCGCGGGCGGCCCGGCCAAGGTGGCCGTCGTCTCCAGCGGGATGTTCGGCTCCATCAGCGGAAGTTCCGTGGCCAACACGGTTACCACCGGCTCCTTTACCATCCCGATGATGAGAAAGGTGGGGTACAAACCGATTTTCGCCGGGGCGGTGGAGGCGACCTCCTCCACGGGCGGCCAGCTTATGCCGCCGATCATGGGGGCCGCGGCCTTCATCATGTCGGACTTTCTGGGGATTCCCTACATCAAGATCGCCGCCGCCGCTGTGATCCCTGCCCTGCTGTTCTACTTCGCAGTCGGCTGGATGGTTCATCTCGAAGCCCTGAAGCTCGGCCTGCTCGGCCTCCCCCGGGAGATGCTTCCCCGGGTATGGGATGTCCTCAAGAAGCGGGGCTTGCTCGTTGCGCCGCTGATCATCATCGTTTTCCTGCTGATCTCCGGCCGGAGCCCCTTTCTGGCCGCCTTCTGGGGTATCATCCTCACCGTCACGATCGGCCAGATCCACTCTCGGACGATCTCCTTCCTGATCCCGATCCTCCTGTCGATCCCGTCCATCCTTTTCGAGATCAACCCGCTGTTCCACACGCTTCCGGTCACGGCCGTCTGGTGGATCGTCCTGGTTGCGGGTCTGGGGATCACTTTCCGGCAGAGCCACCGGAGCGCCTGGATCGCGTCGCTCGCCATTTCGTTGATCCTAACTGTTCAGCTCTTTTACCGTGTCGAACCCTACCTCTCCTCTTTCTGGACGAACACCCTGGTCGTGGCCGTCGGGATCTTCTACAAGGAGAGCAAGATGAAGGTTCCCGACATCCTGAGCGCCCTGGAGTGGGGCACGAAGAACGCGATCGCGATCGGCGCCGCCTGCGCCTGTGTCGGCTTCATCGTAGGGGGAACGACACTGACGGGGCTCGGCCTCAAGTTCGCCGCCACCGTGATCAGCCTCGCCCAGGGAGCGACCGCGGGGATCCTCCAGTTCGACCTGCTCCACATGCTGAGCGCCAAGGGGCTGACGCTCTTCTTCACACTCTTCTTCACGATGATCTCCTGTTTCATCCTCGGCATGGGGATCCCGACAACGGCCCAGTATATCGTGGCCTCGATGATCGCCGCCCCGGCCCTGATGGAATTCGGGATTCCGCCCCTCGTTTCGCACATGTTCGTCCTCTACTTCGCAGTGCTGGCCGACGTCACGCCGCCGGTCGCGCTGGCGGCCTACGCTGCATCGGGCATCTCGGGGGCAGACCCGTTCCGGACAGGGCTCACCGCCTTCCGCCTCTCCTCTGCCGGATTCATGATCCCTTTCGTCTTCGTCACGGCGCCGATCCTCCTTTGGTACCCGACCATCATCGATGGCAGCCCTTTCAATTACTTCCTGTTCACGCAGGTCGTTTGCACCGCTCTGCTGGGTATCATCGCCCTCGGGGCAACGATGATCGGATACATGAAATACCACTCCACGGTCATCGAGAGGATCGCCACCGGGATCGCCGCGGCCTTTCTCATCACACCCGAAAGCTACACGGACTATGTCGGCGCAGGGCTCCTTCTGTTGGTCTTTCTGAAACAGTTTTACCGCAAACGGAGGATCGTCGGCAATAACAAGGAAGTATCCAAGTCAACATGGGAGGTGTCCAGTGGAACATAGGAAAATCAGAGTGATCCATTATGGCCTCGGCCCCATCGGCCTGGCGACCGCAAAGCTGGTCTTGACCAAACCCGACATGGAGATCGTCGGGGCCGTCGACATCGCAAAGGAGATGGTGGGCAAGGACCTTGGGGAAATCCTGGGGATGGAACCCCTCGGCGTCCACGTCAGCGACAATGCCGAACGCCTCTTCTCCAAGGTGCAGGCCGACGTGGTCGTCCATACGGCCGGTTCGCGGCTGAAGCGGGTCATCGGGCAGGTGGAAGAGATCCTCCGGGGCGGAAAGAACCTCGTCTCCTCGGCGGAGGAGCTCCTCTTCGCGACGCCGGAAAATGCCGAAGCGGCCGCAAATATCGACAAACTGGCCAGGGAAAAGGGTGTTACGGTCCTGGGAACCGGCGTCAATCCCGGTTTCGTCATGGACGCCCTGCCGCTCACCCTCACCGGCGTCTGCGCGGAGGTCCGGGAGGTCCACGTGGAGAGGGTCGTCGATGCCGGCACCCGCCGCTATCCCCTCCAGCGGAAGATCGGAGCGGGGATGACGCCGGAGCTCTTCCGGGAAAAGGTCGCCGAAAAGGCGATGGGCCACGTCGGCCTCCGGGAATCGCTCTATCTGATCGCCGACCGCCTGCACTTTGTCCTCGATGACGTTCGCGAGACCGTCGAACCGGTGATCGCAGAAAAGCTGCTGAAAACGGATTATTTCGAGTTGAAGCCCGGCGACGTCGCGGGCATCCGCAACCTCGGAGAGGGCTTCCGGGAGGGGAAAAAGATCGTCACGCTCGACCTCAGGATGTATATCGGGGCGGAGAATCCCCACGATACGATCCGGATCGTCGGGACGCCAGACCTCTGCCTGAGGATCGAAGGGGGGGTAGCCGGCGATCAGGCGACGGCCGCGATCCTCGTAAATTCAATCCCGGCCGTGATTGATGCAGCCCCGGGGCTGGTTACGGTGAAGGATCTTCCGGCCCCCTGGTGTCATCAGGTCTGAGGGGTCGTTTCGGTGGCTTGATTATCCATGGAAGAAAATACTTTAATGGTTATCGGCGAGTGAAACACCCAATAGACGCACCGCCGTGCGAAAAATGGAAGGAGAGAAATATGCCTACAGTGATTGTCGAAGCCGATGAGGGAAGAACTGTCGAACAAAAGAGAGAACTCGTGAAGGATATTACCGAAGCCGTTTGCAAAAATTTCAAGGTTGACCCTCAGGCGGTTACTATTTTTATTCACGAAGGGAAAAAGGAAAATCGCGGGAAAGCCGGTAAATTGGCTATCGATTGAGCGCTGGAGGTTTGATTCTCAGACCACAAGGAGAGCCATGTGCGGCCGCTTTATCCTCTTGACCGATTTGTCCGTCATCACTGAATCGTTCAATATTCAAGAGGTAACCTGTGAATACAGGCCGGGCGACAACATTTCTCCGAGACAGCAAATCGTCGCTGTCCTTCGCAAGAAGGAGCAGAATTACCTGGTCAATTTTCGCTGGGGGTTGATTCCTTCATGGACCTCATCGGAGGTTGGCCTCAAGAGTTCGACTTGACCGCAGACCGATCGCTACTCGTAGTGCAGCGCGTCGATCGGGTTGAGCAGGGATGCCTTGTAGGCGGGATAGAAGCCGAAAAAGAGCCCGACCAGGCCGGAAAAGCTGAAAGAAAGCAGAACGGAGAGCGGGGATACGACGGTTTCCCAGCCGGCCAGGGCCGAAAGGATCTTCGACCCCGAAACGCCGAAGATGATGCCGATCACGCCGCCGATCAGCGAGAGCGTCAGCGCCTCGATGATGAACTGGAGCCGGATGTCCCAGGTCTTCGCCCCCACGGACATCCGGATCCCGATCTCCCGGGTCCGTTCCGTCACCGAAACGAGCATGATGTTCATGATGCCGATGCCCCCCACCAACAGGGAGACGGATGCGATCGCCGCCAGCAGGAGACCCATGACCTGGGTGGACTGTTCTCTGGCCTGCATCATCTCGGTGAGGTTGCGCACCGTGAAATCCTTCTCCTGACGGGGCCCGATCCGGTGGCGCTGGCTGAGCAGTTCGTTGATCTGCGCCTCCGCCGCCGCCAGGTCATCGGCGCTTTTCGCCTTCACGGTAATCACCCGGACCATCCCCGCGAAAGGCGTCCCGAAGATCTTTT
>CAYSSF010000127.1:0-11411 GCA_964433455.1 uncultured Syntrophaceae bacterium
TCCACCAGGTGGCCGAGCGGCATCTTCAGCGCCCAGGGGATGCCGGCCCAAAAGCCGAGAGCGGCGAGAAACGAGGCCGGGAGGCCGAGGTATTCCTTGACGAAGAAGGTGCCGACGATGCCGGTCAACCCCGAGATCCCGGCGGCCATGTAGACCATGAGCGGCGGCAGGAAGGAGAGCCGCATCTCCCTCCCCAGTTCGAGGATGTTATCGTCTATCCAGCGGTAGGCGGCCGTGAGCATAGCGTTCCTTTGCGAAATCCTTCAGGTCCTTCATGGCATCGGTCTGATTCAGGCGGCGACTCTAACAGATTCCTTTTTGATTATCCACAGTGAGTAATAGCGGCAAAGTCGATCTTCATGAAATGGGATGTTTGAAACGCCGCCCTTAACCAATCCGGCATCACGCATCTAATAATCGCCGTTGTAGCAGCGTCTGCATATCGCGGCGGCCATCGACAATCAGCAGAACGTAGACGTCCTTGTTCATGATTCGGTAAACGATACGGTAGGGTTTGAAGAAGATCTCGCGGTATTCACGAATCCCTAACGCCGCGAGTTCTTTAGGATAGGCGCCCTGCTCCGGGAATTCAGACAACCGGGAGAAGGCTTTCTCGATTTGCTCCAAAACGTAGTCCGCTTTTTGAGGCGCATCGCGCAGAGCGATGTAGTCATAAAGCGCTTCGAGATCACGTGATGCATCACTGGTTAGCAAAACCGCGAACGGCATCAGCAGCCCTCCCGCCGTGCGCGCAGACGTTTAATCACATCCTCTGCAGACAGGACCTTGCCCTCCTCAATCTGATGCATCCCGAGCGCCAGGATTTTCAGGAGAGCCATTGTTTCCTGGGTTTGCTCGTAGCTCTCGATGCCCTGTATGACCACCTTGGCTTCGCCATTCTGGGTGATAACCAGCGCCTCTTCCTGTTCGCCAAGATTCCTTACAATTTCGGCGGCATGGGCCTTGAGGTAACTGATGGGCTTGATCCGGCTGGACAGTTTCATTGGAGTACCTCCATTTCTCAAGTCTGACTAAATATCGTCCATAAACAGGTCGATTGTCAAGATTGATGGTTTGCTCGATGCCACGTCAGATGACTTTCGTTTTCATACCCTGCAGAAAATATCTAACTTATTATCTCACGAATGAAAGAAAGTCCCGCTGCCTGTCCATGCCGAACGGGGCCGCGGCTCAGCGGCGGACGGACACGCGAGCGTGCTTGCGGGGCCGGCTGACCGCTGCAGCCGCTGGTTGGACCGGCGCGGAGCGCCGGGACAGCCAGCGGATGGAAAGACGCGGCCCCGTTGGCGCGGCGCGTAGCGTCCGCGCCAACGGGAAGTTAAGCAGGCGCGGCTTTTTGCGCTCTGCTTGAACGGCGGGTTGGCCGGTCAGTAAATACATGCATCCAATAATGAAAGCACGTCGGACAGTAGCTCAACATTGATGTGTTCAATGCACTTTGCGCCACGAGCATGGAAATCGACCGATTTAACCTGTTCAACCATTATGAAACCCGTAAGCTTACTGTCTTTTGGCATGGGAATATGAAAGGGAAAGCCGCGCTCCGTGTTTGTAATTGGGCATACAATTGCCAACCCGGTGCTTTTATTGAACAAGTCTTTGCTTACAACAAAAGCGGGACGCCGACCTTTTTGTTCATGACCGGATTGTGGATCAAATGTGATTGCGATGATGTCACCTTGTTTTGGGATATAGGCCGCCATCTACCAGACCTCCTTGCCGGTTGGCTCACCCCATTCAACCTCACCGGGCTTGTAGCCTTTAGGAATACGTGTCACAAGATCCTTTAGGCTATGGTGGCCACGTATTCTTTTGGCTGGGGCCACAACCATAATGCCTTCTTTTACACTGATATCGACTTCATCGCCGACATCAAGCTGTGCCTCCGAGAGCAGGTTTTTGGCAATACGAAGCCCCTGGCTATTTCCCCATTTTTGAATTTTTGCAAGCATCACGCACCTCCATATGTATAGCCTTTGTATAGCCAAAATGGATGCGATTATCAAGGACAATTTTTAAGGCCAACTACTGTTTATATGGTTTCCTGATAAAATCAGTTTTCAGGTTCCTGTCCGTATAACACGCAAAGTCTTCTTGACTAATACCTCATTAGTTCCAAAATAATAGACAAATTTTCCGCTGATTGCTGCGCGTTATACGGAAACCATATAATACTCTCCATTGTCGCTTTAGTCACAAACAAGAAAACCCCTCTACTTTTTGAAAGTAAGGGGTTCATCAACAGTCCATATTTCCCTCCTGTACGGTTAGACGGTTAGACAGGGTGGGACGTTCAACTGCTTTTCAATTGTCTGTAACGCTTATCATCATTTTTAGCTGAAGTCCAGTACGTCAAATAAGATTAATCAGCTTACCGCTTTTCAGGAAGTACATCTCCCTTTTTCATAATCAGAAATAATCAGCCCGGTATCCCCCGCTTCATCCCCTATTCAACGACCCGTCACCGTGACCGCAAAAAGTTTAACGCATTAAACTAATCAACAAATTGATATTATTAACTATTTACAAATTAGCCCCTCGATTTACGACAAAATTTTCTTCGGTGTGGTCTCCGGTGAGTATTCCTTTTCGTCAAGGACAAATTCAGCGCTAAAACAGATACTCC
Organism: uncultured Syntrophaceae bacterium; assembly: GCA_964433455.1. Lineage (GTDB taxonomy): Bacteria > Desulfobacterota > Syntrophia > Syntrophales > UBA5619 > UBA5619. The sequence goes on from CAYSSF010000127.1 coordinate 2,648, forward strand.
AGGCTCAGTTTGAGGCTCATCTGTTCCGACCAGACCTTGACCCCATCGTCCCAGCTCTGATCGATATTTACGATATCATTCACCAACTGATGGGAGCCCGTGGTCCGGATCAGCAGGTATTCCGCCTCCACACCCGCATGGATGTTTCGGGTCAAACCGGCCTTGACGCCGATGGAGGCGTGCCAGGCTTGGCCGCGCGTCCTTTCATAGGTCATCCGGACCCCATCCCGGAGCAAATGATGGTCGCTGTTCTCCCCATAGACATAGGCCCAATCCAGTTGGCCCCGGAAGATCAGTCGCGGCCATTCGATAAGCCTTCCCATGTCATAGGCCGTTCGTATCCCGATGAAGGGTTGCCAGTAGGTCTGCTTGAAACGGATGCCGTCGCCCGGGAGGGGTTCCGGCGGCGTCGTGTCTCCCGGGGCCGGATAGCCCTGGATGCCGTCATGGGCAACCAGTTCCAGCCGCTGCCAGCGGACCCCGGCCACCGGTCGCAGATCGAACCCGGCGGGCAGTCCCAGCCAGTCGGCGACCTTCAGATCCAGATCGGCCCGGACCATATAGCTGGGTTCCATACGGCATGATGCGTCCGAGTAGGTGGTCTTGACGTTCGGCTGGGCCTCATCCTCCCAGTCCGAATCCTCGAACGAACCGTCCGACTCCCCGGTTACGCTTCTGAGCACCTCCAGCCCCGCGGAAAAACGGGGAAAATTTCGTCTGACCTCGCCCCCGGCCCACCAGGTGTTCAACGGGAACTCCAGACGGCTCAGCGGCGACTGATTGGGGGGAAAGGGATTGCCGAACTCATAGGAGGTATGGCTGCCGATATGGCGTTTCAGATAGAGTTCGACCGACCAGGGGTTTTCCGGATCAGCCGGCTTTCCGCCTTCCGCCGCCGCTACCGCCGGGAAGGCCGCCAGCAACAGCAACACAACCAGCAAAGCGGCCGGACGATGTCGCCCGGCGATGTTTCGAACCCCTTTTTTGCTGCAACAAGAATCCATCATGGTCCCTCCCGGAAAAGAATGGTCGTCCCGGAACCGGATGCAGGGGCCGCGGTTGAACGCCCGTCACTTTACCAGGCCCGGCTGCATGATCTGCTGGATCCGGAGCCGATGGAGCTCAAAATCGTCGCCACCCGCCCCGGCGTTCAAATCCAGCATCCCGCCAAAGCGCAGCGTCACGCGCGCAAAGGGCTTCGGCAGCATGAAGCGATCCCAACTGTTGAAATACCAGGCCCGGTCGGCTGATGCGTAGACCGGAACGACGACGGCCCCGGAGGACCGGGCCAGGCTCACCACTCCCGCTTTGACAACCCCGGCCGGCCCCCTCGGCCCATCCACAACGTGGGCGGCAAGTCTCGACTGTTTCAGGTAGCCGATCATCTCTTTCAGCGCCCGGCCCCCGTCTCGCGAGGAGGAGCCCCGGACGGCATGCCAGCCGGATTTCCCGGCAATGCCGGCGATGATGTCGCCGTCGTTGCTTTGCGAGATCATCAGGGCGGGGTGATAAACGGCATAGGTCCGGAAGTGGCGGATGGCCGCGAAGAACTGCTGGTGCCAGCAACAGATGAGAACCCGGCCGCCGTCGTTCAGATGGTCCAGCCAGGGCTTCTCGTTTTCGACGTGAAGGCGAAAGGTCGAACTGTAGGCGCGAATGAGATGATAAAATGAGCCTTGGATCCTGCCGGTCAGCAAATATCGATATTTTTTCAACAACGGGGCCTCGCTTCAAAATGTCCGCGTTATTATTCCGGCGCCGATCAATGCCAATGCGGTCATTCCCGGCCCCCGCTTTCGCAAGGGTAAACTCCAGCCGGAATCCGGAATAAATTAGACTGGATGCCGGATCAGAGCCTGCCCCGGACCTGACCCGGGGTCCGGCATGACATTTTATCTGTTGGCTTGCCGGAGTAATAAGCACCATCCGGCTCATGAATGCTGGCGCGCCTGAAAGGCGTGATAGGCCGTCAGTTTGGCCAGCGCGTTGACCGCCCGGGGAACACCTTCATAGACGGGGATCCCCGCCGGCAGGAGGATCCGTTCCAGAACGGGGACCCATCTTCGGATTTCCTGCCGGGGCTCATATTGCCGCGAGACCACGATCATGGGTTTGCCGCCCGTCCGTTTTCGCCCCTCCCCGGCCAGATACCGCGCGACTTTTTCGATATATGCGCCGCCTTCTTCCTTGATATACAGCCAGTCCAAGGGCACGGATACGATCATGTTGTCAATTTCATCCGTTTTGGCAAGTAATTGAAGGACTTCCCCCATAATGTCGAAATTGAAGAAGGCGATCGCCGCGTCAATCGGATTGCGAATCATCGTGCCGGCCGGAGGGATCAGCTTCCGCAATTCATGAATCAGCGCCGGTGAGAATGTCGGCAGCGCAAGGCCTGTCTTCGCGCAATGGTCCGCCACGGAAACGCCCGCTCCTCCGCCGAATCCAAGCACGGTTGTTTTGCTTCCCCGTGTTTTTCCCAGATGATGAAATGCCAGAGTCACATCGGCCATTTCTTCAAGAGACTCGACCTGCACGGCGCCGGTTTGCCGGAAAAAAGCCTGCCAGATTTTTTCTTCACCCGCCAGAGCCCCCGTGTGCGAGGAGACCGCCAGCGCGCCGGTTTCGGAAAGCCCGGCTTTATAGATGATGATCGGCTTTCGTCGATTGATTTCCGTAACCAGTTTCAAAAAGCGCCGTCCGTCCTTCACACCTTCCAGATACATCGTAATGATTTTTGTTTCGTCGTCCTGGGACAAATAATCCAGAAAATCCGTGCTGTCCAGCGTCAGCGCATTTCCGTAGCTGATGGCCTTGCTGAACTCGATTCCGTAACGGCTGGTCGTATAGTTCGTAAAATCCTGGGCATTGCCTCCGCTCTGGCTGATCATCGCCACGGGACCGCTCTCTTTGGATGCCCCCGTCCACGTCAAAAGCCGTGCTTTCGGCACATAAAACCCCATGCAATTGGGACCGATGACATGCAGTCCGCCCTCCAGCGCGATCTTTTCCATCTCCCCCTGAAGCCGGATGCCCTGCTCTTCCCCCGATTCCCTGAAGCCCGAGGTGAAGATATGGACGGTCTTGTTGCCCGTGGCGACGCATTCCCGCAGCACATCGGGAACGAACGGCGCCGGCACGGTAACGATGACCAGATCCACCGGTTCGGGCAGCGCGGTCAAATTGGGATAAGCCTTGACGCCGTCAATATCGTTGAGCCTGGGATTGACGGGATAAAGGCGTCCGGCATAGCCGAAATTGCGCATATTGCCGAACATGCCCGGGAAATCGTTTTCTCTGGGACGCGCCGCGCCGACGATTGCGACGGACCGGGCATGGACGGCAGCATCAAGGGCCCGGCGGATCTCTTCCGTCCGTTTTTCAATTTCCTCTGACCGTGTGTCGGTTCCCGCGATCGCGGCGCCGTTTTCTTCGAAAACCACCAGCGCATCCACGGCTTTTACCCGTCCGTCCGGCATGACGATCAGCGGGTTGATATCCACCTCCCGAATCTCCGGATGTTCCATTCCCAGCCGCGACAGCCCCAGAAGCACCCGGCCCAACTGCGCGCGGTCCGCCGATTTTTCGCCGCGAAAATCACCCAGCAATCGGCTGCTTCGGATCTCATCCATCAGCGTGTCGGCCTGAGCCTCGCCGAGCGGTGCGATGCAAAAGGCCGTATCGGCCAGAGCCTCCGCAAAGACGCCGCCGAGGCCGAACATCACCGTCGGGCCAAACTGGGCATCCCGAATCAAACCGGCGACAAATTCGCGCTCGCCTTCAATCAGCGGCTGGATCAGGCATCCTTCCCAATCCTCCGCGGCGGCTGCTTTAATCTGACGGTAGGCCCTGCGAACTTCGGAAACGGATCGCAAATTCAGTTTAACCAGCCCTCTTTCCGTTTTATGGATCAGCCTTGCGCCATGTCCCTTCAACACAACGGGAAAACCCATTTCCCGTGACATGGAAACCGCTTCTTCTTCACCGGTAACGATCGCCTCTTCTACAACGGGAATGCCATAGGCGCTCAACAATATCTTGGATTCGGCTTCCGTCAGGGAAAACCGTCCCTCTTTTTTGACGCGATCGATCAATTCAGTAATTTCCGGCATGTTCACTTTCTATTTCTCCTGTTTCCTGTTCAAATGATTTTTTATCGCAGGTCTGCGCAGGTTCAGAATTCGAGAGATGATTTCCTTATAACCTATCTTCACTCAATCGTAATCCGCAGGGAACGAGATTAGACGTCTAATTCTTCCGAAAGCGATTAGCCGCCTTTTTGTTTACGATACGCCCGCTTTCGCCGGAATCTGTGCAGCTTGCAGGACAAGCCGCAGCGCCTTATTGACGGCTTCATCGGAGGGGAATGCCCGCGCCAGATCTGGTTCCAGCAAGATGAGATTGCTGCCAATGCGCCGCTCCGGTGCATAGCGGCCTTTGGGCATAGCAGGCAGCCGCGAGAGGTCGTAGTCATCTTGCAAGTCATAATCATCATTCGGCTTCTTCATAATATCGTCGCTCATTTTTTGACCGGATCCCATTCTATGGTTGTTTTCTTTATAGCACACTTCCTATTGCTGGTAAGACTTTTTGGTCCATTTTTACATGCCGTTCTTAGTTGAAGTCCTCGAACCGAATTTGAACGTCAATACCCGGTCTTCCCTGGAACGGCTCACAACCTGAATTGAAGGGTTTTTCGCGATTGCCCCCGGTCTATTCCAGCCGTTTTTTCGCCGGACGGACCTCGTAAAGGGCCGTTTCTTCCCGGACCATGCAGGCCGGTTCCGCGACGGCCTTCTCGAAGAGGAGTTTCGAGGTGGCGAAAAGGTCCGAGTTTTCGGCCTTCAGGTAGCGCGCGGCCATCCGGCAGTACTCGGGCTCGATCTCCACGCCGATGCTGTTGCGGCCATTCCGCATGGCAGCCACCATCGTCGTGCCGGAGCCGCAGAAGGGATCGAGGACCGTGTCCCCGGTAAAGGAGAACATCCGCACCAGCCGGGTCGCCAACTCCAGCGGGAACGGGGCCGGATGGTGTTTCGTCGAGGCCCCGGTGATGTTCCAGATCTGCTGGAACCAGCGGTCGAATTCCTCCTTGGAGATCCGGCTCGCATCGCGCTGTGCTTCCGTCGGCTTCCGGTATCCGCCAGGCTTGCGCTGCATCAGGATGAACTCCATGTCGTTCTTGATGATCGCGTTGGGTTCGTAAGGTTTTCCCAGGAACTTCGACCCGTTCGTCACCTCGTAGGAGGCGTTGGCGATCTTGTGCCAGATGATGGGGTTCAGTTTGTCGAAACCGAGCCGCCGGCAGATGACGCAGATGTCCGCATGGAGAGGGAAAACCAGGTGCCGCCCGAAATCGCGCCGCGCCACGCAGACATCGCCGACGACGCAGACCAGGCGGCCGCCGGGGACAAGGACGCGCAGGCAGTGCCGCCAGACCTTTTCCAACTCCGCCAGAAATGCCTCGCAATCCTGGATGTGGCCGAGCTGGTCGGGGTTCTCCTGGTAACGCTTCAGGTTCCAGTAGGGTGGGGAGGTGATGACCAGATGGACCGATTCGTCTTCCAAAAACGAGAGGTCCCGGGCGTCTCCGTTGATGAGCCTGTGCAGAGTCGTTTCCATGATTTCACGGCGAGGCCGCCGCATGGGCGGCAAGCGTTTTGGCAAAGCGGTCGAGGGAGAGATCCTCGGCGGGCGTTCGGAACGCGCCGTCGAGACCGCCCGTCGCGGTGAAGGTGATGAAGGCAACGGCGGTGTAATGCCGCTCCAAAATGAGTTTCCGGCAGAAAAGCTCGTACCGGCGCATGTAGGACGCGCCGACATACTCCGGTAAAACCTTGAAATGCGGCACCTGGACGCCGACCGGCCGGTTGGAGGCATCGCAATCCTCCAGCATAAAGAAATAGCCGAGGAAGGGTTGAGGGCTGTCGTGATAGGCCCGCTCGCGGTAGGATCGCCTCACTGAACAGGTCGATGAAGCCGTCCATCTGCGCACCGCCCGTCACAGCGCTACGCAATCCCTGATCGGCCCTCCCTATCATCACCTGTTTTTACCGCTGGGCGGCACGTGTCTGCCAGTAATGGGCAACCGCCTTGGCGGTGCGTTCGTCCAGGTCCTTTATGGTGTCGGTCTGGTTCATGCGGCGACTCTAACAGATTCCTTTCTGGTTAGCCAAGGTGAATAATGAGGTGAATAATGAGGTCGGTCTTCAGTAGTGGACACCAATATTTTATGCCGTCAGTCTTATCGTCTAAGCTTTCCCCCGGCAATCAGCAGAGTTGTCTTTAATAAACCCGAAAAAGTGTTCACCTACCTATACGTAACATAATCCATATTAACCATTGATATTAATATTTTGGCCAGCGTTCACGTTTTCATAAATTCCATGCTTCGTTAAGGATTATTTGTATTATTGGAACTTGTCAATTGCAAGTTCCGGGACGGGAAAAATGAGTCCCAAAAGTACCCAAAACCCGTCCATCCAAAAGTTGGTGGTGGATTTGGGTCGTACACCCTGATTGACAGCCTGGATGGATAAGAGGTAATATGGGTACCATGAGTGAGACATTGCGTCGCATTGCTGCGTTAGTCGTTCGGGGTGAGGTCAGAATATCCGATCACGGCTATGACGAAATGATTGAGGATAGTATCTAAATGAAGAATCGAACCTATGCAAAACTGATCCGCGAGGGGCGATATATTGCCGAGGTGGATGTCGAACTGATCGAAACGGATGATGAATGGTCACCCTATCTGTCACTCGAAGATTCCTATAAACTTGATGAAGTTCGCAAGGCTCTGCAGGCGGGAAACCTTCAGACTGCGGCCAGCATTGCCCGTGTATTCAGTCTGACGCCGGTCGCAGCCTGACTCATTTGTTAATATATTGGAAGTCTCAAAACTTTGCTTATCGGGCAGGCGTACAACGATACACTCACGGCAACCGGCGGTTTCGGTTCCTACACATGATCCGTCACATCGGGGGAATTGTCCCAGGGTATCATTCTGCAAACCCGGACCGGGCAGATCAGTTGTTTTTCCCGCCGGTATCTGTTATGAACACTGACCGCTTCAGAAAAACACGGATCGCGGAAAAGTGGGGTAAGAACATGGCGAGTCGGATCGAGATCGGGTTTAAAAAAGGGATCAGGGACGCCCTCGGCGAGAGGATCAAGAAGGGAATCGTCGAACATCTTCGAATCCATGTGGATTGGGTCAAGACCATCGAGGTCTACACCATCGACGGCCCCCTCGCCCCCGAAGAGTTGGAAAGGGCGGCCCGCGGCCCCCTCTCGGATCCGATCATCCAGGAAACCGCCATCAATCGCGGGCTCGCCCTCGGGTTCGATTGGCTCATCGAGGTGGGGTTTCGCCCCGGCGTCACGGACAACGTCGGAAAAACCGCCGGCGAGGCCATTACGCTCCTCACCGGGAAACCGGTCCGGGTCTACATGTCCCGGCAGTACCTGATCGGCGGCATCCACGACCGGTGCACGCTGGATACGCTGACCCGGACGGATGCGGAACGGATCGCCTCCGAACTCCTCGCCAACGACCTGATCCAGCGTTACGACATCATCGACGGGAAAACCTGGGACCCGGAGATCGGGATCAAGCCCTACATCCCGCGCGTCATCGGGGAAGACCGTCCACGGACGGAGGTAATCGACCTTGACGTTCCCGACGCGGAACTCGTCCGGATCAGCCAGGAGCGCGTTCTGGCTCTGACCCTCGAGGAGATGCGGATTCTCCGCGACTACCTGAAGGACGAAACCATCCTCGCCTGGCGCCGTGAGACCGGTCTGGGGCCGCAGATGACCGACGCGGAGATCGAGTGCCTCGCCCAGACCTGGTCCGAACACTGCAAACACAAGATCTTCAACGCCCGGATCGCCTATGACGACGGGGAGGGCGCCGTTCGGGAGATCGACTCCCTTTTCAGCACCTGCATCAAGAAATCGACCCGCGAGATCCGGGAGCGGATGGGAGCGGAGGACTGGTGTCTCTCCGTTTTCGTCGACAATGCGGGAATCATCCGTTTCAACAACGATTGGAACCTCGTTTTCAAGGTGGAGACCCACAACTCCCCTTCGGCGCTCGACCCGTACGGCGGCGCGCTGACCGGCATCGTCGGCGTGAACCGCGACCCGTTCGGCTGCGGCCGGGGGGCGAAACTGATCTTCAACACGGACGTCTTCTGCTTCGCGCCGCCCGACTACGCAAAGCCGCTGCCCAAGCGGATCCTCCACCCGCGGCGGATCTACGAGGGGGTGCGGGAGGGTGTAGAGCACGGCGGCAATAAAAGCGGCATCCCGACCGTGAACGGCTGCCTTGTCTTCGACGAGCGCTATCTCGGGAAGCCCCTCGTCTACTGCGGGACCGGCGGGATCATGCCCGCCCGGATCAACGGTGCGCCGACCCACACGAAAGAGATCCTGCCGGGCGACCTGATCGTGATGACCGGTGGACGGATCGGGAAAGACGGAATTCACGGCGCGACCTTCTCCTCCGAGGAGCTCCACGAGGGCTCCCCCGTCACGGCGGTCCAGATCGGCGACCCGATCACACAGAAAAAGATGACCGATTTCCTGCTCGTTGCCCGGGACCGCGACCTCTACCGCGCGATCACCGACAACGGGGCGGGCGGCCTCTCCTCCTCCGTGGGCGAAACGGCGACCCTCTCCGGCGGGTGCGAACTCGACCTGAAGGCGGCGCCGCTGAAGTATCCGGGGCTGAACCCCTGGGAGATCCTGATCTCCGAGT
>CAYSSF010000128.1:0-11385 GCA_964433455.1 uncultured Syntrophaceae bacterium
CCGCCACTGGATTTCGATTGAAAGCGCCACCCGATTCCGCCACCCCTTGGGGAGAGGATAAACGACGCTGGATAAATCGAATGAAAATGGTTAGATATCGCGGGAAAACCTTGGGAGGTCAAACTATTTGGAGGATTTTACAAGAAAGCGAAGGCCAGTTCTGAAATCGAGAATATCGGTTCCGAAAGGGCAGCGAGAAGGTGACCGGATTGCGGTGGACCTCTGACCTTGCACCTACCCGATTCTTGCGATATAGTTCCTGGCAGATTCTTACCCGGAGGTACACCATCGAAACGGTCAGGTTATCCAGTAAGGGACAATTCGTTCTTCCCAAATCGATCCGCCGAAATCATCAAAACCTGCCTTTCGCTGTTTTGGCGATTCTGGCAACCCACTCTTTCCGTGCGGTATCCATGCGCGGTTGCGGGATCGGATTCCCATATTGCGCAAAAGACTCAATGCGAATTCGGAGGTGAATTTGACGTGGGACTGTTTTTTCTGAGTTTTTTCCTGATCTACGGCGGCTTTCATCTCTACTTCTTCCTGAAGATCCGGGCGGCGTTCGCCCCCGGGGTCGCCGCCCAGACCCTCCTGATCGCGCTGTTGCTCCTCGGCATGATGGCGCCGGTCATCGTCCGCGCCTCCGAGCGTTACGGATTCGAGCTCCTTGCCCATCTCACGGCCTGGATCGGATACCTCTGGATGGCGGTCATCCTGCTCTTCTTCTCCGTCTCCCTTCTGCTGGAGATCTACCGCCTCTTCGTCTATCTGGCCGGTCTGATTTCCCGGGGCGACGTCGGCGCGCTTCTGCCGTCGGCGCGGACGCTTTTTCTCCTTCCGGCGCTGGCCGCACTGGGGATGGTCCTCTACGGCTCCTTTGAAGCCCGATCGATCCGGAGCGAACCCCTGGTCATCCATTCGGCGAAAATCCCGAAGGAGGCGGGCCGGATCCGGATCGTCCAGATCTCCGACGTCCATGTGGGCGTCCTGGTCCGGGGTGCTTACCTTTCGAAGATCCTCCGGAGGGTTCGGGAGGCGGCGCCGGACATTCTCGTCTCCACGGGAGACCTTGTGGACGGGCAGGGGGACAACCTCTCCGAGGCGGCGGCCCAGTTCCGGGAGATCCGGCCCCGTTACGGGAAATTCGCCGTGACCGGGAACCACGAGTCTTACGTGGGGATCGATGAGGCGATGAAATTTACGGTCAATGCCGGATTTACCCCGTTGCGGGGCGAGGTTGCGACCGTTGCCGGCGCGGTCGATTTTGCGGGTGTCGACGATCCTGAGGTTCTTCGTTTGGGGTTTCGAGGGCTTTCTCCCGACCGCGAGGTTCTTGCCAAGGCGAGCGGCGGCCGTTTCACGATCCTCCTCAAACACCGGCCCCAGGTGGATGAAGAGTCCCTCGGCGCCTTTGACCTGCAACTCTCAGGCCACACCCACAGGGGGCAGATCTTCCCGTTCAGCCTGATCACCCGCCTGGTCTTTCCGTTCCACGCGGGGAACTACCCCCTTGCGAAGGGCGCCCTGATCCATGTCAGCCGGGGGACGGGGACCTGGGGACCGCCCGTCCGTTTCCTCTCCCCGCCGGAGATTACCGTGATTGATCTGATGCCGGAATAGCGGGATTCCCCGAATTGCTGCCCTGAGCCCTTGAATTTCCGTCCTGCCGATCATTGCCGGGCGCTACAGCGACGACGCCACTTTCATGGTTTGGTGCATGGCTATGGGATTGCTGCTCCGCTATCCGGATGGTCCGGATCGGGAAGGGGATCTCGATGCCCTCCTGCCGGTAGCGTTTCTGCAATCGCTTGATGAATTCGTGGCGAATGAGGTACTGGTCTGAAAATTCCTTTCCGCGGAGGACGACCGCAAAATTGATGCTGGAGTCGTCGAACTTGTTGTAGCGGATGAAAGGATCGAACTCCGGAATGCCGCCTTCGATCTCCTTCATGACCGATCTGGCCACATCGATGGTGACGGACTCTACCTTGTCCAGATCGCTTTCGTAACTGACGCCGACCTCCACCGGAACGGACATATCCGTTTCAGGCAGAGAGAAATTGGTTGCCACGGCGGAGGCGAGTTTGGCATTGGGGATGATAATCATGTTGTTTGCAAGCATCCGGATCGTCGTGTAACGCCACGTGATGTCGGTTACATATCCTTCCTGCCCACTTTCGAGTCTCAGGTAATCCCCGGGTCTGATTTTATGGGAGGCGATCGTGTGAATCCCGGCGAAAAGATTGGAGAGGGTATCCTGGAGCGCCAGCGCGACGGCCAGTCCACCCACGCCGAGGGCCGTCAGGATCGGGGCGATGGAGATCCCCAGGGATTGTAGGAGGACCAGGACGCCGATAATGTACACAAGAACCTGGGTGAGATGCGTGAAAATGGAGGTCGACATCAGGATCCCGCCGACCTTCCTGCCGTAGAGGGCAACCAGGCCGGAGAGCATCCGGGAGAGCACCACCGTCACGGAGAGGACATAAATGATGAGTGCCCCCCGGTCGATCAGGGTCTGGTACCGGACCGGGGTCGGAAGGCCGTCGAGGGCGGCATACACCCCCGCGGTTCCGAACCACCAGTAGGCCATTCCGTGAAACGCCCCGATGATCAGCGCATTGCCCTCCCACGCCGTCTTTGCCGCGATCCTGTTCAGGACCGGCCGGAGGAATTTCTCAATCACCAAAGCGATCAGAAAGCCGCCGACCAGGAAGGCCGATGGCACGATCAGATCGCGCAAATCCCGAATGTCGTCGATCATAATGGTTCTCCTTGGGTTTTTAACGGGTATAATCTACCTTTTTTGTCCATTTTATCCAAATAAAAAATTCGCGTGGATCTTTTTGCCTTGAAAAAATCCACCGATTCATGCATGAAAGGTTCGGCAGGAAGAGCGATTCAATTCCACTCAAACGAGAAGGGAGATGTTGTATGCAGATCAAGGATTCCGTTGTGGCCATTACCGGGGGCGCCTCCGGTCTGGGTGAGGCCTGTGTCCGAAGCCTTTCCGATCTCGGCGCAAAGGTGGCGATTTTCGATGTCGTTTCGGAGCGGGGCGAAAAGCTGGCCGCCGAGCTGGGGCCTCGGGTGATTTTTGTCCATGTCGACGTGACCAGTGACGAGAGCGGCCGGGCGGCCATCGAGAAAACGGTGGCCGCTTTCGGGACGATTCATGCGGCGATCAACTGCGCCGGCGTGGCGGATCCCGGGAAGGTTCTTTCAAAGAAGGGACCGATTTCGCTTGCCTTTTTCAACATGGTCATTCAGATCAACCTTGTCGGCACGTTGAACATCATCCGTCTTGCCGTCGAGCAGATGGTTAAAAACGAGCCGAACGGGGAAGGGGAGAAGGGGGTCATCATCAACACCGCATCCGTGGCCGCTTTCGACGGGCAGATCGGCCAGGCGGCCTACAGCGCCTCCAAGGCGGGCGTTGCGGGGATGACGCTGCCGATCGCGCGGGAGTGCGCGGATTACGGGATCCGCGTGATGACCATCGCGCCGGGGCTGTTCGACACCCCGATGATGGCGGGCCTCCCGGAAAGCGTCCGCGTCTCGCTGGCGCAGACCGTACCCTTCCCGAAACGGCTCGGCAGGCCTGCCGAGTATGCCGCGCTCGTCCGGCACATCCTTGAAAATCCGATGTTGAACGGCGAATGCATCCGGCTCGACGGAGCGGTCCGGATGACGGCCCGATAGCGCAGGAAAAGCCCTTTACTTCAAAAGGAGCCGGTCAGTCATGAAATTTTAAAAGTTGCTTCGGCCTGTTTATAGGAGGGAAGATGAAACCGGACCTTTCTGCGATCGACCTGTTTACCGCGCTTGAGCAACTTCGCCGCCGGGAGTTTTCCGCGGTCGAATTGACGGAAGCGTGCCTCCGTCGAATTGAGCGCCTCAACCCGGCGATCAACGCCTTTATCACCGTGACGCCCGAACGGGCCCGCCGGGAGGCCGTGCAGGCCGATGCGCTGCTTGCGGCCGACCCGTCCCGCCTGGCGCAGTTTGCACTGCCGGGAATGCCCGTCGCTCTGAAAGACCTTTTCGAGACGGCGGGCATCCGCACCACAGCCGGGTCGAAGTTTTTTGCCGATCACATCCCCGCGGAAGATGCCGAAGTGGTGCGGAAACTGAAACTCTCCGGCTGTGTGGTTTTGGGAAAAACCAACACGCACGAAGTCGCCCTGGGCGTGACGGGCGTCAACCCGCACTTCGGGGCGGTAAAAAACCCCTGGGATCTGACGCGCGTGACCGGCGGCTCCTCGTCCGGGTCGGCGGCGGCGGTGGCGACGGGGATGTGCCTGGCCGCCCTCGGTACGGATACGGGCGGCTCGATCCGTATTCCAGCCTCTCTGTGCGGCGTGGTTGGACTTAAACCGACTTACGGACGCGTAAGCACCCGCGGGGTCATCCCGCTCTCCTGGAACCTGGACCATGTCGGCCCGCTGACGCGCACCGCGCGGGACGCGGCGATGATGCTTGCGGCGATGGCCGGGTTTGACCCGCATGATCCCGCCTCGGCGGATGTTCCCGTGGAAGATGATCTCGTCCATCTCGAAGAGGGCGTCAGGGGCTGGCGCGTGGCGCTCGCGGCGGGGGAATACGTCGAAGCATCCGACCCGCAGGTGCTGGCCGGCGTGGCCGAAGCCGCACAGGTTTTCAGGGATCTGGGCGCGCAGGTGGAAAAGGTGGAGATCCCCTGGCTCGCGGATCAGGCGCTGGCGAACGGCCGCATGGTCCAGGCCGACGGGGCGGCCTTTCACCGCGAACGGCTGGCAGAGCGCCCCGACCGGTTCGGTGCGGATGTCCGTCAACGGCTGGAGACCGGCGCGGCGTTAACGTCCAGCGAGTATGCGCTTGCGCGACGGACACAGGTTGAAGGACGTCGTCGCTTCGAGATGTTCTTTCAAAAATTTGATATCCTGCTGCTGCCCACCACCCCCATTCCCGCGCCGCCCATCGAGGGGACTCAGGCCGTCGAAGCCGCCCGCCGGTTGACGCGTTTTACTGCGCCCTTCAACCTGGCCGGTCTCCCGGCGTTGTCGCTCCCGTGCGGGTTTACCGGCGACGCGATGCCCATCGGTTTGCAGATTGTCTCAAAACATTGGGGAGAAGCGAAGGCGTTGCAGGCGGGTCACGCCTTTGAGCAGGCGACGGGATGGCACAAGCGTCGTCCGAACATTTAAGAGACGAAGGGAGTCAACGATGAAGAGACTCAGAATTCTCCATTTATCTCCATTACATTGCATCAAACGCATCAAAGAAAGGATTCGAAGGAATGAAAATCATTCATTACCAGGAAGCGGAGGTGAAAACCTATTTGGGCAGTGCGCCGATAGGGGTAACAGGCCGGGTGGTGATCGGCAGGGATGATGGCGCGAAGAATCTTTGCATGCGGGTCTTTGAATTGGAGCCCGGGGCCCATACGGGCAAACATGCCCATGAGTGGGAACATGAAGTCTTTATCCATTCGGGAAAAGGTTCGATTTTGCGTGATGGCAAGTGGGCGCCGTTTGCTGCCGAAAATGTAATTTTTATCCCGGGAGGTGAAGAACATCAGCTCCGGAATGATGGAAGCGAACTTCTGATTTTTGTCTGCGTTATCCCGACAGGAGCTCCGGAAATGTAACTGGTTTTACGTTGCACGATCATTCCGATGTTCGCATTGAGGGTTTGCTTCTTAAAATATTCCTTGATCATAATGGTGCAAGGAGATGTTGATGAACGAAAAGATCTCCGAGGTGTATAAAGGAAAGCTTTTTGCCCTACAAGGTATCCAGCCGTTATGAGGACGGGGATCTGATGATGAATACGCGCTTCTCAGAGCCCAACGAATAGGGAAAGGGGATATCATCGCGGGAATGACGATGAAACCCAAATTCATATCAACCCAACGGACAAGGAGGCAGGAAATGGGTAAGGTATTCAACATGGTGGTGGACGAGAAGGGGATCGGGGTGATCACGTTCGACGTGGTCGGCGAGACGATGAACACCTGGACGGAGGAGGCCTTCATCGGCTTCGACCGGGTCATGCAGGAATTGGAGGCCGCCAAGGGGATCCGCGGGGTCATCTTCATCTCGGGGAAGCCGGAGAACTTCCTTGCCGGCGCCAATCTGAAACTGCTCTCCCAGATCGAAAGCGCGGAGGAGGTGCGCCGGACCCTGGATCTCTTCCACGGCTCCTTCAACCGTCTGATTGCGCTGAAATTCCCCTCGGTCGCGGCGATCCACGGCCACTGTCTCGGCGGGGGCCTGGAATTCGCGCTCGCCTGTACGGCCAGGATCGCGAAGGAGGGCAAGAGCACCCTGATCGGCCTTCCGGAGTGCAATGTGGGCCTCTTCCCCGGCGGCGGCGGGACGCAGCGTCTGCCGCGGCTGATCGGCTATCCGGCCTTTGAATTGATCCTGAAGGGGACGATGCTTCCGGCGGCCAAGGCGTTTGAGATGGGCATCGTGGACCGGCTGATTCCTGCGGAAGGCGACCTGCTCGCGTCGGCGCGGGGGCTCCTCGAAGAGGTCATCGCGGGAAAGGCGAACCTGAAGAGGCCCGTTCAGGATTTTTCCCAGATCGACGCCGTCGCCGAAATGGCGAAGGCCGGGATCCTGAAGGCAACCAAGGGACGGGAGATCCCGGGGCCGATGCTGGCCCTCAAGACGATGCACGAGGGGCTGAAACTTCCGCTGGAGCAGGGCCTGGAAGTGGAAAAGGCCAACTTCACCGAGGTCGTCCTCTCGAAAGAGGCCAAGGGGAGCATCAACACCTTCTTCATCAAGGGGATGACCGACAAGCCGAAGGCGATGATGACGAAGGGGTTCGTCCCCAAGCCGCTGAACAAGGTGGCGGTGCTCGGCTTCGGGACGATGGGCCGGGGGATCATCATCGACACCCTCCGCAACACACAGCTTCCGGTCCTCGTCAAGGACATTCCCGAGGCGCTGGAGCCGGGAAAGGCGTTCGTCCGGAAGATCCTGGACGGGATGGCCGAGAAGAAGCGGCTGAAGGAGCCCGTCGATCAGATCATGGCCCGCCTTACGGTCACGTCGGACTATATCGACGCCTTCCGGGAGGCGGACATCGTCATCGAAGCGGTCTTCGAAGAGATCGGCGTGAAGAAACAGGTGTACGGGGAACTCTGCAAGGTGGTCCGGGAGGATTGCATCATCGCAAGCAACACCTCTTCGATCCCGATTACCTCGATGGCGCCCTACGTTACGAAACCGGAGCGATTCGGCGGGATCCACTTTTTTTCGCCCGTCTGGCTGATGCAACTCGTGGAGGTGATCCGCGGCGAGCAGACCGCCCAGGAGACGATCGACAACCTCCTCAATTTTGCCGGTCTGATCCGGAAGCGGCCCATCGTCTGCCGCGACAACGCCGGCTTCGTCGTCAACGCGATGTTCTTCCCCTATCTCGTCAATTCGTTCCAATATGTCGAGGAGGGGAATCCGATCGAGAAGGTGGACCGGGCGATGACCCGTTTCGGGATGCCCGTCGGACCGATCCGGCTCACCGACGAGGTGGGAATCGACATCCCCCACAAGATCTTTGTCGGGATGGGGATCAAGCAGGAGACGGTGAAGAACGTGGTCGAGGCGGGGCGCCTCGGTCTGAAGAAATCGGGCAAGGGGTTCTTCCTGAAGGACGGGAGCGTCGATCCGGAGGTGATGCTGCTGATCGCGAAGCGCACGCCGCGCGAACGAAGCGAGGAGGAGATCCAGATGGGGCTCCTGACCGCAATGGTTGAGGTCGGAAAAGACATCCTCGACCGGAAGATCGTCGACGACGTCCGGATGATCGACGTGGGGATCATCTGGGGGCTCGGCTTTCCCGCCGACAAGGGCGGTCCGATGAAATGGGCCGACCTGATCGGTCTCAGCAAAAAGCTCTACGGGAAGAACTTCTACTAAGAAAACCGTGCGACGGAAATAGAAGCGCCCCGGGTGGAGAGCAGCATCCGGGGCGCTTCCCGTTTTTTCCGCCGGTTATTTAGAGGAAGTATTTTTGTTGAAAATATGGCGATAATGAACTACCCCACAGCCAAGCTACGGGGCATCCATGGCAGCAAGAAACGAAGCGAGCTACGGGGAATATAGCCTTAGAGGTTGAACAAATATCGAGGATGGCGCCGCATGAAATTCAATAACACGATCGAACTCGTATCCGGAATGAAATCGATACCCCGGGGGGGGGTGGACGGGAAGGAACCCGCAGCCCGGTCGAAAGCATCCCCAAAGGTAAAAACGGCCCCGCCGCCGCCAAAGTTTTCCCGAACCCACAAACCGGACGATGTCGCGCTGGAGGATTGGCAGCGCGCCCTGCGCCGGCAGTTCGGCGAGCAACAACCCTTCGTCCTGAAAAATGTCGGCGGCCATCCCCTCTTTTCCGAGTTTGCCCTGACCAATCCGGAATCGGGGAAGACTTACAAGATCGCGATTCGTGGCGAGGCGCCGGGGATGAATTACTGCTCCTGCCCTGATTACCACATCAACAACCTGGGCACCTGCAAACATATCGAATTCACCCTTGCGAAGTTGTCGCAACAGCCCGGGGCGGAGAAGCGGCTGCGGGAAGGGTACGCCCCGCCGTGGTCCGAGATCTGGCTGAGCTATGGCATGAGGCGGGAGATCCGGTTCCGGGCGGGAAAGGACGCCCCCGTAGAACTGTCCGCCCTGGCCGCGAAATATTTCGACGGGGGCGGAGTTCTGCGGGAGGATCGACTGCTGGATTTCCATACGTTTCTGGAAGCAATCCCGCGCCGCAACGGCCATGAGGTGCGCTGCTACGACGACGTGATGGCCTATGTCGCCGAATGCCAGGACGCCGCCCACCGGCGGGCCGTCGTCGATGCGCGGCTTGCGGAGGGTATTGAAAGTCCGCTCTTCAATGCCCTGCTGAAGACCGACCTGTACCCCTATCAGCGAGAGGGGGCGCTCTTCGCCGTCAGGACGGGGCGCTGCCTGCTCGGCGACGACATGGGGCTGGGAAAGACCATCCAGGCGATCGCGGCCGTCGAACTGATGGCGGAGCTCTTCCAAGTCGGCAAGGTTCTGATCATCTCCCCCACCTCCCTGAAGTACCAGTGGAAGTCGGAAATCGAGAAGTTCTGCAGCCGGACGGCGCAGGTCGTCGAAGGCTTGAATCAGCAGCGGCGGGAGTTCTACCGGAGCGACTCCTTTTACAAGTTGATCAACTACGAGCTGGTGACGAGAGACCTGGATCGGATCCGGGAATGGTCGCCGGATCTGATCATCCTCGACGAGGCGCAACGGATCAAGAACTGGAAGACGCGCACCGCCAAAACGGTCAAGGAACTGGAATCGACCTTCGCCATGGTTCTGACCGGCACCCCCATCGAAAACCGGATCGAGGAGCTGCACTCCCTGATGGAGTTTGTCGACCGGCACCACCTGGGGCCGCTCTACCGCTTCGTCCACAACCACAAGGTCGTGGACGCGGCCGGGAAGGTCGTCGGCTACCGGGAACTGGAAAAGGTCCGCCATTCCCTCCGGAGTGTTATGATCCGGCGGAAAAAGAGCGAGGTGCTCAAAGAGCTTCCGGCGCGCATCGACCAGAATTTCCTGGTCCCCCTGACTCCGCAGCAGCAGGCGATTCACGACGAGTACAAGGAGATCGTGGCGAAGCTCGTCGCCAAGTGGCGGCGTTACAGGTTCCTGTGCGAGGTGGACCAGCGGCGGATGCAGATCGCCCTGGCCATGATGCGTATGGCTGCGGACAACACCTATCTTGTCGACCATGAAACCATACATGGGCCGAAGCTTGAAGAACTGGAAATCCTCCTCCGCGAACTGGTGGTCGAAGGGGGCGAAAAGGCGGTGGTCTTCAGCCAGTGGCTGCGGATGACCGAGCTGATTGAAAACATGCTGGATAAAAACGGCATCGGCTACGTCCATCTCAACGGGGGCGTCCCGTCCAAAAAACGGGGAGGGTTGATGAAGCAGTTCAAGGATGATCCGGCCTGCAAGATCTTCCTCTCCACCGACGCGGGCGGCGTCGGCCTTAATCTCCAGAGCGGCTCCGTGGTCGTCAACATGGACATTCCCTGGAACCCGGCTGTTCTGGAGCAGCGGATCGGCCGCGTCCACTGGATGGGTCAGGACCGGACGGTGCGGGTGGTCAACTTCGTCAGCCGCGCTTCCATCGAAGAGCGTATTCTGGATCTGCTGCGATTTAAAAAATCGCTCTTTGCCGGGGCGCTGGACGAAGACGGCGCCGACGTGGTGATGGTGGGCGAGGCCGGGATGGAGAAGTTCATCCGGTCCGTGGAGGAAGCCGTGGCGCCGCTGGCGACGCCCGATCCCGAGCTGGAGCGGCAGGAGCGGATCGAGGCCGTAGCGGACGAACATGCAGTCGAGTTGAAGGAACGGGACGAAGACGGGCCGCCCGCCATCGCGGGGGCCGACGTCGAAGCCGGGGTTGGCGCCGCGGCTGGGACGGGATCTGGAATCCCGGCCGGAGAAGGGAACAAGGCTGAAGCGGACGCCGGGATTGGGGTCGTTTTTGGAAAAGCGACCGGGTCTGGAACCGGTTTAGGTGGCGGTGGGTACGATGGCGCGGCGGGAGGCGGCGCAGGCGATGGTGCGGAGGCCCTGAACACCCTGCTGGTGAGCGGCGCGCAGTTCCTGATGAACCTGAGCAAAGCGATTGCCCTGCCGACCGGGGTGCAGGGTGACAATGCTACGGGCGGCGTTACATCTGCCGCAGCCGACGGCGCTCCATCCCTTCAGAAAGCCCTGCAGGGGATGCTCGGCCGGGATGAGGCCACGGGAAAGACCTACCTGAAGATCCCCATGCCGGAGGCGGAAGCGATGAACCGGATCGTTTCCGGACTCGGCCAGTTGCTCTCGGGGTTCATGAATCGGTAGAAAGGGCCGCTGTTGTGAATATCAATGAGCTGCTTGAAAGATGCCGGGCATTGCTCGCCGAAAACACGGCGTTACGGGAAGAGAATGAGATCCTGAAGCAAAGATTGGGGATCATCGAGCCATCGGGCTTGAAACCACATCATGATTCCCAAAGCGACTTGCCGCTATCGTTTTTTATTCACGAATCACCGGTGGAAAACCGGCCTCCACGAATCCCCACCCAATCTGATCCTGCGGAAAAGATCCGACTGTTCATGTCGTTATTCAAAGGGCGGGAGGATGTTTACGCCAAAAGATGGCAGAACCGGGAAGGCATTGCGGGGTATGCGCCGGTTTGCCGGAATGAGTGGAAATCAGGCCTCTGCCGGAAACCGGCGATCAAATGTTTTAACTGCCGGCATCAGTCCTACGAAGCCCTGGACGGGAAGGTGATCGAGGCGCATTTGCGGGGAAATATCGTAGCCGGCCTCTACCCTTTGCTCCGGGATGAGACGTGCCA
>CAYSSF010000129.1:0-2850 GCA_964433455.1 uncultured Syntrophaceae bacterium
GCGAGCAGCGCGGCATTCTTCGCCCCCGCCTTGCCGATGGCCATCGTTGCGACGGGAATGCCCCCCGGCATCTGGACGGTGGCAAGGAGGGCGTCCAGTCCCTGGAGAGCCGTGGCGTCGATGGGCACCCCGATCACCGGCAGCAGGGTTTGGGAGGCGATTACTCCGGCCAGGTGGGCCGCAGCGCCGGCGCCGACGATGATCACCCGGACCCCCCGCTTGGACGCCCCACGGCAGAACGCGGTGGTTCGTTCCGGTGTCCTGTGGGCGGAGGTCAGATAGAGTTCATGGGGAACCGCGAAGGCCTCCAGGACCTTGACCGCCTCCTCCATGACCGGAAGATCGGAATCGCTTCCCATGACGACGCTGACGACAACCCCTTCCTTTTCCTGCATACCGTTGACTCCTTTACTGTTTGACGGTTTCGTAATAAAGTCCCCAAACCGTCACTCCTGCGAAAGCAGGAGTCCGTGATCGATTCCACTGGATTCCCACTTTCGCGGGAATGACAGCAAGGGGTGATTGGCGACTTTTTTACGAGGCCATCAATGTTTGAAATGGCGGATTCCGGTAAAGATCATCGCGATGCCGTGCTCGTCCGCGGCCTGAATGACCTCATCATCCTTGACCGATCCTCCCGGCTCGATGATCGCGGTGATTCCGGCCTGGGCGGCCATGTCGAGCCCGTCGCGGAACGGGAAGAAGGCGTCCGATCCGAGTGCGCAGCCTTCCGTGGGAAGGACCGCCTTCATCTTCGCGATCTTCACGGAATCCACGCGGCTTGTCTGGCCCGCCCCCATGCCGACCAACTGGTCTTTCGTCGTATAGACGATGGCATTCGATTTGACATGCTTGACTACACGCCAGGCGAAATCGAGGGCCTGGTATTCGGCATCCGTCGGGATGCGTTTCGTAACGACCTTCGCCTTCCGGATATCGAACTCGTCCATGTCCCGATCCTGGACGAGGAGACCGCCCATCACCCGGCGGAACTCATAGCCGGCGGAGCGTTTGCTGCACGTAGCCGGTATCTCGAGAACCCGGACGTTCTTCCGGGTTTCCAGGAGTTCCGCCGCATCTGCCGCGAAGGCCGGGGCGATGATCACCTCGAAGAAGGTCTTCACCAGCTCCTCTGCGGCCTTTTTGTCCACGGGGCGGTTCAGGGCGACGATGCCGCCGAAGGCCGAAACGGGATCGCCCGCGAGCGCCTTCCGGAAGGCCTCGGCCATGTCGCCGTCGGAAGTGGCCGCACCGCACGGGTTTGCGTGCTTGATGATGACGACGCCGGGGAGGGGGAGGTCCGAGACAACCTGCCAGGCGGCGTCGCTGTCCATGATGTTGTTGTAGGAAAGTTCCTTGCCCTGGAGCTGCCGCGCGTTGGAGATGGCGGAGAGTTGCGGGTCCTTCTCACGGTAGAAAGCGGCCTTCTGATGGGGGTTCTCCCCGTAGCGGAGATCCTGCGCCTTGGCGAACTGGCAGGAGAAGGTGTCGGGGAATACACGCTTTTCCGGGTTTCCGGCGCTGAGCAGGCCGAGATGGTTGGATATGGCGCCGTCGTAACGGGCGGTGAGTTGGAAGGTCTTCTTGGCCAGTTCGAAGTTGGTTGCCTCGGAAATCTTGCCCCCCGTTTTCTTCATCTCCGCGAGAATTTTCGGGTAGTCTCCCGGATCGGTAACGACGGAGACGAAGCGGTAGTTCTTGGAGGCCGCGCGGAGCATCGTGGGGCCGCCGATGTCGATGTTTTCGATGGCATGTTCCAGCGTACAACCCTCCTTGGCAACCGTATCTTCGAAACGGTAGAGGTTGATGACGACCATGTCGATCAGGTCGATCCCATGCTCCCGGAGGGCGCTCATGTGTCCCGGGTTGTCCCGCAGCGCGAGAAGGCCGCCGTGGATCTTCGGGTGAAGGGTTTTCAGCCTTCCGTCCATCATCTCCGGAAAACCGGTGTAATCCGACACATCGATCACCGGAATATCACTTTTCCGGAGCTGTGCCGCCGTTCCGCCTGTGGAGAGGATCTCCACGCCAAAGGTAAGAAGCCCCCGGGCAAATTCAACGATCCCCGCCTTGTCCGTTACACTGATCAGTACCCGTTTGATATCGTTTTGTTGCATGTAGCCTCCTGTTTATATTGGTTCTTCTTTGAGTTTCTTCATATGTTCCATCCGCTTCCGGATGAGCGGTTCGGTGCCGATATCCGGCCGGTGGTCGACGGGACCGTGTACGCCGGCGACCCCCCTCTCGGCGATTTCCTCCGCTTCGGCCAGGGTGTCGGCAATCCCAACCACCCCGATCGCCCGCGACGGGGTCATGTAGAGACCGTCGGATCGCTGATCAATGGATGAATAGTAGAGCCGTGCCGTGTGCACGTTACCGATCACAATGGCTGATGATAGAAAAGAAGCATCGGGGTGATCCACCTGGAGGCCGTAGCCTTTGGGGACGATATACTTGCATACCGTCGCTTTTTTTTCAAAAACAATGTCGAGGCGGTCCAGCGTTCCGTTGAGGATCGCCCGGCAGATGTCGATGAAATCGGTTCGGAGAAGGGGGAGGATGTTCATGGCTTCGGGGTCGCCGAAGCGGGCGTTGTATTCGATCAACTTGACTCCGGTGCGGGTGAGCATGAAACCGCCGTAGAGGACCCCTTTGTAGGGGATGCCGGTTTCCAGAAGGATCGCATCGGCGACCTTCCGGGTGATCGCCAGTCCCGCGGCGACGGCACCGGCATCCAGGAAGGGGAGGAGGTGGTCCGCGCAGGAATAGGAGCCCATTCCCCCCGTGTTAGGTCCACTGTCGCCGACGAAGCGTCGCTTATGGTCTTGGACCGGCGGGGTTGGGACGACC
>CAYSSF010000129.1:2860-6618 GCA_964433455.1 uncultured Syntrophaceae bacterium
TTCTCCTCCACGGTTACACCGGGATGGACTCTGAGGATATCGCGGCAGTGTTCCAGCGCCTCCGCACCCGTTTGAAAGTGATCGCCCTGGACAAGAACTCCCTTCCCCCCTGTAAGACCGTCCGGTTTCAGGACGATGCCGTCCAGTTCGCGTAAGAAGGCGTCGATCCCATCGAGGGATGTGAAATTCCGGAAGCGCGGATTCCCCGGGATGCCGTATTTTTCGAGCAGGTTCCTCGTGAAGGACTTCGAGGTTTCCAGGCGGGCGAGGGAGCGGGTCGGTCCTACCGCCGGGATTCCGGCCGCCGTGAGTGCGTCTACGACACCATGGCCAAGAGGGTCCTCGGGGCCGACGATCGCGAGGTCGACACCGGCATCACGGCCAAAGGCCACGATGGCCTCCGGCTCGTCATACCGTCCGAGGCGGATCTTCTCCGAGAGCGAGGCGATGCCGGGGTTGTTTGTTTTCATGAAAGAATAGAGGCGGGAGGTTTGCGCCGAGCGTCGGATCGCCTCGGCGATCGCATGTTCCCTGGCCCCGTTGCCGATAAGAAGGACATGGGTCATAGAGAGGGTCTCCTTCCGTTGCCGTTGTGATACAGGCCGTACACATATCGGAAAACAGGGTTCGAGTCAAACAAATCCGCAAAAGGTCGGGATCACGTCATTCATGAAGGCAACCATATGTCATTACGTCAATATCTTATTATGACCAATGACCGTATTGGCACATGTTATTGATATTCAAAGCCTTTAACTTGAGGAAGATGTTGCGCCGGCGAAAGGCGCCGATTGGACGCCACTTCCTGTGGCCCTGGATCCGGCATGACGATAAATCGTTTGTCTTTTCCGTTCGGGATCTGATAAGTTTTGCCCAGTCTTGGCCGACGGTGCACGGCGGGATAGCGCATAAGGTCATTCGATTCCGGCAGTTGGAGAATAATGTTGAGGTTGCGAAGCATGAACGATAAGGAAGAGTTGCAGACGAGAGAAGCTGACGGATTCTCCACAATCATCCTTGCTGCAGGCAAAGGGACACGGATGAAATCCGATCTCGCGAAGGTTCTCCATCCCCTCCGCGGTGTTCCCATGCTGACCTATGCGGTTGCCGCGGCCCAACAGGCGGGTTCGGGGAAAATCGTCGTTGTGATCGGCCATCAAGCGGAGCAGATCCGCGAGAAATTCCGCGATCAGGGATTGATCTTTGTGGAGCAACGGGAGCTGTTGGGGACCGGTCATGCGGTCCTTCAAGCCGAGCAGGTCTTCCGGAACCATGATGGCGCCATCGTTATCCTCTGTGGGGATGTTCCGCTGATTCTGCCAGGGACCGTTAAAACCCTGTATGAACGGCACCGCTCGGCAAAAGCGGTGGTTACGGTCCTGACCACAATTCCGGAGGAGCCCGCCGGTTATGGCCGCGTGGTCAAGGCGGCGGATGGGAATGTTCTGAAGATTGTGGAGGAAAAGGATGCCACGACGGATGAGAAGAAGATCCACGAGATCAATACGGGGATCTATTGCGTCGAGAGCGGTTTCCTGTTTGCCGCAGTCGCCGCCCTCGGCAACCGCAATGCCCAGAGGGAATATTATCTTACGGATATAATTGAAATCGCATGTAAAAGAGGTCTTCGGGCGGCATCATTGCCGGCGCCCGATCCCATGGAGGTGATGGGAATCAACACGCCCGACGAGTTGGAACGGGCCGATCTCCGAATGGCGACACGTGATCTCCGGCAAGCGGTTTCGTTTACGCGGGAATGAACGAAAGTTGGTCGAATGGACTGTTTTGGTAAAACCCTTTTCGGAAAAGCGTCATGAACATCGGGCGACTGCAGTTGAAGAACAATGTCTTTCTCGCTCCAATGGCGGGGATCACCGACCTCCCTTTCCGGACGGTTGTCCGGTCGTTCGGCTGCGGTCTCGCCTTTACCGAGATGGTCAGCGCAAGCGGTCTGATTCGCGGAACGGAG
Organism: uncultured Syntrophaceae bacterium; assembly: GCA_964433455.1. Taxonomy (GTDB): domain Bacteria; phylum Desulfobacterota; class Syntrophia; order Syntrophales; family UBA5619; genus UBA5619. Next base: position 4,830 of record CAYSSF010000129.1, read on the forward strand.
AAGACCTTTCGCTACCTCGCCTCGTCAGCCGCGGACCAGCCGCTCGGGGTCCAACTCTTCGGCTGCGATCCGGAGACGCTGGCTCTGGCCGCCGGGATTGCGACGGATCGCGGGGCGGATCTCCTGGATGTGAATATGGGCTGCCCAGTAAAAAAGGTGGCCAAAACAGGTTCCGGGGCGTCATTGATGAGGGATCCGGGGCGTGTTGCTGCCGTCCTGCGCGCGGTGAGACGGGTATCGACCCTGCCGCTGACGGTGAAAATCCGCGCCGGCTGGAACGCGCGCCAGGTCAACGCCCTTGAGATCGGGCAGATTGCCGAGGAATGCGGTGTCGACGCGGTTATTCTCCATCCCCGCACAGCCGATCAGGGTTTTGCAGGCCTTTCCGACTGGGGGCTGATCGCAGCGCTCAAAGAGAGGCTCCGGATCCCCGTCATCGGAAGCGGGGATATCCGCCGCCCGGAAGACGCCGCCCGGATGCTCCGGGAGACCGGTTGTGACGGTGTTATGGTAGGGAGAGGGGTTCTGGGGAACCCCTGGATCATCGCGAACATCCTGTCCCTCTTGGCTGGCGGCGGCATCTCAACGCCGTCCCTTATGGAAAGGAAGGAAACCATTCGTCATCATTTGACGCTGGCAATCGATTTTTACGACGAGAAAATCGGGACCCGCGATTTCCGGAAACACCTCCTCTGGTATACGAAGGGGTTGCGGGGAGGCGCCCAGTTTCGGAAGGTGGCGGGAGGGATCAGCGACCAAGCCTCGGCTTGGGACGCTTTGCATAACTATTTCCAGTCCCTGGAGGAATCTTCCGCTCCATTTTGCGACGCCGATGAAGGCTGAGGAACCCGGAAATGGAAAAGAGGGGGAATTCATAGCGCGCCGAGGTGATCGAGCAAGAAAAGGCTATCGTTCATTCAGTTCCTTTAGCGCGAAATTAAGGTCTTGACTTTCATAGGTGATGTCGGCATAATCGCTCCCGGTTATGCGCGGTGCGGATCTCTGGGATCAGCGAGGTCATTCATCTTGAATATGAAAGGGAAATGGGTGGGATCGTGGAATTTCTGAAGTTTGACGAACTGGAAAAGAAGATCGGCGGTCTGCTCGGAGATTATGCCTTGCTGAAGAAGAGGAATCTGGAGTTGGAAGAGCTTCTGCAAAATAAAATTATGGAGTTGGATGAAGCAAATAAAAAGACGGAGGGGTTGAGGGAAGAACGTGATGCTGTACGCACAAAGGTGGACTCGCTTCTTGATTTGCTTCAGGAGATAAAGGCGCCCTAAAACAAACCTTGAGGTCGTCCATTGAAAAAGCGCTTTGAAGTGAGAATGCTGGGGCGAGAGCTCTCGGTAATAAGCGATTCGGGGGATGAGCATGTAGCGGGTGTTATCCGATATGTCAGCGGCAAGGTGGATGAGGCGGAAAAGGCCGCCGGTAGAAATGCATTGGACATTGCCATCTTGGCTGCTTTGAACATTGCGGATGAGTATTTGCAGATCATGGGAGTAAGAGAAAACATTCATAACCAATTGGAGAACAGAGCGGAACAATTGATCCGTTTGATCAACGATCGTAAGTAAAGTATCCCCTGCGATGTGCGTGATTAACATTCGTTTTTTGAGCCAACACCTAGGAACCGGGAACCTTTCCTTGTTCGCGGAGTGCATGTCCGCCGGAATCCCGCGTGAGCGGGTGGTGGAAAGCCTGAAGCGGCAATAGGGCGCCCACTTTTCAAATGGTTCAAAAAGGTGGTTAACACGGCATCGGCGGGGGTTTTTTATCACCCCAC
>CAYSSF010000129.1:6628-11235 GCA_964433455.1 uncultured Syntrophaceae bacterium
CCACCGTTCTACCGGCATTCCTTCTCTCGAACCCCCCGTGTGGATTCATTAAACAAAATCGATTTATGTTCGTAAACATCAAGGAGGTGGGAACTTTGTTATATAACGGTACGTTGATACTGTCCCTGTTGGTGGTGCTCGTCATCGGCGGGGTAATGGGATTCGTTGTCCAACAGAAGCTTTCGCGGAAAAAACTGGAATCCAGCGAGAATCTTTCGACAAGGATCATCGATGAGGCGAAGAAGGAGGCCGAGACGATCAAGAAGGAGGCCATTCTTCAGGCCAAAGAGAATCTGCTCAAGGTAAAGACCGAATTCGAGAGGGATAGCCGGGACAGGAAGGGCGAACTCGATGCGCTGGAACGAAGGATCCGGTCAAAAGAGGAAAACCTGGAACGGAGAATTGACCTTCTGTCACAAAAGGAAGCCACCTGTGAGAATCGCGAAAAGACGATCGTGCTCAGAGAGTCTCAGCTTAACGAAAAGCACGAACGGGCGGACCGGTTGCTGGAAGAACAGACGCAGAAGTTGGAACAAATCGCCGGTATTACTTCGGAGGAGGCAAAAAACTTTCTGATCCAATCGATGGAAGCGGCGGCGAAGCGGGATGCCGCACTGATGATCCGGAAGATCGAGGAGGAAGCCCGGCGCACCGCGGACAACACGGCGCGGGAGATCATTGCCTATGCGATCCAGCGCTATGCCGGCGATTATGTTGCTGAAAACACTGTTTCCGTAGTCAACCTTCCCAACGATGAGATGAAAGGGAGGATCATCGGACGGGAGGGGCGCAACATCCGGGCAATCGAGGCGGCGACCGGTATCGACCTGATCGTCGATGATACGCCGGAGGCGGTTGTGCTCTCCAGTTTCGATCCGGTCCGACGTGAAGTGGCGCGCCTTTCGTTGGAAAGATTGATCACCGATGGTCGAATCCACCCAGGCCGGATTGAAGAGATCGTTAAGAAGGTCAAGTCGGAGGTAGATGCGATCATCAAGGAAACGGGGGAGAGAATCTCGTTTGACGTCGGTGTCCATGATCTCCATCCCGAGATCATCACGCTGCTCGGCAGCCTCAAATTCCGGACAAGCTATTCCCAGAACGTCCTGCAGCATTCCATCGATGTGGCCCATCTAACGGGGATGATGGCAGCCGAGTTGAAGATGAACATCAAGGAGGCGAAGCGGGCGGGGCTCCTGCACGATATCGGCAAGGCGGTCGATCACAAGGTGGAAGGGACCCATGCCGGCATCGGCGCCGATTATGCGAAACGGTTCGGCGAATCACCGCGGATCGTCCAGGCGATCGCCACCCACCATGACGACGGCAGAACCAACACGTTGCTCGGCGTTCTGGTCCAGGCGGCGGACACACTGTCCGCCGCGCGGCCGGGGGCACGGCGAGAGATGTTGGAGAGCTACGTCAAACGTTTGGAAGAACTTGAAAATATAGCTAATTCGTTCAGCGGTGTTGATAGATGTTTTGCCATCCAGGCGGGAAGGGAAATCCGCATCCTCGTGGAGAACGAGAAGATCTCCGATAACGATACGGTGATGCTTTGTAAGGACATCATCAAGAAGATCGAAGCGGAGCTGGCTTATCCCGGGCAGATCAAAGTGACCATCATCCGGGAGACGCGCGTCTCCGATTACGCGCGTTAGGATATCTTCATGAAAATACTCTTTATAGGTGATATTGTTGGAAAACCTGGAAGAATAGCCGTCCGCGAACTTCTTCCGGGGATCATCGAAAGATACCGGATCGATTTTGTCGTCGCCAACTGCGAAAATGCTGCTGCGGGGTTCGGTGTGACCGCGGAAATCGTCGAGGAGTTGTATGCATCCCATATCGATGTCCTGACCTCAGGAAACCATATCTGGGACAAAAAAGAGGTCATGACATTTGTGGAGGATTACGAAACATTGCTTCGGCCCGCCAATTATCCCGAAGGAGCGCCCGGCCGGGGGAGTGTGGTGATTCCCGCCCCGGACGGTTCTCCCATCGGAGTAATCAATCTGGCCGGTCGCATCTTCATGAATCCTCTCGATTGTCCTTTTCGGACGGCCGAAAGGGAGATCGAAAAAATGGGGAAGAAGGCCCGGACGATCATTGTGGATATGCATGCGGAGGCTACCTCGGAGAAAATCGCCATGGGCTGGTATCTTGACGGCCGTGTTTCTGCCGTTCTCGGAACCCACACCCATGTTCAGACAGCCGATGAACGGATTCTGCCCGAAGGCACTGCCTACATCACCGATGTCGGCATGACCGGCCCGTTTGATTCCGTCATCGGGATCAAAAAAGAGAGCATTCTGCAACGATTCCTGCTGCAGATTCCCAACAAGTTCGACATCGCCAAAGGGGACGTGCGTCTTCAGGGAGTGATGGTGGATATAACCCCGGATGGCCGGGCCGTTCGGGTCGAAAGGCTGAGCGTGTCCATGGAGGAACCAAGAGGCTTTCTCTAAACTCCGGGGCGCTTTACGAGAAGAATGGAAGTGGCATCGATGATGCTCATGATGGGGAGGTAAAGCGTTGAAGAGCGTGTACGATGTATTTCGGGAGAGGGGTTTTGTCGAACAGATCACGGATGAGCCCCAGATCAGGGATCTACTGGAACAAAAATCCGTCGCCTGTTACATCGGATTTGATCCGACAGCGGCCAGTTTGCATATCGGATCTCTGGTACCGATCATGTCGCTGGCCCATCTGCAGAGACAGGGCCATCGGCCGATTGCCCTTGTCGGCGGCGGCACCGCGCTGATCGGGGATCCTTCCGGCAAGACGGAGATGCGTCAAATCCTCACCCGCGAGCAGATCGATCACAACGCCCAAGGCCTGCAGAAACAGCTTGCCCGTTATCTCGAATTCGGTGACGGAAAGGCCGTTTTGCTCAATAACGCCCAGTGGCTTACACAACTCAATTATATCGAGTTTCTCAGGGATATCGGACGCCACTTTAGCGTGAATCGAATGCTCACCGCCGAGAGTTACCGCATCCGCCTGGAAACGGGACTCAATTTCATCGAATTCAATTACATGCTCCTGCAGGCTTATGATTTTCTGCATCTTTTCAAGAATTACGGCTGCCAGATGCAGATGGGCGGGAATGACCAGTGGGGCAACATGGTTGCCGGGATCGACCTGATTCGGCGTGTGGAAGGGAAAACAGCCGTCAGCATGACCTTTCCACTGATCACGACCTCCCAAGGCAACAAGATGGGAAAGACCGAAAAGGGGACCGTCTGGCTCGACCGGGAACTCACCTCGCCCTATGATTATTACCAGTACTGGATCAACGTCGAGGACGCGGACCTTGAGCGTTTCCTTGCCCTGTTCACCTTCCTGCCGATGGAGGAGATCTTTGTCGTTAAGGCGCTGACCGATGCCCACCTCAACATGGCCAAGGCGGTTCTGGCCTACGAGGCGACGAAGATCACCCATGGCGTGGATGCCGCTTTGGGGGCTTTTGAGAAGACCGCACAGCTTTTTGGCGGCCGACCGATCGCAACCGGGCTGTTTCCGTCCAGTACGATTCCAAGACCCGATCAGATGGGGAACGCTAATATCGTATGCACGGCCCCCTCCCGATCACCATCAACTTCAGGAACATCTTCACCGCCGATAGAACGCAGGAGATTGGGCGAGGGCATCCCTGCATTCGAGTTGTTCCACGAGGCGAACCTTTGCGCGTCCCGGGGGGAGGCGAGGCGGTTGATCGCCCAAGGGGGTGGCTATGTCAACGACCGACAGTGTGCAGCCTTCGACGAGCGAATCGGTCTTGAGGATGTCGATCACCGGGGGGAAATCCGTCTCCGGAAGGGGAAAAAACGGTATGTGATTCTCTCCGTAAAGTGAAGAAATGTTCGTTTCACAGACCGGTGAATTTAAATAATATCGTATTATTCCAGTTCATTATAATCTTCCGAAAGAAAATTATAATTAATGCTTGACTCTTCGGTACGGGTGGGGTAGAAACCGCGCTTGTTCGTTGACAGAGTGGGTTGAGAAAAGAATTTTGGTTTCTGCTTGACATTACCGTCTCAATGGATTTATAATCCACCTTCGTCCCAAATGGGATGGGTTGCGAGACGGAAAGTTTTTCGAAATTGTTCTTGACAGGAAATCAAAATTGGTTTAGATCTACCGACTCGTTACTAACTGGCTCTTTGGAAATTGAATAGTGGGATAATTGATTTGTGGGTCCTTTTGTACATGTAACAAATGGGAGAGCAATCTCCTTGAACAGGATTAAAACTGGAGAGTTTGATCCTGGCTCAGAACAAACGCTGGCGGCGTGCCTAACACATGCAAGTCGTACGAGAAAGGGTCCTTCGGGACCTCAGTAAAGTGGCGCACGGGTGAGTAACGCGTGGATAATCTGCCCCTCAGTTGGGAATAACTCATCGAAAGGTGGGCTAATACCGAATAATACTGTGAGACCTTGGTCGATCAGTCAAAGAGAGCCTCTGCTTGCATGCCCTCGCTGAAGGATGAGTCCGCGTACCATTAGCTTGTTGGTAGGGTAATGGCCTACCAAGGCGACGATGGTTAGCTGGTCTGAGAGGATGATCAGCCACACTGGAACTGAGACACGGTCCAGACTC
>CAYSSF010000130.1:0-11213 GCA_964433455.1 uncultured Syntrophaceae bacterium
CCCGGGACAAGCCCAGCCTCCCGTCCTACGGGGTCAGTGCCTCCTTGAGAATCCCCAGTTCAGCGAGGATGGGTTCGAGCCGCCGCTTGCTGAGCGCCCGGTCCTCGTTGGAGCGGGGCAGTTCGATGTTCAGCGTTCCCTTGAATCCGATCTTCATCAGGTTCTTAAAGACCCGCTTGAAATCGATCTTCCCGTTCCCGACGGGGACGTGGCGGTCGAGGACCATGTCGTTGTCGCTCACATGGGTGCTGACGATCCGGTCGGGGAAGGCATCCATGAAGGATTCGGGGCCGCCCGGCAGGAGGCTCGCATGGGCGATGTCCAGCGTGAGCCCGAAATACTTCGACGGGATCGCATTGAAGACCCGCGCCAGCTCCTCGACCGTAACGCCGAGGTAGGCGATCTCCGCCTCCTCGTGGATCTTGTTCATGTTCTCGATCCCGATCGGCAGCCTGTACTTCTCCGCGAGCTCCACGACGGGCGTGTAGGTCTTGATCGGGCAGTCGAAAACGTGGTCCATGAAGAGGCTGAAGTGGTAGCCGAAATGCAGGACGACATATTCGGCCTCCAGTTGGTGGGCCAGCTCCACGTAGTCCATAAGGTGCTGCTGAACGGCCTTGCGGACGGTCGGTTCGATCTCGGCTGCGTTGACGAACGACGCGGAATGGAGGCCGTACTTGACGCCGGCCTGGTCCCGCAGCTTCTTGATGCCGCTGATGCGCACGGGGGTCCATTTGTCCAGGAAATTGTTCGGGTTGTTGCAGCTCAGCTCCATCCAGGGGAAACCGTTCTCCTTCGCAAAGGCGAAGTACTCCTCCATGGGTTGCGGTCCGGCGTTAAAACAGAGTTTCATTCGTATCGTTCCTCCGATTCTTTCGTTAAAAAAGGTTCATTCCTGCCGGATCTACCCCTCCAGGTCGATCTGGTACTCACCGTCTTTTACAATGCATTGGCCGTCCAGGTAGATCGACACGTTCAGGAAGACGAAGTCGATATGGAATGTGGCGTCGCTCTTCCCCCCCAGCGAGAGGTTGTCGCCGATGGCGATGTGGGCGGTCCCCAGTTTTTTTGAAACCTCACGAGTGTTGGGGATCACCAGGCAGGCGGGATTCGTTCCGAGGGCGAACTGGGAGGCGGCGTTGTACCCGGCATCGTCCCGGCTCTCCAGGATGCGCTTGAGCTCCCTGGCCTGCTTGCCTCCCGTGATGTCCGTGATCCTCCCCTTGACGATCGCCATCCTGAACGGTTCGGTCACCTGCCCGATCTGATCGGCGATATAGGGCGAGACGATCACCCCTTCGGTCACGCCCTCCAGGGGGGCCAGCGTGGCCTCCCCGTCCGGGAGCCCCGACAGCTCCCCGGGCCTGGTCACGAAACCCGACTGGGCAATCGCCTTGCGGCCGGCGGTGCGCATCGTGAAGTCCGTCCCCTCGGGCGTCGTCAGCCGGATCACATCCGCCTCCGTCAGGAGCCGGGCCAGCCTTTCCGTGATCCTCTTCACCTGCTGATAGTCGGCGGTGATCCCGCCGGAGACCATCATCTCCTCGGTGACGTTGCGCAGGTTGGCGACCCTGGCCCCCTTTTTCATCGCCTCCCGTACCGCGGCCGTATGGGTCAGGCTGTAGGTCGACTGATTGATGACCACCGCTGCTGCGGCCATCGCGGCCGCGACCGGCGCCGGCGGTTCCGCGCCGCCGATCTCCTGGGGCTCCATTTTCACCACCACCACCGTCCCGCCCGCGGAGAGGGCGCTGTAGGCCAGCGCCTGGGTGATGATCGGGGGACGGTCGGTATCCGTAACGATCACCACACTCTCCCCTTTTTGCACCTGGACCACCTGGTTGATGAGCATATTCGCCGCAAAGGCCATTCTGGTGATTTCCATCGGACACCTCCTGTCTATTTTGGATAGGCGTATAGACTTTTTGTTTTTCGCTGTCAAGCACAGATTACAGAATGTGAGCATATTTTACAATATACGACGGAGAAGCGGATTCCGAACCGCGCGGCCGGGAGTGAACAACGTTTGCGCCGCTTTTACCCCGGATCGCCCGCGGTCTTTTTTACCCGGGAGCGATCGAGATGATCGCGCAGGAGTTCGGAAGCCGCCGATTGCCGTCCCTGTTCCAACAGCGCGATGATCTCCAGGTGCTCCCGGTACCGGTTCAGGCGAGCCTGATCGACCGGCACCCGGTACTCGATCAAACGGCGAAGACGGTTGATATGCCGGACGGCATCGAGAAAGAATGGATTCCCCGAACAGGAGACGATCTGTTCATGGAAGCGGACACCGGTTTCGAACATCGTGAAGGGGAGCCTCTCGTCGATGGGACCGGCGAGAAGGGATTCCTGTTCCCCGCGAAGCCCGGCAAACACGACCGGATCAACCCGGTAGGTCGGCTCCAGCAGGGCCGCCGGCTCGATCAGGATGCGGAAACGATAACTCTTGTCCAGGGCCTCCACGGTATCGAGGACCGGCAGAAAATTCCAGCCGTGGCCGGGCCGCCGCTCGACCCACCCCTCCTGGTACATGCGTATCAGGATCTTCGTGAGCTTGACGCGGCTGATCGCATAGCGGGACATCAGCTCCGCTTCCGAGACATGACCATGCAGCCTTCCCCGGATGCGGTCTTCGGCAAAGCGGTAATACATCTCCTCTTCGGTGGATCCCGGCGATGGGATCTCCGGAGCCGGGATCTCCGCAGCGGGACGAGCAAGGAAGAAACCCCGGTTCGGATGGAACAGAACGATCCCTTCCCGCTCCAGGACCGTAAGCGCCCCGCGAACCGGCCCCCGGGAGACATGGAATGCATCCGCCAGCGCCTGTTCCACCAGGTGAGCGCCCGCGGGCATGTCCTGACTTCGGACATGTTCGACGATCCTGACGGCCAGTTTCAGCATGAGCGGTTTCGCCGCCTCTTCCTCTAATTTCTTCATACCCTGAACCTATACCAAAATTTGACGCAATTGCAAAAGGCAATCAAAGGTGTTACCCCCCACGGATGCGGGGTGATGAAGTTTCTGAAAATACCGGATCATCCCTTCCGCGGGCATGACCATCGCAAACTTATGCAATGGGTTCGTTTTAAAAAGAGTTGCCGTACAGGGAAAATCGAGGTATGAGACCATCGGACGTGACCCCTTCAAGCGTGGTCACACTTTCGTTCGTCAAACCAAAAGGAGGCATCGGATGGCCGGGAAACAGTGGGATCGACCGCCTGCAATGCAGATCGATCCGGAGAAGATCTATCTTGTCACGATCGCAACAAACCGGGGAACAATCGAACTGGAACTCTATCCCCAGCACGCACCCCAAACCGTCAACAATTTCGTCTTTCTGGCGCGGGAGGGCTTCTATGACGGCGTCCCGTTCCATCGCGTAATCGGCGACTTCATGATCCAGGGAGGCGATCCGACCGGCACCGGCCGGGGCGGCCCCGGATACAGGTTTGCGGATGAATGCCGGGGGAATCCGCTGAAACATGACGGCAAGGTAATCTCGATGGCGAATGCCGGGCCGGATACGAACGGCAGCCAGTTTTTCATCACCCACGCGCCGCAGCCGCACCTGAACGGGAAACACACTGTTTTCGGAAAGGTCGTCAAGGGTCTGGAAATCGTCGATGCGATCCGCCAGGGCGACCTGATGGAGCGGGTTTCGGTGAGCGAGTCCGGCGATCCGGCCCCCGCCGCCTGATCCCGGACCACACTTCCCCGGTCCGCGTTGCCGTCCGGATTGTCTCCTCTCCTCCGCCGTATCGGGGATGTGCCATGAAAGCGATGATTCTGAAAGGCGTTTCCGAGTTCGCGGTGAATCAACAGCCGCTGGTGAACTCCTCCGACTCGACTATCCCCTACATCTCTGGATGGAAAAGGAGATCAAGAGCGTCGCGAACGTCACCCGGCGGGATATCGCCGAATGTCTCGAGCTGGCCGCGGAAATTCCCCTCCGGCCGGAGGTGCAGGAGTACCCGCTCGCCCTGGCGAACCTCGCCCTCGCCGAGTTGAAGGGAGGAAAGATTCGCGGCGCGAAGGTCCTCCGGATCGCCTGAACCGTTGCCGCGCCACATGAGCGAAGGAGAAACACCCATTGAATCCGCGCGCCATCTTCGGGGGAACGCTGCCCCTGTTTGTGCTGGGACACTTCAGCCACCATATCCTGACGGCGATCACCGTGCCGCTGACCCCTTTCATCCGCAGCGCGTTCCACCTGGACTATACGCAGTCGGGGCTCGTCGTCTCGGCCTTCACGCTCGCCTACGGCTTCGGCCAGCTCCCCGCGGGCTGGCTCGCCGACCGCATCGACCCCCGCAAGCTGATGATCGTCGGCATCTCCGGCGTCGCGCTCGCCGGCATCCTGGTCGGCCTCTCCCAGAGCTATGGCTGGATGATCGTCTTTCTCGTGCTGATGGGCCTCCTCGCCGGCGGCTACCACCCGTCCGCTCCGCCGCTGATCTCCGCATCGGTGAAACCTGAAAACCTCGGAAGGGCCTTCGGGTTTCACAACATCGGCGGCGGGGCCAGCTATTTTCTGGCGCCGCTTGTCGCCGTGGCCATCGCCGACGTCTGGGGATGGCGGAATGCCTATGTCGCGCTGGGAATGCCGACGGTCGCCTTCGGCATCGCATTCTACATCCTTCTCGGCCGCTTGAACGCCAGGCAGAAGGCAAACCCCATCCAGCAACCGGTAAAAGAGGATCACGGCGCACCGCGCCGCGCAGAGAAATGGCGCCTTGCGCTCTTTTTGATCCTCACGACGGTCATCTCGGCGACCGTCAGCGCGACGCTCTCCTTCATCCCGCTGCTCATGGTCGACCACTTCGGGGTCAGCAAAGAGATCGCCGCCGCTTCCCTCTCGGTCACCTATTCGGCGGTCTTCTGGGCGAGTCCGCTCGGCGGTTATCTCGCCGACCGGTTCGGAAACCTCCGGATGATCCTTGCGGTCTCCTTCATCGCCGGACCGGCCCTCTTCCTGCTCACCGTTGTTCCGTTTGGATGGACGCTTGGAGCGCTGCTCCTTCTCTTCGGGGTGATCATCTATACCCGGATGTCCGCTTCGGAGTCCTTCCTCATCCATCAGACGCCGGCCGGCAACCGGTCGACGATCCTCGGCATCTATTACTTTACGGCAATGGAGGGTGGCGGAATCCTCACGCCGGTCGTCGGTTACATGATCGACCATCTCGGATTCACCGCGGCCTTCGGGGCGACCGGCGGCGCGCTGTTCATCGTGACGCTGATCTGCGCGTTCGGGCTCCGGGAAAAAGGAAAATAAGGCGATTCCGAACAGGACTTACCGGTGGCGGGTCATTCCAAGCGGATTCTTCCCTTCGGCTCCTCGGTGACCTCGCCGACGATCGCCGCCTCGGCGATCCCCGCCGCGCGCATCCGTGCGAGCAGCTCCGCCGCGGCCGCCTCCGGCAGCGCGATGAGGAGTCCGCCCGCCGTCTGCGGATCGAAGAGGATGTCCACGAGCCAGTCGGGGCAGTCCGGACCGATCTCGATCCGGCTCTCCCGGAATTTCCGGTTCCGGATCAGACCGCCCGGTACGATCCCCTCCTCGACCAGCGTCCGGAGCCCCGGAAAGACCGGAACGGCCGCGGCCCGGATCCTCATACCGGTCTCGCTCCCCTCGATCATCTCCAGCGCGTGGCCGAGGAAGCCGAAGCCGGTGACATCGGTGCAGGCGTGGATATCGGATCTCTCCGTCATCAGCTTCGCCGCCTCCCTGTTCAGCGTCGTCATGCAGACCACGGCCCTCTCCGCCAGCGCCGGATCGGCTACGCCGCCCTTTACGGCGGTGCTGACGATACCCGTTCCGAGCGCCTTGGTCAGGATGAGTCGATCCCCGGGCTGCGCCCCCCGGTTCAACAGAACCTTGTCCGGGTGGATCACGCCGGTCACGGAGAGGCCGTACTTCGGCTCGTCGTCCTCGACGCTGTGCCCGCCGATCAGAAGGACGCCCGCCTCCCGCATCTGGTCCAGGCCGCCGCGGAGGATGTCGCGGAGGACGCCGACGTCCATCTTCCGGATCGGAAAGCAGACGATGTTCAGCGCCGTCAGCGGCCGGCCGCCCATCGCATAGATATCGCTGAGCGCGTTGGTCACGGCGATCCGGCCGAAGGTATAGGGGTCATCGACGATCGGCGTGAAGAAATCGACCGTCTGGATGATCGCCAGGTCGTCGCGGAGACGATAGACCCCGGCGTCTTCGGCGTGCTCCATGCCGACGATCAGGTTCGGATCGGTAATCAGCGGCAGATCCTTCAGCGCCTCCTGCAGGTCCCCCGGACCTATCTTGCAGGCTCAGCCGGCCCCGTGGACCGTCTCCGTCAGACGCACCTTCGCTTCCTCGTTCATGCGGAATCACCACCTCTCTCGCTTTTACGCCTTTACACCCGGGCGGACCGGGCGCTTCCCTGAAGGGAATCTAACCGATATCGTAACGGAATGCGAGCATTTTCATTCCGATTTTGCCAAGTCGATCAAAATGTGATATTCAGCATTCCAATGGTTTCCAAAAACCCATTTTGCAGCGGTCGAGAGGAGATCCACATGTCAGAGCCGTTACGGTACTACAGCACGAACCGCCATCTGGACAGCGTCCCCGGCATCGTCCCCTTCCGGGAAACGGTCTCCTTCCGGGAGGCCCTCCTGATGGGACAGGCCCCCGACGAGGGGCTCTTCATGCCGGAGAGGATTCCGCTGCTGCCCCTGGAAACCTTCCGGGCCCTCAAAGGGGCGCCCTACACCGAAGCCACGATGGTCGTGGCACAGGCGTTCCTTTCCGACGAGATCGCCGAAGAGACGCTCCGGCGGATCGTCAATGACGCCTACAACTACGCGGTCCCGCTGGAGAACGTTTTCGCGCGCAAATACGTCATGCGGCTCGATCAGGGGCCGACAGCCTCTTTCAAGGATTTCGCCGCCCGGATGATGGCGCGCCTGATGAGCGCCTTCAGCGATCCGGCAAAAAGGCTGAATGTGCTGGTCGCCACATCGGGCGATACCGGAAGCGCCGTGGGAGAGGCCTTCAAAGGAGTCGGGGGAATCGACGTGACGATCCTCTACCCGCGGGGCGAGGTGAGCGGCCGGCAGAAGCGGCAGCTCGATACCATCGGCGGCAACGTCCGGGCCGTTTCGGTGGACGGGAAGTTCGACGACTGCCAGGACATCGTCAAGCAGGCCTTCTCCGACCCGGCGTTTGGCGATTTCAACCTGACCTCGGCGAACTCGATCAACTTCGGCCGGATCCTTCCGCAGATCGTCTACTATGTCTGGGCCTGGGCGCAGCTCTCGCGCGACGGCGAGCCGGCCGTCTTCTCGGTGCCGTCCGGAAACTTCGGCGACGCCCTCGGTTGCGAGTATGCCCGGCGGATGGGCCTTCCCGTGCAAAAGCTTGTCATGCCGACGAACGAAAACGACGAATTTCCCCGCTTCCTGGAGACCGGCGTCTACGAGAAGCTCTCGCCGTCGCGCGCCTGCCTGTCGAACGCGATGAACGTGGGCCACCCGAGCAACCTCGCCCGCTTCTTCGACCTCTACGGCGGCACGGTGGATCGGACCGGAATCGTCCATCGCATCCCGAACCTCGAAGAGATGCGAAAAAACATCTGTTCCGTCAGCATATCCGACCGGGAAACGAAAAAGACGATCAAGCGGATTTACGACCAGTACCGGGTGCTCCTCGAACCGCACGGCGCCGTGGGCTGGCGGGGACTCGAGGTCTATCTCGAACTCTTCGGCGACGTTCCCCTCTGCATCAGCCTGGAAACCGCCCATCCCGCGAAGTTCCCCGATGAGATCCGGGAGCTTCTGGGGATCAACCCCGATCTCCCGCAGAGCATGAAGGATATCGACGAACGGTCGGGAAACCCGGTCCTTCTCGCCAACGATTATGGCGCATTCCGGGAATACCTCATCAAGAACCTGCGGATAACGGACTGAAGGACAACGCCTGCGGCGGGGTAAACCGGTTATCCCCTCATGCCGCCAGTTGCTTCCGGAACCTCCTCCAGCCCGCCCGGATGAGCGGGTAAAAAAGCGACAGCGCCGCCAGCGACAGGACCACAAAGGCCAGGGTGTCCGTGTAGAAGACGCTGTACCCCCCCATGATCACGCCGCGCCGGAAATTGTACTCGATAAGCTTTCCCAGGACGATGCCCAGAACGACGGGCGCCGGGGGGTATCCGTATCGCTTGAGAATCCAGCCCACAATGCCGAATCCGATGCAGGATCCCATGTCGTAGAGGGAGTTGCTCACCGAATAGGTCCCGATCAGCGCCACCACGAGGATGAAGGGGTACAGGATCTTGTCCGACACGGAAACCATCCGGATGAAGAGGCGGTTGCCGTAGAGCCCCATCAGAAGGACGAGCAGATTGGCCACCAGAACGGAGGTGAAAATCCCGTAGACGATCGCGGGCTGGTCCCGGAAGAGAAGAGGGCCGGGTACCAGGTCATGGAGCACGAAGGCGCCGATCAAAACCGCGTCCGTCGCGCTTCCGGGGATGCCCAGAGCCAGCAGCGGGATCAACGCGCCCCCCACCGAACTGCTGTTGGCCGCCTCGGAGGCGGCGACGCCCTCGAGGGCGCCTTTGCCGAACTTTTCGGGCTCCCTGCTGGTCCGTTTGGCGACGTCGTAGCTGACGAACGAGGCGATCGTCGCCCCCGCGCCAGGGAAGATGCCGATGATGGTCCCGATGATGGAGGATCTCAAGACGCACCCCTTGATTTTCCACAACTCCTCGAAAGAAGGGAGCTTGCTGTCGATCTTGTCGAGCGCCCGGTCCAGCCCCGTCCACTTCTCCACCTTTTCAAAAACGACGCTCACGGCGAAAAGACCCATCAGCGCGGGGATGAGGGCAAAGCCGTCGTAGAGCAGATCGGAGCCGAGCGTAAAGCGGTAGGCGCCCGAGATCGGGTCGAGACCGATGGTTTTGATCAAAAGACCGATGAGGACGGCGAGAATGGCCTTGACGATGTTGCCTCCTCCCATCGAGGCGATGGTGGCCAGCCCGAAGATCGCCAGGCCGAAATAGGCCGCGGGAGAAAACTTGAGGGCGGCCCGGGCCAGCGGGACGCAGAAGAAAATGAGGATGATGGCGCCGAAGATTCCACCCAGGCACGAAGCCACCAGAGCTGTACCCAGCCCTTTCCCTGCCTTGCCCTGCTGCGTGAGGGGGTACCCGTCGAGACAGGTGGCGGCAGCCGCCGGGGTGCCGGGGGCGTTGATCAGGACGGCGGTGATCGAACCGCCGTAATTGGCCGCCTGGTAGATGCAGACCAGCAGGATCAGCGCCAGCCGGGCATCCATCGCATAGCTGAAGGGAACCAGCAGGGCCACGGCGGTGGCAGGCGATATCCCGGGCATAGCCCCGCCCAGAATCCCCAGAATACATCCCGCAACCATCAGGAGCATCGTTTGCCAGTCCAGCAACGCGAGAAAGGCCGACCCAAGATTGCTCAACAATTCCATAACCCCTTCGGAACCTCCTCTTGTCTTTCTCTACTGCACCCCTGTTTCAGAGACTTCACGCTGTGGCCGCCTTTCGTCGCCTCTCAGAAAAGGCCCTCAAAAAACCCGAGGGGAAGCTGGATATAGAGCAGTTTGTAGAATGCGAAATAGGAAAAGATGACCCAACCTGCGGCAATCAGATAGATGAGACCTTTCCTTGGATAGGAGAGCGTCTGCAGCAACACGACAACGAGCAGGAAAGAGCAGAGAAAATACCCCAGAAAGGGGAGGGCCAGGAAGTAGACGATCAACACGGCCATGACCCGGGCCAGAAGAGCCGGTTGCCTGAGCCCGGGAACCGCCGGCTCCTTGCCCCGGAAGGTCTGCACCAAAACGACGCCGGACAGCAGCAGGATCAGACCGATGTACAGTCTCGGGATCACGGCCGGCCCGGCCTCTTCGGCGGGAAAATCAAAAGTAAGGATCAGAAAGACCAGAGATACCGCAACGAGCGAGCAGGAAACGAGAATATTGCCCAGATAGGGTCGCATCCGGGAGAAGCGGACGGCCAGCCCCAGAGCCGAAAGGATCGCCAATACCCCAATGGTCAGCCAGAGCAGACCCATCCCCTCACTGAAGAATTTGACCGACCACATCGTCCTATCCCCCGCATCGCTTTTCGGGAGGAGGAAAGCCGTCCTCCCCCCCTTCTTCCGGGCGCCGCCGTACCGCCATACCCTTATTTTCCCAGCATTTTCAGGGCTTCGCCGAAATCCTTGTGGTCTTGATCGACGAGCCCTTTGAACTTCTGATCGGAGTAGAAGACCGGGTCGGCGCCCTCGTCCTCGATATATTTGCGCCATTGCGGATCGTTGCTCACCTTCGTGATCAGATCCACATAGAACTTGCGGACCTCTTCGGGGATCCCCTTTTTAATGGCAAACCCCCGCCACATGATCTCCTCATCGAGGCCCTTGACCCCGAGTTCCCTGAATGTCGGGATCTGACGCCAGGCCTCGCCTGCCAACCGTTTGGGCGCCGACAGAACCGCATTCTCCAGATCCGGTCTCCCCGAAACATCCCCGGGATTTCCGACATAGACCACCCCGTGCTCCCCCATAAGGGCGGTCATAGCCTCTTCGCCGCTTTCAAAGGGGACCCATTTGCCCTCGATTCCCAAAGCCCGCCATGTCTTCATGGCCATGATGTGGTCGTTGCCCCCCGCGGCCGGTCCGACCCAGATCTGGCCGCCTTTCTTGGCCTTGGCGTCCGCGACAATCTGATCGAGGGTTCGGATCGGCGATTTCTTGAGGACGATGAGGCTTTCCGGATCGGAGACCAGCATCGCCAGCCAATCGAGATCGTCAAGCTTGAGTTTGGCGCCCGCACGGGCAAACTGGGCAATGTTGGACTTGGTCACGTAGGCCAGATTGTAGCCGTCCGGTTTTCCCGACACGATGTGGGTCAGGGCCACCATGCCTCCCGCCCCCGGTTTGTTCATCACGACGAACTTGGCATCGGTATATTTGGCGGCGATTTTTTCAAACCTTCGGGCAAAGACATCCCCGGCCCCGCCGGGCTTCAGATAAACCACGATGTTGATCGGACGCTCAGGAAACTTGGCCAACACCGGGGCAACCGACAGGACCATCAATTCCGCAACGATAACGGCCAGACAGAACACCTTTTTCATCTTTCATCCTCCCTTCTCAACTCATCTTCCCTTCATGACGGAACCCGGGAATCGCCCATTTAA
>CAYSSF010000131.1:0-1573 GCA_964433455.1 uncultured Syntrophaceae bacterium
GGCAGGAACATCTCCGAATAACGCATGACACCTCCTTAATCCAATTCCATCTTCCGGATCTCTTCGAGCAGCACGGGAATGAATTCCGCTTCGCTGATCTTCCGGATCACCTTCCCTTTTTTAAACAGCATTCCGGCATCCTTTCCTCCCGCGATGCCGATATCCGCCTCGGCGGCCTCCCCGGGGCCGTTGACGATACACCCCATCAGGGCGATCTTGATGTGCTTCTTCATCCCCCGAAGCTCCTCTTCAACCCGTGTCGCCAGACCGGCCAGATCGATCTCGCAGCGACCGCAGGTCGGGCAGGAGATGATATCCGGTCCGACCTGCCGGATCTTCAGCGCCCGCAAAATTCCATAGGCGAGGGCGATCTCCGGCTCCGGGTCGCCGGTGACGGAAACCCGGATCGTGTCGCCGATCCCG
This sequence comes from uncultured Syntrophaceae bacterium, assembly GCA_964433455.1. Taxonomy (GTDB): domain Bacteria; phylum Desulfobacterota; class Syntrophia; order Syntrophales; family UBA5619; genus UBA5619. Next base: position 424 of record CAYSSF010000131.1, read on the forward strand.
TCATGGAGCAGTGTCCCGATGCCGATGGCAGATTTGATGGCCGACTGGATGAGGGTTCCGGCCTCCGTCACGCCGAGATGAAGCGGATAGTCGGTCTGGGCGGAGACGGCCCGGTATGCCTCGATCGTGGTTGCCACATCGGAAGATTTCAGAGAAAGTTTGATCGTGTCAAAGCCCATCTCTTCCAGCAAGTGGATGTTTTTCAAGGCGCTTTCCACCAGAGCAGCTGCCGTCGGCCCGCCGTGGCGAACGGCAATCTCCTTCTCCAGAGAACCGGCATTGATCCCGATCCGGATCACCTTCCGGCTTGTTTTGGCCATTTCCACGATCCTGCGGATCCCCTCCGGCGGGATATTGCCGGGATTGATCCGGATGCCGTCCGCCCCGTGGTTCATCGCGAGCAGGGCGAGTTGATGGCGGAAATGGATATCCGCGATCAGTGGGATATGAATTCGGGATCGGATCTCATGGATGGCAAGCGCGGCGGCTTCGTCGGGAACGGCGACGCGGACCATTTCGCATCCCGCCTCTTCCAGCCTGCGGATCTGTTCGAGCGTGGTTTTCACATCTCGCGTATCGGAAGAGGTCATCGACTGAACGACAACCGGTGCATCGCCGCCGATCCGGACGCCCCCGAGGTCAATGGATTTCGTTTTTCTTCTTTTGCCCGGACTCACGGATGCTCTCCATCGAATTCACCTGGGACAGGCAGGGCGAATATGGATCTCCTTCGCACCGTTGTCCCATAAGATCCCACCCATGTGCCCAAGCCCTCTTTTAGATGCTTACCTTCAAGTTACGTGCTTGCGGGGGTCCGGTTCTCCCCTTCCCTTCTGGACGAAGTACCGAGCAAGACACAGGAATTATCACTCTGCAGTTTTGGGCATCAGTGAAGTTTCAGCAGGGCGAGCCTGATCCGTTCGACCCCTTTTTCAATCTGTTCCATCGATGTCGCATAGGAGATGCGAATGTGGTCATCATGGCCGAAATCCCCTCCGGGCACCAGGGCGACGTTCGCCTCATCCAGGAGGTACGCCGCCATTTCGGCTGAAGTGCCGATGATTTTTCCCTCAAACGAGCGGCCGTAATAGGATCCCACATTGGGAAAGACGTAGAAGGCCCCTTCGGGTCTGAGGCAGGTCACGCCGTC
>CAYSSF010000131.1:1583-9572 GCA_964433455.1 uncultured Syntrophaceae bacterium
CACGCCGTCAATGGCCGTCAGCCTCTCGACAATGAGATCCCTTCTCTTCTGGAACTCCCGGGCCATCTTCCCCACCCCCTCCTGGGGTCCATTCAGAGCCTCGACAGCCGCCTTCTGGGCAATGGAGGTCGGGTTGGAGGTGTTCTGGCTCTGATATTTCGTCATCGCGGAGACGATCTCCTCGGATCCTGCGGCATAACCGATCCGCCAGCCCGTCATGGAATAGCTTTTGGAAACCCCGTTGATCACGACGGAAATGCTCTTCAGCTCGTCGCTGAGCGATGCCAGCGTGCAAAAAGGCCGATCGTCATAGATGATCTTCTCATAGATATCGTCTGAGATGATCATGATCCCCTTCCGGAGGATCACCGCGGCCAGTTCCTCGAGTTCGTTGCGGCTGTAGCAGACGCCTGCCGGATTGGAGGGATAGCTGATGATGATCGCACGGGTCCGCGGCGTGATGGCCGCTTCCAGTTGCGCAGGCAGAAGTTTGAAGCCGTCTTCGATACGGGTCTTGATGACGACGGGTTTGGCGCCGGTCAGGTAGACGATATCGGTATAGGAGACCCAGTAGGGTGAAGGAATCAGCACCTCATCCCCTTCCTCGAACAAGACATGGGCGACGTTGAAAAGCGAGTGTTTGGCCCCGCAGGAGATCACGATTTCCGAACGCCGGTAGGTCAACTGGTTGTCCCGCTGGAGTTTGGCGATCACCGCATCCTTCAGTTCGTCCGTGCCGCCAACGGGGGTATACTTGGTAAAACCGGCATGGATCGCCCGGATGGCCGCCTCTTTGATGTTCAGGGGTGTGTCAAAGTCGGGCTCACCGGCCCCGAAGCCGACGATGTCTCTCCCTGATGCCTTTAACGCGTTGGCCCTCGCCTGGATGGTCAGCGTCGGCGATGGTTTGATGAGTGAAACTCTCGATGCCAATTTCATGCGATTCCCCTTTTGGATGGATATTTCTGCTGCAATTTCTGATTCACGATCTCCGGAACAAGCCCTTTCACGGAACCGCCCAGGCTGGCCGCTTCATTGATGATCGTCGAACTGGTGTAAAACCACTTGTAGCCGGTCATCAGGAAAACGGTCTCGATGTCACGGTTCAACCGGCGGTTGATGAGGGCAAGCTGAAACTCATATTCAAAATCGGAAAGCGCCCGGAGCCCCCGGAGAATCACGTTCGCCCCGGCTGCTTTTACATACTCCACCAGGAGTCCGTCGAAGCTGTCGACACGGACATCCTCGTAGTCCCGAATCACCTCCCGGATCATCTCCACCCTCTCCTCCACGGAAAAGAGGGTTTTCTTGTTCGGATTGTAGGCAATCAAAACGATGAGCTCGTCAAACACCCCGATGCCCCGCTTGATGATGTCCACATGACCGTTGGTGATCGGATCAAATGAACCGGGGTATACCGCGATCTTCTTCATAGGTCATTCCCATGTTTTGGGAGCAGATTTCAAATCTCTCCCCTTAAGAAAGGACAGCACCGTATCGCCGTACCGTCTCTGATCCGCCACCACCCATGGCCGGTCCCGTAATGCCTCCGGCTTTTCTCTTGTCGAATGCTGGAGCACAAGGATGCCATTCTCCGCGAGAGCTTCCCTCATATCGGGCCATGCCAGCGTCTCGTCGGTCAGACCCTGGTTGTACGGCGGATCGGAGAAAATGACATCGAACCGCGTCCCCCGTTGAACGAGACGTCCAAGTCCCCTTTGGGCATCCGCCGCAATGACCTCCGCTCTGCCCGCAAAACCGAATTGCACCAGCCTGCCTTCCAGCGCACGAACCAGCGGGATCTCCTTTTCCACGAATGCCGCGAAACGCGCCCCGCGGCTGAGTGCCTCCAAACCGACATTCCCACTGCCTGCGAAGAGATCGAGGAAAGAGGTTCCATCGGCGATGTGGAGAATATTAAAAAGCGATTCCTTGACCCGATCGGCGGTAGGCCGGATGCGGCTCCCCGCGGGAAGTCGGACCACCCGGCCCCTGGCCTCTCCCCCGATGATTCTCATAAATATTTCTGGATCAGGATCTCGGCAATCTGAACGGCATTCAATGCGGCCCCCTTCCGGATGTTGTCCGCAACAACCCACATGTTGATGCCGTTCGGAATTGATTCATCCTCCCGGATTCTTCCGACCAGCGTCTCATCATGGCCGGCGGCATCGATCGCGAGCGGATATTCATTCCACTGCGGGTTGTCGACCACCCGGACGCCCGGCGCCTTCGAAAGCAGACTCCGGACCTCCTCCGGGGTGATCTTTTTCTCCGTTTCGATGTTGATCGATTCGGAGTGGGCGTAGAAAACGGGCACCCGGACGGTCGTTGCGGTCACCCCGATCGAAGGGTCGTTCAGGATCTTTTTGGTCTCGCGGACCATCTTCATCTCTTCCTTCGTGTAGCCGTTTTCGAGGAAAACATCGATATGCGGAAGGCAGTTGAAGGCGATCCGGTGCGGATAAACCTTGACAACCGCCTCCTGGCAGTTCATCAGCGCACGCGTCTGGAGCGAAAGCTCCTCAATCGCCTTCTTTCCGGTACCGGAAACGGCCTGGTAGGTGGAGACCACGATCCGTTTGATCCGGACCGCATCGTGGATCGGTTTCAGCGCAACAACCATCTGAATCGTGGAACAGTTCGGGTTGGCGATGATTCCCCGGTTCTTGTATAGTGCAATGGCCTCCGGATTCACCTCCGGAACCACCAGCGGGATCTCCGGCGCCATCCGGAAGGCATTGGTATTGTCGATAACCACGCATCCGGCTTGCGCGGCGATGGGGCCGAACTTTTCGCTGATGCTCCCACCCGCCGAGAAAAGGCCGATCTCGATCCCGGCAAAGGAGCCCTCGGTCAGCATCTCCACCGGCAGGGATTTCCCCCGGAAGGCGAGTTCTTTACCGATCGACCGTTCCGATGCGAGGAGCACCAGTTTTTCTACCGGAAAATCACGCTCTTCCAGAATCTTGATCATCTCATTGCCGACGGCCCCCGTGGCGCCGACAACGGCAACATTGTAATTTCTCATACCCTGCTCCTCCAACCATAGGATGTAATGCATGGGGCGCGATGAGGTCCGACCCCATATTTCCCAGAACTCGCTTCTACAGCGGATGGTCCTGATATTGAGTTTTTTTCGCTCGATATTCCGTAAGCAACCTGCGTTGAAGCTTGAACAGGGTCCATACGGGTCCTGAAAGGCTGTATCCGAAAGCGAATGTAAACAGCATGATCTGCGGTTCCGCGACAATGACCACCAGAATCACCACAATCACGACGAAAGACATGAATGGCTTCCGTAAAAAGAAATTGAGGTCCTTGAAGCTGTAATACTTGATGCTGCTGACCATGAAGAGTGCAACGGCGGTCATACCGAACATGACAACCAGGTGCGGGAAACGGCCATCGCCCCCGAGATAATAAAAGAGCCATACGCCGGTGGCCACAACCGAAGCCCCGCCGGGGATGGGGAGACCGTTGAAGACGCTGCTGTCGATCACGCTGACCTGGACATTGAAACGAGCCAGACGGAGGGCGCCGCAGACGACAAACAGGAATGCGGCGAGCCACCCCCATTTGCCATAGGAGAGAAGCGACCAGTTGTAGACCAGGATGGCCGGCGCCACACCGAAGGTTACCAGATCACAGAGGGAATCATACTCGCCGCCAAATTTGCTGGTCGTATGGGTGATGCGCGCAATCCGGCCGTCCAGACTGTCGAGCACCACCGCGATCAGGATCGTGATCGCCGCGATCTCATACATCCCTTTCATCGACGCAATCGCGGAATAAAACCCGCAGAAAAGATTGGCCGTGGTAAAAAGATTCGGAAGGACATAGATCCCTTTCTTCATGCGGTCCCGCCTGAATGATGAACTGTTTCTCATGTCAGCTCTCCTATGGGCGTCTCTCCTGCCCGAACTTTATCCCCGGTCCGGACAAGAATTGTCGATTCGATCGGCAGAAAGAGTTCCACCCTTGACCCGAACCGGATCAGGCCGAATCGCTCCCCTCTTTCCACCTGCATCCCCTCCTTCAGCCAGCATACAATTCTCCTCGCGATCAGGCCCGCGATCTGCACCGTCATCATTTCACGTCCATCCGTCGTCCGGAGCAGGATGATATTCCTCTCATTGAGGGCCGACGCCTTATCGAGATTGGCCGACAGAAATTTTCCCGGCCGGTACCGGATGAAACGAACCTCGCCCGAACAGGGAATCCGGTTGACGTGAACATTGAAGATGTTCATAAAGATGCTGATTTTCTGAAAAGACCGGCCGGGCAGTTCATCGCTGGTCGCCCGCTCAATCCGAATGACCTTTCCGTCCGCCGGTGATATGACCAGACGCCCATTTTCCGGTGTCTCCCTCTGCGGATTACGAAAGAACCAGACGACAAAAGCGGTCAGGGCCAAAAGGAGAAGGCCAGCCCCGTTGAAGCCGAAAATAAAGGCGATGATCATCGCCCCCCCAAGCGAAATAATGAAGGGAAGACCTTCGCGAACAATGTAGCTGCCATGATTTTTGTCGTTCGGCAAAACGCATGCCTCCGGTAAAATGCGATGCAAGGCCGGTCTTTCATTCAACCGGCATTACGCGTCCAACCGGTGCAAACGCTACCGTAATCTGATCAATATGTCAACCTCTTGTCTATCGAAAGAAAGAGCAGCCCTGCCTGTTTGATGCGGTTCACTTCCACTGGGGACACCTTGCGTCAAGGTGTCCCTGTTGGACGAAGGTAGGTTGGGGAGAATGTCAGCGGATCCTCGATTCGCCCGCGTTGATACCAGCGAAGTCCGATCAGCCCCACAGCCGAGGCATTGGGTCGGCTGTGACAGCGGGTCTGCAGCCCGTAAACCGGCGCCCTCGCTTCACAGATCTGCTTCTGATCGAGAACGGCCGCATCGCCGACAAAATCGACCTCTTCCGCTGCCAGTGCTTTCAACAGAAGGTCGATATCGGTTAACCGGTCCGGGGCAACGGCTTCCGGCATACCATCCGGCGCCAGCCGGTAGAGACCTGCGTAAACCTGATTTTTCCGGGCATCCAGGATTGGACAGATCAGCCTCCGGGCGGGAAAGACGTTCATGGCCAGCGCCTCAAGCGTAGAGACTCCGACAATCGGCTTTCCCGTGGCGAGTGCGAGGCCCTTGATGGTGCTCACCCCGATCCGAACACCTGTGAACGAGCCGGGACCGGTCGTACAGACCAGAAGATCGATCCGCTCCGTCGTCAGACCCGTTATCAAAAAGAGCTTTTCCAGAGCCGGCAGCAGAACCTCTGAATGACCTTTTCCCGCATCCAGATAGAGCTCGGCGAGAATCTTCTCCTGGTTGAGTAGGGCTATGGATACCGTTTGGGTCGCACACTCAATCGCCAGCGTGATCATCGCTATCCTGTAAATGTACGAATCAGATCATCAATAAACTTGATGTTCAACCGATCAATGTCCATCATGAAGACAAAAATCATCAGCAGAATCAGCAGCGCAAAACCGACCTGCTGGGCGATTTCCCGCCAACGGAGATTCACCTCGCGACCGGTTAACGCCTCAATCCCGTAGAACAGAAGATGACCGCCATCCAGTACCGGGATGGGCAGCAGATTAAGGATCGCCAGATTGATGCTCAACAGCGCCATGAAGAGCAGAAAAGGGACGACCCCCTCTTTCACCTGCGCTCCCGCGATCTGGGCGATGAGGATCGGTCCCCCCATCGTCTTCGGCGAAACGACCCCCTGAAACATCTTGACGATGCTGATCACGGTCAATTTGCTGATCACCCATGTCTGGCGGATGCCCTCCCCGAAGGCCGACAGTGGATTGCGTCTCTGGACCACAGTGTGGGAGGTCGGGGAAATGCCGATCTTGTACGACTCCACCTCTTCCCCGAATAGATTACGGGTTTTCATTGCCTTGGGCGTCACCTTGATATCGAGGGACGAACCATTTCGCTGTAGTGTGATCAAAAGTGGCATCCCATTGCTTTTCGAAACGATTTCTGATATTTCATCCCATTTTGTCACAGTCTTTCCGCCGATGGCCGTGATTCGATCCCCTGCTTCGATCCCGGATTCCATTGCGGCGGAATCCGGGTGGGTCATGCCGACTTCGGCCGTTAATGCGGGAAGTCCGGTAATGTTGACCACCGTGAAGATCATGATCGCGAGCAGGACATTGAAGACCGGTCCCGCCGCCACAATCGCGATTCTTTTCCAGACCTTTTGTGCCTGAAAGGACCTTTTTTGATCCTCTTCCGTCAACTCCTCTCCCGGGGATTCTCCGAGGAGCTTTACATACCCTCCCAGCGGGATCAGGGAGAGGAGATACTCCGTCTCGCCGATCTTTTTGCCCAGAATCCGGGGACCGAAACCGAGGGAAAATTTCAGGACTCCGACACCTGCCCGTTTGGCCATCAGAAAATGGCCGAGTTCATGAGCAAAGATCAGGACGCCCAACAAGACAATCACCGATATGATATTGATTCCAATCAATGTTTTATTCCTCTACTCTCATTTTGGGACTCTTCTCTTGCCTGCCGGTCCGCAGCAAGGATCTCCTCGATCCGCGGTTCAACACGGACGCAATGTTGTGATAGAACCTTTTCAACCAGACGGCCGATCTCGTTAAAGCCGATCTCCCCATCGAGGAATGCCGTTACCGCAACTTCATTCGCCGCATTCAGAACGGCCGGCATCGTTCCGCCGGTTTCCGCCGCCTCATAGGCTAACCTCAACGCGGGAAAGCGAACCGGATCGGGTTTCAAAAAAGTGAGTCTCCCCACATTCACAAGATCGAGACCGGCTCCACTCCGGTTCATGCGACGCGGATAGGAGAGGGCGTAGGCAATGGGAACCCTCATGTCCGGAACTCCCAACTGGGCGATTACGCTGCCGTCCTTGTACTCGACCAATGAATGAATGATGCTCTCCGGGTGAATCACGACATCGATCTTCGAAACAGGCACATTGAAGAGCCATGAAGCTTCGATCACCTCCAGCCCCTTGTTCATCATCGTCGCCGAATCGATCGTAATCTTGTTGCCCATGGTCCAATTGGGGTGTTTCAGGGCCTGCGCCGGAGTAACCTCCGCCAACTCTTCAGCGGAGGTATGGAGGAAGGGACCGCCGGAGGCCGTAAGAATGATCCGATGGAGATCTTCGCGATTGTGCCCCTGCAGACACTGGAAGATCGCGCTGTGCTCACTGTCGACCGGAATGACGGTCACCCCTTTTTGGACCGCCTTGTCGAGAACGATGCCGCCCGCCATCACCAGCGTCTCCTTGTTCGCCAGCGCGATGTCCCTTCCCGCTTCAATCGCATCCAGGGTCGGAAGCAGGCCGGCCGCTCCGACCATGGCGGAGACCACCATATCCGTATCTTCCGCCGCAGCCGCTTCGCGATACCCCTCCGGTCCAAAGAGAATTGTCGTGGTGGTCGTGCCTGCCAATGACTTGAGTTCGCATGCATGCGCCTCATCGATCACCGCAACCAGACAGGGGTGAAACCGCTCCATCTGCAGCTTCAGTCGCGCGATGTTGCGGCCTCCGGCAAGGGCGGTCACGGTAAACTCCCCCGGATGCGCCCCGATCACGTCCAGCGTGCTGACCCCGATCGAGCCGGTGGAACCGAGGATGGAAATCCTTTTCATCGGATAACAAATTCCTGATAATAGTAAACAAATGGTGTAATGAACATCAGACAATCCAACCGGTCGAGGATTCCCCCGTGACCGGGAAGCATTGTGCCGGAATCCTTGACTCCCGCCGCCCGCTTCAAAGCAGACTCGGAAAGATCGCCAAGCTGTCCCGCCACACTTCCCACCAGTCCGAGAATGACGGTATGCGCCGCCGCCAACTCGGGGAAAAACCATTGCCGGAAAAGAAGGCACCCGACGACGCTGCCGACCATCAGACCGATCATACCTTCGACGGTCTTTCCGGGACTGACCTCGGGGAGCAGTTTTCGTTTCCCCAGCCGCCGTCCCAC
>CAYSSF010000131.1:9582-11147 GCA_964433455.1 uncultured Syntrophaceae bacterium
TAGAACGCGGCAATATCTCCAGCAAAAGCCAGGACCAGGATGAAAAAAATCCAAAGAGCGCCTGAAGATGTCCCGCGAATCAGGATAAAGTGGGACATCAACACGGGAATATACAATATCCCCAGGAGCGCCCGCCCGGCAGGCGCCATGTCCAATCCCTTTTCCCGGATCCGAAGCAGGTTCAACATCAGAACCGCCATGACGGAAAAGGCGACCAGGGCAAAAAGCACTTTTGCCTCCCCGGTGACGGCCGTCAGCAGAATCAGAAGGGCGCTCGCCATCGTTACGCCCTTTTCCACGGATAAACCTTTACCGAACGCCATCCGGTTGTATTCGTACATCCCCGCAAGTGAAGCCAGTATGATCAGAACGGCAAAGGACGCCTTTCCGCCGTAAGCGATGATTCCGAACAGCACTGGAACGGCAATCAACGCAGTGACCCATCTTTTTACGTGAGGAGACATCCCTTTTCCCTCAGGCGCTTTATGCCGACGAAGATCGTCAAGGAGGGCGAGATTTGAAACTTGTCTCCTTTTCGATCGTCCGCCGGGCATAGATGCGAGGTGCTCATCTATGTTCCGCGGAGTTGCCCGCTCGTTCGGCCGAAACGGCGCTCCCGCTGCTGATATTCGGCTATCGCCTCCAGCAGATCGGGTTCGCGGAAGTCGGGCCACAGGATATCCGTAAAATAGAATTCCGTATAGGCCATCTGCCAAAGGAGAAAATTGCTGATCCGGTATTCTCCACCCGTCCGGATGAGCAGGTCCGGATCCGGGAGCGCGCTGGTATAGAGGTATCGTCGGCAGAGTTCCTTCGTGACGTCCGCCGGCTTGATCTTTCCGGCCAAACCGTCGCTCACCATGCGACTCGCAGCCGTTGCAATTTCGTCACGGCCTCCGTAACTGAGGGCCAGGTTCAAGACCATTCCCCGGTTTCCGGCCGTTCGTTCGATCGTCTCCCGGAGTTGGTTCAGCACGGGAGTTCCGAGTGAATCCAGGTTTCCGATGGCCGTCAAACGGATATCCTGATCCATCATCTCCTGAACCTCGTTTACCAGATATTCCTTGAGCAGTTTGAGAAGGGCGCGGACCTCCGCTTTGGGGCGAAGCCAGTTCTCCATCGAAAAGGCATACAGTGTCAGGCAGGAGATTCCGGTCCGGCGGCAGGTCCTCACCACGACCCGCACGGATTCGGCGCCCTTTCTGTGGCCAAAAACCCTCCCCATCGCATGACGTTCGGCCCAGCGACCGTTGCCGTCCATGATGATCGCGATGTGCTCTGGCAGTTTATCCGGATCGATCTCCTTCATCACCCACCTGAACTGGTATTAGGAATTTCCCATGCAAAAATCGACTAACACAACGTCCGCAACTAATCAAGACGGATCGAAACAAAACGGGGAGCCCGCAGACTCCCCGTAAGAAGCAAAATCGGGCGATTTCATCAGATCTCCATGATCTCCTTTTCCTTGGCGGAAAGCAACTTGTCCGCCCGCTCGATATAGTGATCGGTCAGTTTCTGGACCTCCTCCTGAAGGTTGTAGAGCTCATCCTCGGAGATCTCAT
>CAYSSF010000132.1:0-11126 GCA_964433455.1 uncultured Syntrophaceae bacterium
ACCGTGATCTGGACGGCGTACTTGTGCATCGGAACCTCTTTCCCGAGCACCTCCGCGCAGACGACCGTGTCCTGGGCGAAGTTCTTCGGCGCGCCGCCGCCGATCATCAGCAGGCCTGTCGTCCCCGCCTTGATCTTGACCCGGGTCAGTTCGAGGAAGTCTTTCACCGAATCGATGGAGAGGTGTTCCTTCGGGTTCTTTACCTGGTGGAGGACGAGGCCGAAACCGGCGCTGCTGTCCGTGAAGGCGGGGCAGAAGATCGGAACATCGTTCTCGAAGGCCGCTTGGACGAGGGATTCCTTCTTCACCGCATGTTCGGTCAGATAGCGGCCCATCGCCCGGATGAACTCGCGCGAGGAGTGGGGCCTCGGGGACAGGCCGTCGGCAATGGTCTGGATGGTCTTGTCGCAGATCTGGAGTTCGGTCTCATCGATATAGGTGTCGTAGATCCGGTCGATGTAAAGGCCCCGGAGGACCCGGTCATCCACGAACGGCGTTCCCTGATAATGGCGGAAACCGAGCGCCTCGAAAAAATCCATGTCGACCACAGCGGCCCCGGTGGCCACGATGGCGTCCACCATGTTGTTCTTCACCATCTCCACGTAGATCTGCATGCATCCGGCGGCGCTGGTGCTTCCGGCGATGGTCAGGATGATGCCGCACCTCTTTTCGGCGAGCATCCGGTCGTAGATGCCGGACGCCGTCGCCAGATCACGGGCGGTGAACGACATCCCCTGCATCGCCCCGATGATCGGCGTGGCGTCGAACGAGGTGATGTCGATGTGCTTAACCGGCGTCTTCAAAAAGTCTTTCTTTTTCATAACCTCCCCTGTTGGTCTGTGAGCGGAAGCCCCGCGCCCGGCGTCGGAACCGGGATGCGGGGAAACGGAGGGGACTGAAAAAAACCCTCTTGGCGGGTTATTATGGGGGAGGGAGGGATAAAAGTCAACGAATCTGTCATTATGAATCGGCCCTTTCGGGCGCCCCGAAAAAACCCCGATACGCGGAGGGATCATGATTTCCAAAGATCCCGTCTCCCGGACAATCCGAGGTGACGCCCTCCGATAAATTCGGTCTTGTCACGGCGGTCGATATCTGATAGTTCCACGGCATGGAAAGCGGAAACCTGAAAGAAATTCTGACCGTTTCGGCGCTGAACGACCGGATCAAGGCCCTCCTGGAGGGGCTTGCCGTCGTGTGGGTGGAGGGGGAGGTGTCGAACCTGCGCCGGCCCGCGTCGGGGCATCTCTACTTCACGCTCAAGGACATGAAGAGCCAGATCCGGGCCGTGGTTTTTCGAAGCCCTTTCGGCTCGAACTGGAACCGCCCCCCGGTTTTCGAGATCGAAGAGGGGATGAGCCTCGTCTGCAGGGCGCGGATTACGGTCTATCCGCCCCGCGGCGAGTACCAACTCGTTATCGATGCGGTCGAGCCGCGGGGGCTGGGGGCTCTTCAGAAGGCCTTCGAACAGCTCAAGGCCCGTCTCGATACGGAGGGGCTTTTCGACCCGGCCCGCAAGAAGCCGATCCCGTTCCTGCCCGGGCGAATCGGCGTCGTCACCTCGCCGACCGGCGCCGTCATCCGGGACATCCTGACCGTCACCCGCCGCCGCTTTCCGTCGGTGGACATTCTGATCGCCCCGGTCCGCGTCCAGGGGACGGAGGCGTCCGCGGAGATCATCCGCGCCCTTGGCGATCTTCAGATCGCAGGCGTCGACGTGATCATCCTGGCCCGGGGCGGCGGCTCGCTGGAGGACCTCGCCCCGTTCAACGATGAAGGGGTGGCGCGGGCGATCGCCCGGTCGCGGATTCCCGTGATCTCGGCGATCGGCCATGAAACGGACTTCACGCTCGCCGACTTCACCGCCGATCTCCGCGCGGCGACCCCGTCGGCCGCGGCTGAACTGGCGGTGCCGCTTTGCGCGGAGCTTCTGGAAACCGTGGCGTCGTTCCGCCTCTGCCTGGCCCGTTGCCTGCGACAGAAGAGGGAGCGGCACAGGGAACGGATCGCCGATCTCCAGCGGAGGCTCCGCGACCCGAAGCGGCGCCTGATCGACGCCCGGATCGCGCTCGATGATTATCTTGAAAGGATGAGGCTCTCCATCGTCCGCCTGCGGGAGGCGCGTCGGCAGGCATGGGTCCATCTGAAGGTCCGTCTCGGACACCGGAACCCGAGGTCGCGGATCGACGAGGGTCGCATGGGGGTGCGGGGCCTCGGGACGACCCTGCAAGCAGCATGGGAGAAACAGACCGTGTTAAGGAAAAGCCGCGCGCATGCCGCAATGGCGCTCCTGGCTTCTCTGAATCCGCTGGCCGTCCTCGGCCGGGGATACAGCATCACGCGTCGGAAGACGAACGGTCTCATCCTCCGTCGTGCCGGAGAGACCGCACCCGGGCAGGAGATCGATATCCGTCTCGCCTCGGGAAATCTGAGCGCCGTCATTATCGAAACATACAAGGAGCCGTCTGATGTCCAAGGAGAAGTTTGAAGAGGCGTTGGAAAAGTTGGAGGAGATTGTCCACCGGATGGAGGCGGGGGAGATGACGCTGGAGGAATCGCTGAAGGCCTTCGAGGAGGGGATCAAACTTTCCCGGCTCTGTGCGAAGAAGCTCGACGAGGCCGACCGGCGAGTGGAGCTTCTTCTCCGGGAAGAGGGAGAACTCGTTGCCAAACCGTTTGCGGGGGAAGATCGTGAATCCTGACTCCTCGCTGGCCGCCTATCTCGACGAACGAAAAGCGCTCGTCGACCGCGCCCTCGATGGTTGTCTCCCCGGCGGGCAGGACGATCCTTCGGTGATCGTCCAGGCCATGCGTTACAGCCTTCTGGCCGGTGGAAAGAGGATCCGGCCGATCCTCTGCCTGGCCGCCGCGGAGGCGATCGGCGGGGAGGCGGAAGCGGTGCTGCCGGCGGCCTGCGCGCTGGAGATGATCCATACCTATTCCCTGATCCACGATGATCTTCCCGCGATGGACAACGACGACTACCGCCGGGGAAGGGCCACCTCGCACAAGATGTTCGGAGAGGACATCGCGATCCTGGCCGGCGATGCCCTGCTGACGGAGGCCTTCCGCCTGCTGACCGACCGGGAGGGGATGCCGGGCATGCCGCCGGAAAGGATTCTCGACGTTGTCCGCGAGATCGCGGAAGCGGCAGGCCATCGCGGCATGGTCGGAGGTCAAGTCCTGGACATCCGCGCGGAAGGGGAAGCGGTGGGGTTAGAAACCCTCTACGCCATCCACCGGCGCAAAACAGGCGCGCTGCTTCGCATTTCCGTCCGGGCGGGGGCCCTCCTCGCCGGGGCCGGGAAGGAGGCGCTTGCCCACCTTTCGGACTACGGCGCAAAGATCGGTCTTGCCTTCCAGATCGCCGACGACATTCTCAACGTCGAGGGGGATCCGCTCGTTCTCGGGAAGGGGACCGGAAGCGATGCGGCCCGCGGGAAGGTTACCTTTCCGTCCCTGATGGGGATTGATGCCTCGCGCGCCCAGGCGGCGGAACTCGTCATGGCGGCGATTGCATCGCTTGCCTCTTTCGATGAAGGGGCGGCGCCGCTCCGCGCGATCGCTCCGTATATCCTGGGACGGAGGTCCTGAAAAGAGAAGATGATGGGAGAACGGAAACAGGGGATCCTTGAAAGAGTGAATGATCCCGAAGATATCCGGGGGCTCAGCGTGACGGAATTGAACCGCCTCGCGGAGGAGATCCGGGAGATGATGATCGAGACCGTTTCGAAACGGGGGGGGCACCTGGCCTCGTCGCTGGGGACGGTGGAGCTGACGCTTGCGCTCCATTATGTTTTTGACACGCCGAGGGACCGTCTCGTCTGGGACGTCGGGCATCAGGCCTACACCCACAAGATCATTACGGGACGGAAGGGGCGCTTCGATACATTGCGCCAGCGGGGCGGGATCAGCGGTTTCCCGAAACGGGAAGAGAGCATCTACGACACCTTCGATGTGGGGCACAGCGGGACCTCCATCTCCGCAGCGGCGGGAATGGCCGAGGCGCGTTGCCTCCGGGGGGAAAATTATCGGATCATCGCCGTCATCGGCGATGGCGCGATATCCGCCGGGATGGCTTTCGAGGGGCTGAACTGGGCCGGGGACCGCAAGAAGAACCTGATCATCATTTTGAACGACAACGAGATGTGCATCTCTCCCAATGTGGGCGCCCTCTCCTCCTACCTGAACCGGGTCATGACCGGCCAGACGGTGAATCGGATCCGGGCGGAGGTCAAGACCTTCCTCAACTCGATCCCCGGTATCGGCAAAAAGATGCTGAAGTTCTCCCGCCAGGTGGAGGAGTCGCTCAAGACCTTCTTCGTCCCCGGGGCGATTTTCGAGGAGTTGGGCTTCACCTATGTCGGGCCGCTCGAAGGGCACCATCTCGACCACCTGATCCTGAATCTGAAAAACGTCCGGACGCTGGAAGGGCCGGTCCTTGTCCACGTCGTCACGCAGAAGGGACGGGGATACAAATTCGCCGAAGACGATCCCTCCCGGTTTCACGGCATCCCGCCGTTTCACATCGATACCGGGGGGACGGTCGCCTCCGGCGGTTCGCCCTCCCCCCCCTCCTACACAAAGGTGTTCGGCCGGACGGTTGTGACGCTGGCCAAGAAGGATCCACGCGTCGTCGCAATCACGGCGGCGATGTCCGAGGGAACGGGGCTTGACTGCTTCGCGGTGAATTTTCCGAACCGGTTTTACGATGTTGGAATGGCCGAGCAGCATGGGGTGACCTTTGCCGCCGGGCTCGCCACCCAGGGATTCGTTCCGATTGTTGCGATCTATTCCACCTTTATGCAGCGCGCCTACGATCAGGTGATCCACGACGTCTGTCTGCAGAAGCTGCCGATGGTCCTGGCGATGGACCGGGGCGGCTTCGTCGGCGCGGACGGCCCCACCCACCACGGCCTGTTTGACTTCGCCTTCCTCCGCACCGTTCCGAACCTCATCATCATGGCGCCGAAGGATGAAAACGAGCTCCAGCACATGCTGAAAACCGCCGTAGAGTGCGGCCGGGCCGCTTCGGTGCGCTACCCGCGAGGCGCCGGGGTCGGCGTCCCGCTGGACGAAACTCCCCGCACCCTCCCCGTCGGAAAGGGTGAAATGCTTTTCGATCCGCCGGGCGCCACCGTTGCCATTGTCGCGATCGGCGCCTGCGTTCATCCGGCCCTGGCCGCGGCGGAACTTCTGCGGGCCGGGGGGACTGCCGTCCGGGTCATCAATGCCCGGTTTGTCAAACCCCTCGACGCGGAGCTTATCTGCGCCGCCGCGCGGGAGATGAAGCGGATCATCACCGTCGAGGAGAACGCGCTGATGGGGGGGTTCGGCGGCGCTGTTCTCGAACTCCTCTCGGAAAAGGGGATCAGCGGCGTTTCCGTCCGGCGGCTCGGCATCCCGGATGAGTTCGCCCCGCACGCAGCCCAGAAGGAGCTCCGGCGGATGTACGGGATCGACGCGGCGGGCATCGCCGCCGCGGTGCGGGAGATGTAAATGGGGTCAGGTCTTGCAATTTAGCGTTTACCATGCCGGCTATGCCGAAAACGCTAAATTGCAAGACCTGACCCCATACGGTGACCCCATATTATGAAACCGAAAATACACAAACTCCGTCTGGATTGCCTCCTGGTCGAGCGGGGTCTGGCCGTGAACCAGCAGCGGGCCCAGGCGCTGATCCTCGCGGGTGAGATCCTCGTCGGTGAACGGCCGCTGGACAAGGCGGGAACCATGGTCCCCGCCGATGCGGAGATCCGGGTCCGCGGAGAAGAGAATCCCTATGCAAGCCGCGGCGGCCTGAAGCTGCGGGGCGCCCTCGAAACCTTCGGCATCTCCGTCCGGGATCTCGTCGCCCTGGACGTGGGGGCTTCCACCGGCGGTTTCACCGATTGCCTCCTCCAGGCGGGGGCCGCAAAGGTCTATGCCGTCGACGTCGGTTATGGACAGCTTTCCTGGAAACTCCGGGAGGATCGGCGGGTTGTGAACATCGAACGGACGAACATCCGCCATTACGACGGCCGCGACATCGCTGACGGGATCGACATCGCCTGCATCGACGTCTCCTTTATCTCGCTTCGGCAGGTAATCCCGCCGGTTCTCCGGCTGATCCGGGACGGCGCCCGCCTGATCGTGTTGATCAAGCCGCAGTTCGAGGCGGGAAAGGGCGAAGTCGGCCCGCGCGGCGTCGTCCGGGACCCGGCGCTCCATGAACGCATCCTGGAGGAGATCGAGATCTTCTGCCGGGGTCTCGGGCTTGAAATCCTCGGACGCTGCGATTCCCCGCTCACGGGGCCGGCGGGAAACCGGGAATTCTTTCTCTTGCTGAGCAAACCACGGGGGGAGGGGAACGCTCCATCATGGGCGTAAAACTGGCAAAAACCGCCGGCTTCTGCATGGGGGTCAAGAGGGCCGTGGATATGGTCCTCGACATGGTCCGTCAGGAGGGTCATGGGGCCATCTATACCTACGGTCCGCTGATCCACAACCCCCAGACGGTCGAACTTCTCCGGAAGCGCGGAATCATTCCGATTCGGCGCATGCAGGAGACCGAAGGGGTTCCCGCAGGGGCCTTCATGGTTATCCGCGCCCACGGCATCTCCCCGGCGGAGAGAAAAAAAATCAACGAGAAGGGGTTCCGGATCATCGATGCGACCTGTCCCAAGGTGGCGCACGTCCAGGCGATCATCCGGAAGCGCGCGGGGGCGGGCTTCACGGTCCTGATTGCGGGGGATCGGGAGCATCCGGAGGTGAACGGTCTGCTCGGCTTTGCGGGCGGGGCGGGAATCGTCATCGGCGCCCCGGAAGAGGTGGAGGGTCTTCCGGCGTTGACGAAGGTCTGCGTCGTCGCCCAGACAACGCAGAGTCTGGAGGAGTACGCCGCCATTGTCCGCCGGGTCAAGGAGCGGTTTCCGGAGGCGGTGATCTTCGAGACGATCTGCGACTCGACGGAGAAGCGTCAGACCGAGATCAAGGCGCTCGCCGCCGGAACGGATGCCGTCTTTATCGTTGGCGGCCGAAACAGCGCGAACACGCAGCGCCTCGCCGAACTGGCCAAGCTCCGGGGAAAACCCGCCTTCCACATCGAGACCGCCGACGAACTCAAGGAAATCAATGTCGCGGCCTACCGCCGGATCGGCGTCTCGGCCGGGGCGTCGACACCCAACTGGATCATCGGCCGGGTGGTGGACCATCTGACCGGCCGGCTGGGAAAGCGGGAAGAGATCCTCCGGCATCTCTTCAAGATCTGGGTCTTTGCCGTCCGCACGGATATCTACTCCGCCGCGGGCGCCGGCTGTCTCTCCTTTGCCGCGATGCTTCTTCAGGGTTTGCCGGTGAACCTCCTGCTGATCCTGACCGCCTCCCTTTACGTCTACGCCATGCATGTGCTCAACCGCTTCATCAACCGGAAAACCAGCAGCATCAGCTCCTTCCGCGAAGAGTCCTACCTGCTCCATGAAAAGATCTATGTGACATTGGCCGTTTTCTCGATGATTCTCGCTCTCGGCGCCTCCTTCGCCGCGGGGCCGGCGCCCTTCATTCTGCTGTTCGTCATCTCTCTCTCCGGTGTTCTCTACGATACAAGAATTCTGCCGCAGGGATGGCGCTTTCAGAGTCTGAAGCATATTCCGGGGTCGAAGAACGTCGCCACTGCCATCGCCTGGGCGGCCGTCACGGCGTTGCTGCCGTGGATCGAGGCCGGACCCACGCCCACGCCGGGGGTTGTGATCGCCTTTTTGTTCATTGCCGGCATCGTCTTCACCCGTTCCGCGCTGTCGGATATCCTCGATATCCAGAGTGATCGTCTGATCGGCCGGGAGACCCTGCCGGTTCTGATCGGCGAGCGGAAAACAAGGATCATCCTCCAGGGGATCTCCGGCTTGCTGTTTGTGATGCTCCTGGCGGCCCCTCCGGCCGGGTGGTCGACATCACTCAGTTTTTTTCTATTAACTTGTGTATTTTATATATGGATTTGTTTCAAACTTTATGATAGAAGGTCCGGGTTTTCCGGAGTCGTTCTGGAAGGTCTCCTGGAGAGCAGCTACTTGATCGCCGGGGCCAGCGCCTTATTGTGGCTCTTGGGGGTTCGGGGGCTGGCTGTATAAACCGGAGGGATCGTGATCACGAAAAAAGGAATAATGGCCATCATTGCAATCCTCTGCCTGGGTATTCCGGGCTGCGGAGGGCTCCGTTTTTCCGAGACTGCGCCGGAGGCCCGCGACTTTCATCCCCGGCGAATCGCCGTCCTGCCTGCCGACACGACGGCTTTTGGAGATGCGAAGGGCATTGTCGATCGTCTATTTGTCGAAGCCCTGATCGAGCGGAAGTGGTTCTCCGAAGTGGTTGGAGGAGAAACCATCGGCCGGCGTATGGTATCGGATGAGGCCTTCCGAAAGGTTGTCGAGGAGTATCTGGCCAAGCGCGCGAACGTCAGTTTTTCGGATCCGGAACTGAGCGGACGGATCGGCGAGTTGACCGGCACGGACGCGTTTCTGCTTGTCCGCGTCGATTACTGGAACTACACGACGGAGAATACCGATAAGTTGGCCAAGGTGAGCCTCAGTATCACCATGTTCGAGGCGAAGACGGGGAAAGCCCTCTGGACGGCGTCCCATCACAAGATCAGCGAATACCTGATCATTAAACCGGACCTTTCCAATATCGCGAAGGATCTCACTCGCGAGATGATCGGCTACATGCCGCACTGATGGCTGACCCGTAAAGCGGCGGGAATGGGAGAAGAAGGATGAAAGAAGAGGTGCAGAAAATCGTTGACCGGATCAGGCCCAATCTCCAGGCGGATGGTGGAGATGTGGAATTGATCGACGTGGACGACGACGGCGTTGTCAAGGTGAAGTTGGTCGGGGCCTGTCACGGCTGCCCGATGGCCCAGATGACCCTGAAGAACGGGATCGAAAGAACGATAAAACAGGAGATTCCGTGGGTAAAATCCGTGGTTTCCGTTTAGCGAGCGGACCGGGTGCGCCGGTCTGCCGGATAAAAAATTGAAAAAGGAGAAAAAAAATGGCGTATATCATTACCGATGAATGCATTGCCTGTGGTTCCTGTCAGGATGAATGTCCCGTGGAGGCGATCAGCGAAGGCGAAGACAAATACGTGATCGATCCCAAATTGTGTACGGACTGCGGGGCCTGCGCGGAGCAGTGCCCGGTCGAGGCGATCACACCCGGGGAAGAGAAGTAGCCCATATCCGCTTGAATTGGAAGAGGGGGAAATACCGCGCCGGCGACGGGGTGCGGCTTTCCCCCCTCTTTTTTCAAGGCCCTGCGGCCTGACCATGCGGTTTAAAGGCGGGGCAGAAGAATGAAGTATTTCATTACGTTCGAGGGCGGCGAGGGATCCGGGAAAACCACCCAGATCAAACTCGCTGCGGATTGGTTGCGGGAGCGCGGCATCCCCGTCCTCACAACTGCCGAACCCGGCGGGACGCCGCTCGGCCGGAAGATCCGGGAGATCCTACTCAACCGCGGATCCTGGGCGATCGGCGCCGAAGCGGAGCTTCTTCTGTTTGCCGCCGCGCGCGCCCAGCATGTGAGGGAAACCATCCTCCCCGCGCTGGAGGCGGGGCAGTGGGTCCTTTGCGACCGCTTTGCGGACGCGACGCTGGCCTATCAGGGTTTTGGCCGGGAGCTCAATGTCGCGTTCATCCGCACGTTGAACGATTTTTCCACATGTTCTCTCCATCCTGACCTGACCCTGCTGTTCGATCTCCCCGTTGAGGCCGGTTTGGAACGGGCTAAAAGGCGGACGTCCGGTATACGACCGGAGGCGGCAGAAGACCGCTTTGAGAGGGAAGATAAAGCGCTTTATCGAAGCATCAGGAATGGGCGTCATACGCAATTATCCCTCCCCTTCTTGGGGCAGTCCCGGTTTCACGGGAGGATCCGGGACGGGTATCTGACCCTTGCCGCCGAGGAGCCCCGGCGCTTTCGGATCATCGACGGCGCGGGGCCGATAGAAACCGTCCACCGCGAGGTCTGCCGCTGTCTGGAGGATTTGCCGCAGATCCCTTTCCATGAGGGTGGGCGCGCATGAGATTTGCGGAAATCTACGGCCACGAAAAGCCGGTCGCCGTCTTGAAGAGCGCGATGGCCAAGGACCGCATTGCCCATGCCTATCTCTTCTATGGCATGGATGGCGTCGGGAAGAAAACCACCGCGTCCGTCTTCGCCCGGGCCCTCAACTGCGGGGGTTCGGAACCGCCCTGCGACGGCTGCGCCTCTTGCCGGAAGGCGGAACACAAAAACCACCCCAACATCATCACGCTCCAGGCGGAAGGCCAGTTCATCAAGATCGGGGCGGTCAAGGAGATCCAGGCCCGGATGACCTTCCGCCCGGGAGAGGGAAAGCGGGTCTTCATTCTGCAGGAGGCGGACCGGATGAACACCGCCGCCGCCAATGCCCTTCTCAAGACCCTGGAGGAGCCGTCCGCGGACAACATTCTGCTGCTGACGACCGCCCGGCCCCATGCCCTCCCGCTGACGATCCTCTCCCGCTGCCAGCATTTGCGCTTCTCCTCTCTGCCGACGGGGGAGGTGGCCCGGTTTCTCCGGGAGAAGGAGGGGCTGGAAACCGCCGCCGCGGAGATCCTCGCCGCATCGTCCGGAGGCAGCATCGGCAGGGCCGTCGAGATGAACCGGGAAGACTTCCTCACAATGCGGAATGCCATCCTCGATCTCTTTGCCGAGGACAATCCGGAGGATCTCTTGAAGAGACTCGCCTTTGCCGGTCGCTTCGGGACGGAACGGGAGGAGATCCTGGAGCGCCTCCGGATCCTCCGGAACGGCTATCGGGACGGTCTGGTTCTCCGGGAGACGGGAGAGAAAGAGAGGCTGATCTTCCGGGATCGGGCCTCGGTGATCGAAGCGGTCGCCGGGCGCCTTTCGGGACGCGATCTGCTCGGCAACATCGCCGCGGTGGATGCGGCGATGAGCGCCATCGCACAGAACGCCAATAAGTCGTTGACTTTGGAGGCGATGCTGATTAAACTCGCGTGAACAAAATAAGCACCCGGGGTGACTATCCTTGAAACCTATCGTCGGAGTCAAATTTAAGAAAGAGGGGAAGATCTATTCCTTCCATGCGGCCGATCTCCCTTTGAAGCG
>CAYSSF010000133.1:0-11123 GCA_964433455.1 uncultured Syntrophaceae bacterium
CAGCCGCCAAACCTGGATCAATTACATGCAAATCCTTAACCGGACATCGCTGATCCGAAATAACGGAACATGCGGGCGGAACCCGGTTATAAAAAATCCCCGTTGGACGACGGGGATTTTTTATTGAGGTTTACCGCAATGCTCAAATCAATTCCCTCCCCCCTGGCGGGGGAGGGTTAGGGTAGGGGGTGCCCCCTCCCGTCGAGGGAGGGGGAATATACGAAACAAGGCGCTACGCTACCTTACCGCCCTGTGGGAAAAATCGACCCCCTGGAGCAACCCGGTCGTGTGGCAGGCGAGGCAGTTCTCCACAGCCGCCGCACCCGAGCCGGTCACATGGCCATCCGCGTGGTTGATTGCAAAGAGCTGGTCATGACAGGAGACACAGGTTGCTTTCATCGGCGGAATCCGGGTGTTATCGTCCGCGGCCGCATTGTTCGCGTCCGCTCCCGTCGCCGTGGTCGTCCCCAATGTCCCCTCCGGCAGCGGCAATCCGAAGGCCGGCGGCGTCTTGTCGACGTGGCAGGCCAGACAGTCGCGGCGATCCCGGGGATATCTCACCTTGCCGAAGTCGTTCACGCTGTTGCCGAAGCCGTAGATAATGTACCCGCTACCGCCGCCGGTCAGCGGAAGCTTTGAGGCCTCAAGCTCCTCTCCGGTGTGGATCTTGTGGATCATGTCCTTGAAGTTGATGCTCTGCTCGGCCAATCCGTCCACCGGCGCGGCCGGCCGCCGGCCCTTGTCGGTTGCATTGGGGTTGTGGCAGATCACGCACTGCTCAACGCTGTTCACCCGGTTGCTGCCGTGGAGGCTCAGCCGGTCGTGGCAGGCCAGGCACTTGCCGTTGTCGACGGAGACGCGCCGCTGCTTGGACGGATCCGTTACTCGGGCGCCGCTCGGCAGTTCAAAGAAGTACTGGACCGATTTCCCGCCGATCGTTACGGTGCGCGCCGGATATTTGTCGGTCGCCGGAATC
The DNA here is from genome assembly GCA_964433455.1 of uncultured Syntrophaceae bacterium. Lineage (GTDB taxonomy): Bacteria > Desulfobacterota > Syntrophia > Syntrophales > UBA5619 > UBA5619. The sequence continues at coordinate 977 of CAYSSF010000133.1, forward strand.
GTGTAGCTTCTCCGGCCTTCCAGGCCGATCACGTCGGTGCCGGTCACACCCGCCGGAAGCGTTGCATTGAAAACCATCGTGTAGCTGCCGTCCGCGTTCGCCGTGGCGGCGGCAAGCGCCTGCGACAGCGGCTGGCCGTAATCGGCCAGGCCGTCGTTGGTGTAGTCCGCCTGCTTGAAATAGCCCAGCTTCAGGTTGTAACTGCTCCCCGCTTCCGCCGGGGAGAGGCTGTTGCCGCTGTTGTCGGTAATCTTGAAGGTGACCGTCGGCTTGCTTCCCGCCGTGGTGCCGGTCACCGAGAGGATCTGAAAGTTCAGCCCGGTAAAGAGCGATGAATTTTCGATCACCGTATGATGGCCGACAATGGACATCTGGTAGGCGTTGTCTCCCGGCAGTTCCGTTACGTGGCAGGCCCTGCATTGGTTGTCGGTCCATGTGCCGAAGAAGTGGGGCGCCGAGGCTACCGTGGTCAGCTTGGCCGTATAGCGGCCCGTGACCGGATCCTTTGTCGCGTCGGCGACCTGGATCGTCGCGGCGCCGTCGAAGGTGGTCGTATCGTGGCAGGTGATGCAATTCTCGATCCTGGCGACCCCCTTCCATTTGTCGGCGTCCCTGCCGAAAGCCCTGCCGTTGATGTCCTGGCCTGCCTTGTGGCACTTCGCGCATCCGATCGGGCTGCCGGTGACCCGGCCGTCCCCGGAGATCAGAGGGAAGGCGACCTCCGCGTAGCTCGTGCCTCCGATGCTGAAGCCGTGACCCCCCAACGCAACGGCCGCCGCATTGCCGGGCAGCTTTTCGCCCATGTGGATCTTGTGAACCATTGCCTTGAAATCGAAGGAGACGCCGTTCACCGTGAGCCCCGGGTTGTGACAGAGGATGCAGAGGGCCACCTCCCTGCGGCTTCCGCCGTGCAGCGCCAATTTCCCGTGGCAGGCATTGCAGTTGGAAGTCGCTACGATCTCGCGTGTTTGCGCAACCGCTCCCCCGTCGGGCCGGAAGTTGAAATAGACGTTTTTGGCCTGCTGAAAGGTCTTGCCGAGGGTGTCGGTGACATTCCGGTAGACCTGGATCGCTGCCGTATGCGTTTTCGCGGCATCATAGACCAGACCGCCCAGCGTTTTTGTCGGATCCTTGATATCCCGGAAGAAGGTGTAGGTGTAGAGACCGTTTCCCAGCGTGGCCAGCGTCCCGCTTCCGTTCGTTGTCGTGGTGCTTTCATAGCTCGGATCCCCGGAGGTCGTGCCATCGGCGTTTTTTATGGAACCTTCGTAGTTCGCATAGTTGCCGTCCGCCAGGAGTTGGGCGATGTAAAAACGGATGTTCAGGCCGGCCGTTGCCGGATCGAGCGGCGCGCCGTTTCCATCCAGCAATTTGAAGGTCACCACCGGGGGGCTGCTGATGACGACGCCGGTGATCTCCGCCTGGATGTTGTTGACCGGGCTCAGGGGGCCGGGGGTGTCCGTGGAAAGGGAGGCGGGCTGCCCCTCCTTGTTGTTGCTGCTGCAACCGCCCAAAAGCGAAACCAGGATGAGCATGGTTAACGCGAGGCATGAAAAGATCGATCTACGCATGGGAATCCCTCCTTGTTCGTTAATAGCGGTCATGGCATTTGACGCAGCTTCTGCCGCCGCTCCTGCCTTTGAATTTATCCTTCACCGAACCCCAATTGCGGGGATGGGGATTGACCTTCAGACCCGCGCGCGCGCTGTGGCATTTGATGCAGACGTCGCCCTCGCTGTGGCATGTCTGACAGGCGCGCAGATTCCGCCTTGCCTCGGTCGCATGATCGCCCGACCACCGGTGGCTCGGGAGCAGACCGCCGGGATGGCATGACTGGCACTGCGCCTCCGTGAAACCGGCGTGGTTGGGACCGATGCTGGAAAGCGGGATGTCCCGGAACTGCCTCCGGTGGGAGCGAAACTGCAAGTCTTCGCCCTTGAACTTGGTGTGACAGGAGGTGCAGTATTTCGCATCATGGCAGCGGTTGCAGCTCTGGGGGCTGCTTTTGGCCTTCAGCGGATGGATCTCCAGAAAATCGTTCCGATGGCTTTTCGGAACGTAGTCCCGCCGGTAATTGCGCGTCGAGAGCTTGGCGTCGATCCCGCCGCCCTGGTGGCAATCGAGGCAAAAGGCCTGCTGGTGGCATTCGATGCAATTGCTCTCTCCGCGCGCCGCCGGCAGGCCGTGGGCCTTCGTCCATGCGGCGTCGTGATTGGGGGCGATTCCCTGTCCCTGATGGCAATCGTTGCATTCGGCGATCCCCATGGTTCCGTAGTCCTTGTGCGACTCCTTCTGGGCGACGGCCTGCGTGACGCAGATCACCGACAGGACCGCGACCAGGGATAACAAGAGGAAAGATAATTTCTTCATGGGCGCATCTCCCTTTTTTAAAAATCGTAATCAAAGACGAAACGTCCCTGCATGTTGCTGTCATAGGTCTTGTTGACGTTTTCTTCAACCCGCAATGAAGCGGCTATTTTCTTGGTGAATTTGTACCGGGCACCCAGCCAGTAGTTCCGGGCTGTCTGTTCGCCGGTCATGGAATCCCGCTGGTAGACGTCGTAGGCAATCCCGGCGGCGAGCCGCAACGCGGGCGTGGCGTCGAAGTTTACTTCAAGCGTGCCGCCGTTCAGATCGCCGCTGTAACCGGTGCTTCGGTCGTAATCGATGTCGATGGTCAGCGTCTTGAGCGGGCGAATGGTCAACCCCACGACATAGACATTGCCCTTGCCGTCGGCGTCTCCGAAATCCTGTCTCGTATAGCCGGCGTTGACGGCCAGCATTTCGCTGACGTTGTAGTCGGCGCGGACCAGCGCTTCCCGGTACTGGTTGACGGCGAAGACCGAAAAGATGGATGTGGTGTCAAAGGTCGGATAGCTCTGGTAATATTCGCCGGTAAACGAGAGATTTGCAGTCGGGAAGAACCTGGCGCCGCCCAGCAGTTCGGTGAATGTCTCGCTGACCAGATCGTAGCGGGCATTGCCGTAGAGTTTCAAATTCTGGAAAAGGTACTGTTTGAAGGATGCGCCCAGGATATCCCTGGCCACATCGGATTCATCCCACTTGCGGAACCAACTGACGTCGAGATCGGTATTCGGAAATCCCTGCAGATAGACGGCCATGCCGGTGGCATAATCCCCCGCGTGGCCGAGCTCTCCATCCAGGCCGAAGACCACGTTCCGCCCGCCGATGAGCGTAAAGCCGACCGGGCCGACATTTTTCAGATCCAAACGGGCGCCGTCGATCAGGGAACTCTCGGCGGAGAGGTTGTTGAACTGTCTCCCCACCTTGATGTCGAGCTTGTCCCCGATGTCGCGGTAAACGCCGTATAGATAGTAGAGGCGTCCGTTTTCCCTGCCGCCGGTCTCCTCTTCGCCTTTTTCCAGGATCGCGCCGACCCGGCCGTAGCCGTAAATCGAGAATTTGCCGTCCTTGTCAATATCCGTTGCGGCAATGCGCAGGTACTGGGCCAGCTCGATCTGGCGTCCGTTGTAAAAATCGTTGAACCACAGAAACTGCGTCGAACTTCTGCCCCTGATCTCCACAGCCCAACTGCCGGCGGCGCAAACAAGCGAGATCAAAAGCAGGAGTGACAAGCACCTCCAGACTTTTTTCCCCATCGATGTACCTCCTCCACTCTGGATTGACCTGCCGCGGACCCTCTGTTAAACCACGCCATTGCATGCGTCTGTTCATTGGAGCATATCACCATGAAAATTTCCAGCAGAAAAAAAAGTTTTTTTGGGGACACCTTGTTGCAAGATGTCCCCACGGGTTTGCCTGCCCCCGTGGCTATTCCAGACCGAATTTTTTGAGTTGGTATCGGAAGGAGTCATAGCTGATCTTCAATAGTTTTGCAGCCTTCGTCTTGTTGCCTTCGGCCCGCTCCATCGCCTGGATGATGAGCTTCTTTTCCATCTCATCCAGTGATATTCCCGCCTCCGGCAGGAGGAACCCCTCCTGCTGCGTATTTTCCTTTTCCCGGCGGGCCGTCAACGTGCGCAATTCCAGCGGCAGATTCTCCGGCATGATGATGGTTGTGTTCTGAAGCACCACGATTCCGCGAACCATGTTTTTCAGTTCCCGAACATTCCCCGGCCATCGGTAGGAGAGCATCAATTTTTCCGCTCCCGCCGAAAACCCCTTGACCGGCTTGTTGTATTCCTTGGCGAAGATGGCGAGAAAGTAGTCGGCCAACACGGGGATATCCTCCCGCCGGTCCCGGTCGCGCAGCGGCGGAACGTTCAGGCAAAAGGCATTCAGCCGGTAGTAGAGGTCCATCCGGAACTCGCCCTTTTCCACCGCGGCGGCCAGGTCTCGGTTGGTCGTGGCGATCACCGTCACCTCGACCGGAATCTCCTCCTGTCCGCCGATGCGTCTCACCACCCTCTCTTCCAATGCCCGGAGCAGTTTGCTCTGCAGACTCAGCTTCATCTCGCCCAGTTCGTCGAGGAGCAGCGTGCCGCCGTCGGCCACCTCGAAGAGTCCTTTCTTGTTCTTCCTGGCGTCAGTAAAGGCGCCCTTCTCATACCCGAAAAGCTCGCTCTCCAGCAGGGTGTCCGGCAGCGCGCTGCAGTTTACCGCGATGAAGGGGACGGCGGCGCTCGCCTCTGTTCCGAACATCATCCGGTGGATGTTGCGCGCAATGACCTCCTTGCCGACGCCGCTTTCCCCGGTGATCAGGATGCTGGAAACATGCGCTTCGGCGATTCTTTCCACCTTCTCCTGCAGTTCCCTCTTGATCTTCGAGACCCCCAGGAAGTCGTGCTCGAAGAGGGAAGAGCTGACTTTCCTCAGATAATCCAATTCATCCTGCAGCTTGATGTTTTGGAGGGCCTTGCCGATGACAATCTTGACCTCGTCGATGTTGAAGGGTTTTGTCAGATAGTCCCGGGCGCCCATCTTCATCGCCCTGACCGCCGTCTCCGCCGTGTCGTCGGCGGTCAGCATGATCACTTCAATATGGGAAGCGTCGTTTTTCAGCGCCTGGAGCGTATCCATACCGTTTTGTCCCGGCAGGTTGACGTCCAGCAAAACCACATCCGGATGCCAGGAGATGATTTTATCCGTGAGGTCCGTCTCCCCGGTATCCGTTCGCACCTCGTAGCCCTCTCTTTCCAGCGTCCGCGAAAGCATGGCCAGAATCAGTTCATCGTCGTCAACGAGAAAGACGCGTCCCCGCCTTTTCATAACGTTGCCCTCTGATCATCCGTGCCGGCAGGTAGCGTGATCGTAAACGTGGCTCCGCCGGAAACATTGTTGAAAACCACGATGCTGCCGCCATGTTCTTCAACGATCCTCTTCGTGACGGCCAGCCCCAGCCCGGTCCCTTTCCCCTTGGTCGTGAAGAAGGGCTGGAAAATCTTCTCTGTGGATCCAGCCGGGATCCCTTTCCCCGTATCGCAGATTTCAATGGTGACGTTCTTTACGTTGTCGTCATGGCCTGTTCGGACCGTGATGGTCCCTCCCTCCGGTATCGCTTCGGCTGCATTGAGAAGAATGTTCAGAAAAACCTGCTGTATTTGCTGTGCATCTATAACAATTTCAGGCAGATGCTGATCAAACTCCCTGATGAGCCGCTTTCGCGGATTCCCCGAGATGAAAGAGGGGTGTTTCTCGATAAAATATACGGTTTTCTCCAACAGTTTGTTCACGTCCACGCTGATCGGCTGTGCGGCCACCGGTCTCGCGTAATTCAGCAGATTCTTCATTAGAAGTTCAAGATGCCTGATCTGCTCGATAATTTTCTGAAGAACCTCCCTGTCCCTCTCTTCGATATCGAGTTCCGAGAGGAGGACCTCGATCGATACCTTCATGCCGGCCAGGGGGTTTCGGATTTCATGGGCGAGCCCGGCCGCCATTTCCCCGCAGATCCGCAACTGCTCCGTCCGCTGCATTTCCTGCATCTGTTTTTTCAGAGAAGCAGCCATCTCGTTGAAGGAGGCGGCCACTTCCCCGAACTCATCATCAAGCTTCGCAATCCGGTGATCCAGATCGCCCGACTTCAGCCGGCGGGTGGCGTCCAGGATGCTGTTTACGGGCCGGGTCAACCCGCGGATCAGGAAGAAAGCGAGTCCCAGGGTTAAAAAAGGACCGATCGTCACCATGATGAAAAGAAGCGTTTTTCTTTCATGGATTGTCTTCAGGATCGACCTCTCCTGCTTTTCCAGATTGGCGCTCGTCAAGTTGATGATGTCCTCCATCTTCACGATGAGGTCATACCCCAGGGTCAGCATGGCGCCAGTTCGTTTTTCCGAAAGAGCCGATCCGGGGCTGTCGGCGAAAAGGGCGCGGGTCAGGGAGTCGTATCCTTCAATCTGATTTTTAAGACTGTTTATTTTCTCCCTGAACGGGAAAGAGAAGTGACAGGCGAAACACTTCTCCACGATGGCCGTCATGCCTTGGCCGTCCGACGGCTCCGGCATCGCAAATTGCCTGTTCCGGAGAATGATGCTGTCCTGATTTTTCTTGATGCTCAGCAAAAGGTCTTTTCTGAGCGCGACCGCGCGGTGCATTTGAGAGAGCCGATGCAGCTCATAAAAGGTTGCCTGCGTCGTCGTAACAATGTAGACGCCGCCGATTAAAAACATCAGCGTAAAAATGGCGAGTCCGAAAACGATTTTTCTCTTCATGGTTCGATTCGACCAGCCCGGATCAGGATTAGGTTATTTTAAAACCCTTCCAAATAGGTTTCCCCCTCTCCCTTGACGGGAGGGGGTTAGGGGGTGGGTGAAAATTTCAATCGGCTTAACTTCATGGCAACCGCCCCCCACCCTAACCCTCCCCCGCCAGGGGGGAGGGGATGTATGGGCGCTTTTGCAATGACCTCAGAAAATAGCATTATTTCAATATGTTCAGTCCCTGAGCAAAGATGATTTTGTCGAAGGTCCGGTTCAGCGTCTTGCTCGTGAAATTGACCATCGGCGGCGAGTCGGGGAACTCGACGATATCGCCCTTTTTGACCGCGGTTTTCATGACCGCGAGCCAGAGTTTCTCTCCCTTTTCCTCTACTTCAACATAGGTGTAGCTGCTGGCGTCCATGGTCTGCACAACCTTGCCTTTGTGAACGGCTGCCCCGGTCGGAATCTCTCCGGATTGCAGGCCGGCGTGGGGATTGCTTCCCGGCGCCGCGGCGAAGGGCGGGTGCGGACCCGCCTGCGGCGCGGCAGGCTGCATCATGGCTTGAGGCGCAATCGCCTTCGCCGGCTCTTCCTTCTTCTGGCATCCCGCCGCCGACAGCGCGATGATCGACATCAGCAATACGATCTCTCTCTTCACGATATTCTCCTCCTGGATGGTTTGCTGCACTCCTACCATAGATTCCGGTGGCAGGACAATCGATTTACGTCGAGCGGATCTCCTGCCGCATGAAGACCGCGTAGCAGATCCCGAAACAGAGGAAGGTGATCGCAATCAGCGAGATCAGGAAGGGCGCCACGATGACGACGCTCTGGAAGAGCGGGAGCGGGTTTTGGAAGCGCGAGAGGGAAAACCTCTCCATCGGCCCCATCAGCACGAAGGAACGCGGCGTCTTGCGGAGCGGGTCGAGAATGGTCGAGGTTGCGTCCCCGTAGAGCGTTGCCGGGGAGAGCAGCGAGGCGGCGCGCTGCACCTCCGCATTTTTCACGAAGGCGTCCTGTGCCTGCGCCATGTCGGCCGTCTGGGTTATCGGGGCGATCGCATCGGCAAGCAGGCTGCCCCCGAGACCGATGAAGAAGGAGAGACCGATCCAGATGGCGAGCGACGCCAGCGCCGAGGTGGCCGTGCTCCGGAACAGGACGGAGAAGAGGATCGCCGCCCCCAGCCAGAACGAGATATAGAGGATGCTGAGGATGAGGTAGATCAGAAGCCGCCAGAGCTCTTCCGCGCCCGGAACCACGCCGATCAGGCGGATGCCCAGGCCCGCGATGATGAGGACCAGCGAGACCATGACGATCGTGATCATCGTCACGCCGGCCAGGAACTTCCCGTTGATGATCGCGTCCCGGTAGATCGGCTGGGCGACCAGCTTGCTCAGCGTTCGGCCGGTTCGCTCGCGATTGATCGCATCGAAGCCGAGGATGATCCCGATCAGCGGACCGAAAAAACCGATGAACTGGACGAAGGAGAAGAGCTTCCCCGTCGAGGTGAACAGGAGCAGGAAGATGAAATCGGGTTTGGCCATTCCCTGGAGTTCATCCCGCATGGACATGCCGACCATCGAGGCGATGACCACCCCGACCATGACGATCAACGCGGTAATCAGCAGGAACCGCGTGCTGCTGAAATGGTCCTCCATCTCCTTTTGGTATATCGTGAAGATTCCGTGCAAGGTTTACCCCTCCTTGAAATATTTCATATAGATCTCTTCGAGGGTGTAAGCCTCGCCCTCTTCCAGTCCCAACCCCCGTTGCGCCAACTCGTCGAGCGTGCCGACCGCAACGAGTTTCCCCCGGATCATGATCCCGATGCGGTCGCTGATCCGCTGGACCTGGTCGAGCAGGTGGGACGAAAAGAAAATCGTCATCTGCCGCTTCCGGCTGAGACCGTGGATCAGATCGAGCATCCGGTTCGTCCCGTCGGGATCGAGGCCGATGGTCGGCTCGTCCAGGAAGACCACCTTCGGCTCTTTGATCAACACCTCGGCGATCCCGAGGCGCTGCCGCATTCCCTTCGAGTAGGAGCCCACCGGCTTAGCCGCCTCTTTCGCAAGGTCGATCTCCGTGAGGAGCCGGTCGATCCGCACGGCGGACACCTTGTCCGGGATCCGGTTCAGGCGTGCAATGTAGAGAAGGTTCTGCCGCGCGTTCATATCCTCGTAAAAGCCGACGTTTTCCGGCAGGTAGCCGATCAGTTCCTTGACCTTCAACGGGTCGCGCGCCGGGTCATGGCCGCAGACCTGGACCGTGCCGGAGGTCGGCTCGGTGAGTCCCAGCAGCATCAGCATCGTCGTGGTCTTCCCGGCCCCGTTCGGTCCCAGGAAACCGAAAACCTCCCCCTCCGCCACGTCGAGGGTCAGGCGGTTCACGGCCGTCTGCGCCCCGTAGCGCTTGGTCAGTTCTTCCATCCGGATGACGATCTCTTTTTCCACCGTTAGCGTCTCCCCATCTTGATGAACAGAAAGCTCAAGCCCACGATCACAAGCAATATCAGACCGATCCCGATCCAGCCCCAAGCCGACGACGCCTTCACGGTAACCCGCATCTCCACGGTTTTGTCGGATTTTTCCCCGTTGGTCATGATGCCCACGGAGTAATCCCCGACGAGGGACTGGGGACCCGGTTTGATCGTCACCTCTACCTGTTTCATCTCTCCGGGCGCGAGCGCGTCGAGCTTCTCCGGCTTGAAGGTGGTCTCCCAGTTTTCCGGTTTGAAGGAGGAGAAGCTGACATTGCGGTTCACGGCGGAGCCGGTGTTTTTCACGAAGAGCGAGAAGGTGACCGGCTTTCCGCCATAGGCTTCGAGCGACAGGATGCCGTTCGGCGTTCCGGCGTCGAGCCGGTAGGTTCCCGTCAGGTTCACCGTCAGTTTGACCTCGGCCTTGCTTTCGCCGGAGCTGATGGTGACGAGGATCGGGTGCTCACCGGCGGCGGCGTTCTGCGCCGGGGTGACCTCGACGGCCACGGACTGGCTCTGCCCTTCCTTCACCCGGAGGCTGGAAATCTGTTTCTGCTCGTAGGCGGGTTTGAAGTTGATCTCCCACTTTTCCGGTCCGGACGCGGCGAGGTTGAACGTGCGGTCCATCTCGCTTTTGTTCAGGACGTCCAGGGAGAATTCGAACCGGGAGTCGGTCTGCCCCCGGAGGACCGGATAGGCGGCGTTGATCTGGATGTTGTCCGCGCCGACTTTCCTCTCCTGGACATTCACGGTCACGGTATGGGTGGAGGTGAATTTGCCGTCTTGCGTCTTCGCCTCGAACTGGAAGGCGTATTGCCCCGGACCGATCGCCTTTTCCGGTTCCAGGTTTAGTGTGAGGGTTTTGGTCTTCCCGTTCGGGACATACATCCCGGTGACCTGGTAGCGGGCGCCCTTCAGCGTCGCTTTCCATCCTTTCGCCGCCGCGGCGATCCGGACGTCGATGTTCTCATCGGCGCGCCCCTTGTTCTCCAGGGTCAGCTCCATCTGGACGTTTTCCCCCCGGGCGACCGCGATGCCGGAATAATCGGTG
>CAYSSF010000134.1:0-11072 GCA_964433455.1 uncultured Syntrophaceae bacterium
GGGATGAGGAAGGCAAGATCACCCACAGCCGATCCGTCTGGCGTGACATCACCGAGCGCAAACAGGCGGAATATGAATTGTCCGAATCTGAAAAAAAGTACCGCATGCTGTTTAACGCGATTGATGAGGGTTTCTGTATCATCGAAATGATTTTCGACGATAACGAAAAGCCGATCGATTATCGCTTTCTATCGATCAATCCGTCGTTCGAGAAACAAACGGGACTCATCGGTGCGCAAGGCAGGAGAATGCGCGAGCTTGCCCCGAAGCACGAAGAACATTGGTTTGAAATTTATGGGAAAATCGCTGTAACGGGCCAACCGGTTCGCTTTGTGAATCGTGCTGAGCAGTTGCACCGTTGGTATGACGTTTACGCCTTCCGTTTGGGCCGATCGGAAAACCGGCAAGTCGCCGTTCTGTTTAACGACATCACCGAGCGCAGACAGACCGAGGAGGAGTTACGGGCTTCCCGCGGGCAGTTGCGCGCCCTTGCCGGGCGTCTGCAGGCGGTGCGTGAAGAGGAGCGGACACAGATCGCCCGTGAAATCCACGACGAACTGGGAGGGGCCTTGACCGGCCTGAAGATCGATGTTTCTATGCTGACAAGAGATGCACTGAAAATAGAGAATGAGACCGTCAGAACATCTTTGTCAGCATGTATGGTCTCCATGATTAAATCCATCGACTCAACAATGCAATCCGTACGCAGGATAGCGATGGAACTCAGACCCGGCGTTCTGGATGATCTCGGTCTCGTTGCGGCCCTGGAATGGCAGCTCAAAGATTTCGAGAAACGCACCGGTATCCGCTGCGAATTTTTTCCGCCCGCAGAAAAGATAAGCCTTGACGCCGACCTTTCTACGGCCTTGTTTCGCATCTTTCAGGAGGCGCTGACCAATGTGGCCCGCCACTCCGGGGCAATGGAGGTCTGTGTCCATTTGAGCGCGGACGCGGATTCCTCCACTCTGGAGGTGGAGGACAACGGCAAAGGCATCGAAAAAAAGAAGGCCCTGAGTTCAAAGTCGCTTGGGCTCCTGGGGATGAGGGAACGAGCCCAGATGTTCGGGGGACGCATCACTGTGACGGGAACCCCCGGAAGAGGCACAACAGTGGTGGTTGAGATCCCGCATGTAGAAAAGAGAAAAATGGATCGGGATCGGGAAGGAGACTCCGGATGATCCGAGTGATTACCGTCGACGATCATCCTGTCGTACGACGCGGCCTGAACCAGATCATCGCCGCGGAACAAGGCATGCAGGTCGTCGGCGAGGCGGAAAACGCCCGGGACGCGCTCCGCGTCATCCGAGAGACCGCCTGCGATGCGGTTGTGCTGGATATCACGCTGCCGGATGCCAGCGGTCTCGATGTGCTGAGCCGGCTTAAATCCGAACTTCCGACCCTGCCCGTTCTGATCATGAGCATCCATGATGAAGAACAGTACGCGCTGCGGGTGCTCAAAGCCGGCGCTTCAGGCTACCTGATGAAGAACAGCATCCCGGAGGAGTTGATCCAGGCGATCCGGAAGATCACCTCCGGCGGCAAATACATCAGCCCCGCTATCGCGGAAAGGCTGGCGTCGGAGGTTGCTTCCCCTGGAAAATCGCCCCACGAGAATCTCTCCGACCGCGAATTTCAGATCATGTGCCTGATCGCCTCCGGGAAGTCGCTCAAGGAAATCGGCGAGGCGTTATTCATCAGCGGCAAGACCGTAAGCAGTTACCGGACCCGCATTCTGGAGAAAATGGGCATGAGCACCAACGCGGATCTGACCCGCTATGCCTTGGAGCATCACCTCGTCTGAAAAACGTTACACCTTCCTTGTAAGGATATCCCTACAAAAAAATCAGCATTCCCCTACAGACAAACCGTTTCCAGATGGGATAGCATAAAATCGTGGAAGGGTTGCGTCATGGAATCCCGCCGTTACAGGCCGTTTTTTTGAGACGGTCGTCACCAATTTTAGAAAAGAGGTTGGCATGAAGGTATTTCTCGTTGATGATTCAGCTATTGTGCTCGAAAAACTGGCGGCCATGATCTCCGGCATCGACGGCGTCGAAATCGCCGGGCAGGCCCTGAATGCGCACGATGCGATCCAATCCGTCGTGAAACTGAAACCCGATGTGGTGATCCTGGACATCCGCCTGAATGGCGGCGGCAACGGAATGGACGTTTTAAAACGGATCAAAAAAGAAATTCCGCCACCCATCGTCATCATGCTCACGAACTATCCCTATCCCCAGTATCGGGAAAAGTGTCAGGCTTTGGGCACCGATTACTTCTTCGACAAGGTGACGGAAATCGAGAAGGTCTACGAAGTCCTCACCCAGTTGATTAAAGACAAGCCGTAATGCCGGTCAAATAAATGGCAACGATACATCGAGGTGCAACATGCAACGAAAGACGCCGGTCAATCCCGGCAATCTGCTCCTGTTTGAAAATTATGACCAGGCGCACGCCTGCGCCGCGAACGCGCAGCGGAAGCGAAGGAATTTTATGAAGCCCGGTTTAGTGGGATTGAACATATGTGAGTGACGGGAGGCGGCCATGAACCGTGTCGGAGGAAAAGGAATAGGAAATCGGCATGCGCTCGCGACGACATCGCGCGCCGCCTATGCCCTCCTGTCGGTTTTCCTCATCATGGCCGCGGGCATCGTCACCGCCGGGTATCTCTATTACCGCAACCACGAAATACATCACCGGATCGAGGCGGAGCGGGAGCTTGCTGCAATTGCGGATCTGAAAACGGGCGAGATCGTACAGTGGAGAAGAGAGCGCTTGGGCGACGCTTCCGTCTTATACCGGAACGCTTCCTTTTCCGCGGTGGTGAAGCGCTCGTTCGACAAGCCGGGGGACGGGAATGCGCAAAAACGGCTCCGGACCTGGCTGCAGCAGGTCCAGACCGCCAACTCGTACAACCGGATCAGTCTTTATGACGCCCTCGGCATCGAACGAATGACCGTTCCCGACACAGGAGAACCTGCCGCCTCCACTTTTTCCCGCCGCGCTTCCGAAGCGCTCCGGTCCGGCAGGATCGTCTTCGAGGATTTCTATCGCAGCGAGGCAGACGGGCGGATTTACCTGAATATGATCGTACCCATATTTGACGAAGCGAACCGCCGGGTCATCGGCATTCTTGCCATGCGCGTCGACCCCGAGAAGTATCTTTATCCGTTGATCAATCGCTGGCCGACGCCCAGCCGGACGGCCGAGACCCTGATCGTCCGCCGGGAGGGAAACGAGGTCGTTTTCCTGAATCAGCTCCGGTTCCGGAGGGATGCCGCCCTCACGGTGCGAAGTCCTTTGGCGCGCACGGATATGCCCGCCGTGCGGGCGGCCCTGGGCGGGGAGGGGATCATGGAGGGCCGCGATTATCGGGGAGTCCCCGTGATCGCCTCCATCCGCGCGGTTCCGGATTCTCCGTGGTTCATGGTTGCCCGCATGGATCTCGCGGAGGTTTCCGCTCCGCTTCGGGAAAAGCTGTGGGAGGTGATCCTTTTCGTCGCCGCCCTGCTCATGGGCGCCGGGGCGGCCTTTGGGGCGATCTGGCGCGACCAGAGCGCCCGCTTCTACCGGGAACACTATAAGGCCGCCGAGGCGTTGAACGAAAGCAGGGAAAGACTGCGAACCATCGTTGAGGCGTCTCCGTTGGCCGTCATCGTCGCCGATCCCGAGGGGAACGTCACGTTATGGAACAACGCGGCCGAAACGACTTTCGGCTGGAGCGCGGATGAGGCCGTCGGCAGGCAGAATCCCATCATCCCGCCCGATATGGTCGAGGAGGTCGGGAAAACGCGGCAAGGCATCATGGACGGCCGGACTTTCGTCGACGTGGAAACCGAACGTCTACGCAAGGACGGCGTGCGGATCGCGGTAAGCTACTCGGCTACGGCGCTCCGCGATGCGGGGGGCCGGCCAAACGCGATACTCGCCATCGTGGCGGACATCACCGAACGTAAGCAGGCCGAGGAACACATCCGCAAACTGAACCGCGTGCTTGCCGTCTTGAGCGACACCAACCAGGCCATCGTCCGCATCCGCGAGCCTCAGGCGCTTTTCGAGAAAGTCTGCCGGATCGCCGTCGAGAATGGGCATTTTTCTCTGGCCTGGATCGGACTTCTTGACGAGCCGTCCCAAGAGATCAGGGTGATTGCCCATGCCGGCAAGTCCGACGGCTATCTGGAAAAGATCAACATCTCATTGCGGGACGCGCCTTCCGGTTATTGCCCGATTGATAGCGCCCTGCGCGAAGGAAAACGCGCCGTCTGCAACATTATCGGACAGACCGGCCGTTTGGCTCCGTGTCAGAAGCTTGCCCTTGAACTCGGCTTCCGTTCCTCGGCCTCTTTTCCTTTGACGGTCTTCGGCAAGATCAGGGGAGCGGTGAATCTCTATGCCGACAAACCCGACCACTTCGACGAGGAGGAACTCAAGCTGCTCGACGAAATGGCAATGGACATCTCCTTCGCGATGGAATTCGCCGAGAAGGAGGCCGAGAGAGCGCGCGCGGAGGAGGCCCTCCAGGCCAAAAACGAGGAGTTGAACTCCGTCCTGCAGCAGCTATGGCAGACGGCGAAGCTGGCGACGATGGGAGAGCTGGCCTCCAGCATCGCCCACGAACTGAACAATCCCCTGGCCACCGTCAGTCTCCGGATCGAATCCCTGACGGCTCAGACGCCGGAAGACGATAAGCGCCGGCGGGAGCTGGAAATCATCGGGCAGGAAGTCGAGCGGATGGGGAATCTCGTGACCAATCTCCTCCAGTTCAGCCGCCAGAGCCAGAAGCAGATCTCCACGGTGGATATATGCGGGGAAATTGAAAAGACCCTCGAACTCATTCATTACCACTTCCGCAAGAGCAATATTCATGTCGTCCGGGAGTTTGCCCCCGAGGTTCCGGGGATCCTCGCAGACCGCCAGCAATTAAGGCAGTTGTTTCTGAACATCTTCACGAATGCGGGCGACGCCATGCCGAAGGGTGGAACGTTGGCGATCCGCGTATATGCTCAGGGATCAGAGGGCAGGGATCAGGAGTCACCGGTAGGCCCGACCCCTGATCCCCGATCCCTGACCCCTGCCTTTGTAGTGGTAGAGATTGCCGACACGGGTGCCGGAATCCCGCCGGATGTCCTGCCCAAAGTCATGGAACCCTTCTACACGACGAAACCGGAGGGAAAGGGCACGGGGCTGGGTCTGGCCATTTGCCGGCGCATCGCGCGGGAACACGGGGGAACGCTCGACATAACGAGCGAGGGAATTCCCGGAAAGGGAACGAAAGTGCGCATCACGCTGTCATCAGTGGATACCGGCAGTTCCGCCGGCCTGACGGATCGATAAGTTGGAAAGCGCGGGAGTAGAAAAATGGATCAAGTGACTCAGCTTGTCATATTTAATCTCGATGACCAGAAATTTGCCCTCTTTCTTTCCGCTGTCATGCGGGTTGTTCGAGCAGTTGAGATTACAGGCTTGCCCAAGGCGCCGGATATCGTGCTCGGGATCATCGATGTTCAAGGCGGGATCATTCCGGTTATCGACGTGCGAAAGCGTTTCCGTTTTCCAAGGCGTGAGATGCAACTGAACGATCAGCTCGTCATCGCCCGAACGGCAAAAAGGACCGTCGCCCTATTGGCGGATGATGTAACCGGCGTGATGGCCTGCCCGGTAGAACGGATCGTGAAGGCCGAAAAAGTGGTCGCCGGCATGGCGTTTGTGGAGGGTATCGTAAAGATCGACGAGGGCATGATTCTCATCCACAACCTCGACACGTTTCTCTCCCTGGATGAGGAGAGCAGGCTGGATGACGCGCTGATGAAATCCGCCGGCTTTGGGGAAAAGGGATGAAAACCATGTCTGCCGAGATCTCCCGCGAAATGCTGGCTCGACTCAGTGAATATCTGAAGGGACAGATGGGCCTCTATTTTCCGGAAAACCGCTGGGACGAGCTCCGAAAAAAAATGTCTCAGGCCATGAAGGATTTCGATTGCCGGGATCTGGGCGGTTTTATCGAGTGGCTTATGTCGTCGCCGCCAAGCAGGCAGGAAATAGAGATCCTGGCGAGCCACCTCACGATCAGCGAAACCTACTTCTGGCGCGAACCGCGGGTCTTTGAGGCGCTTGTCGAACAGATTCTTCCGGAGCTGATTCGTACGCGGCAAAAGGGCGAGATGCGGTTGAGAATCTGGAGCGCGGGCTGCGCGAGCGGCGAGGAGCCATACTCCCTTGCGATTGCGCTCCATAGAGCGCTGCCTGTCCGGGAAGATTGGCGAATCACGATCCTGGCGACGGACATCAACCCCGGAATTCTGCGCCGGGCGACGGAGGGCGTTTACGGCCCGTGGTCTTTCCGCAGCGTGCCGAAATGGGTGAAAGAAGGACACTTCCGCTGCAATGGGAACGGCAGGTTTGAGATCCTCCCGGAGATCCGGAAGATGGTTGCGTTTGCCTACCTGAATCTGGCGGAGGATCTCTATCCGTCGCCCTTGAACAACACCAACGCGATGGATCTCATCTTCTGCCGGAATGTATTGATGTATTTTACGCCGGAACGGGCCTGCCGGGTCGGGCGGAGCCTTTACAACGCCCTTGTCGACGGCGGCTGGCTGGTCGTCGGCGCCAGCGAACTTTCGCAGTTCACCTTTCCGCAATTCGCGTCGGTGCATTTTCCCGGCGCGATTGTCTATCGGAAGGAAACGGGGAAATCCCGGCCGTCCGAGGTTTTTCGTCTTGAGGGGATTTCCTTTCCAAGAGAGAAGGTGCAACCGGCGAGGGAACCCGCAGACGGGTTTGAAAAGGCGGCGGGGCTACCTCCATTGCGCGAAAGCGCATGGGTCCCGAAGGTCGAGAGCGCATTGCCTAAGCAGGCTGCATACGCGGCAACCTTGGATCGCTCTGTGCCGGCCTATGACATGGCTGCGCCGGTCAAGCAACAGGGCGAAAAGGCAACGTGTGATATTACGCTTGAGATCCGAGCGCTTGCCGATCAGGGCAGACTCTCGGAGGCATTATCGGCCTGCGATCAAGCCATCGCCCGCGACAAACTCGATCCGGAAATGCATTACCTCCGTGCTATCATTCTGCAAGAGCACAACAGGGAGGACGAAGCGATTGCCTCGCTCAAGCGCGCCCTCTACCTCGATCCAAACTTTTCCCCGGCCCATTTCGCCATCGGCAATCTGATGCTGCGCCGGGGAAATGCGCGGGCGGCCAAGAAATCTTTCGAGAACGTGCTTGCGCTCCTGGATGCGCGCCGGGCGGAGGATATCCTGCCCGAATTCGAGGGGCTGACGGCGGGCAGGTGCAGGGAAATCATTAACGCCACAATCCGGATAGGGGCATCGGCATGAAGAAGGATAAAGTCAAAATTCCCCGGGAGGAAGGTACAAACATAAAAGGTACAAACATCAACTGGAGCGAGATCCGGCAGCGGGTGGAGAAGGCGCGGGAGTTGCTGGAGCGGGGGGCGGCGCCGTCCCCGCAGGAAAAGGGCGCCATACTCAAAGCGCGGGCGCGGGTTCTCGCGCGGGAAAGGTCGAAAGCCGGCGCGGCCAGGGAATTCCTCGACATCATCGAGTTTAGCCTGGCAGCCGAAACGTATGGCATCGAATCCGCGTTTGTCCGCGAAGTCTATCCGTTGAAAGATTTCACGCCGCTGCCCGGCACGCCGCCCTTTGTACTCGGCATCGTCAACGTGCGCGGACAGATTCTTTCGGTCATTGACCTCAAGAAATTCTTCAATCTCCCGGAAAAAGGTCTGGGACAGCTCAACAAGGTGATCATCATCCGCAACGATCGGATGGAATTCGGTATCCTGGCGGACGCCGTTCTCGACGCTCGCCCCATCCCGCTGGAAACGATTCAGGCGGCTCCCCCGACCGTCACCGGGATTGGCGCGGAGTACCTGAAAGGCGTTACCGGCGAGCGCATGATCATTCTCAATGCGGAAAAGATTCTGAGCGACGAGAAGATCATCGTGCATGAAGAGGTCGCTAAACCGGAAAGCGGATAGATGTGTAATGGATGGTAATCGATCGACATGAAGAACCATAAGAAGGAGGATGCAACATGAAAGGGTCCAGATTTAGCGCGTTATGGAGCATACTGTTGGGTGGGCTTCTCCCACTCATTTTCTTCTTTATGTTTAAGTCCCTAATACATGATTGGAAAGGGGTTCATGAGCCTTTGCATTCTGTCTTCGAATCCTTAGGATTTTTCGCGGGGCTCTTCCTTGCCATCCTTCTCCTCCTGGAACAAGATCAAAAAAAGGACGGATCTCACTACATCTGGATCTTGTCTGCGCTGATTGGGATGGGTATCCTGGATGGGTTCCATGCCTCCGTCAGACCAGGCAACAGCTTTGTCTGGCTGCACAGCATAGCGGTGTTGACCGGCGGCTTTCTGTTCAGCATGGTGTGGATGCCTCTACGAGCCACCCAATCGTGGATGGCTATGCGTTTAGCGGTTCTTGTTGCTGCGGCCGCTATTGCCATCGGGCTGTTCTCGCTCCTCTTTCCTGAAGCGCTGCCGTTGTTGATTGTGGAGGGACATTTTACCTTTACTGCCACAACCATCAATATTCTTGGGGGGATTCTCTTTGCAGCGGCAGGGATATTCTTTCTTGTCCGTTATTGGACCAACAGAGAAGCGGAAGAAATTCTGTTTGCCTTCTTTTGTTTTCTTAATGCCTCGGCAGCGCTGTTGTTCCCGTTCGGTGATGCATGGGGAATTGATTGGTGGCTCTGGCACCTGTTGCGCCTGACAGCCTACCTCATCCTGCTTGGTTATGTCTTCACTATTATTTTTAGAGGCGTTGAGCTCAAGCGGAAAATGGCTGAGGACTTACGCGTCGCGTCGCTCTATGCCCGCAGTTTGATTGAGGCGAGCCTTGATCCGCTGGTGACCATCAGTTCGGATGGCAAGATCACCGATGTGAACAGGACCACCGAGCAGGTGACCGGGGTTTCCCGCGAGCGGCTCGTCGGCAGCGACTTCTCCGACTACTTCACGGAACCGGATAAGGCGAGAGAGGGTTACAAGCAGGTATTCTCGCAGGGCGTTGTCAAAGATTATCCGCTCACCATTCGCCATTCCTCGGGCCGCACCACTGACGTGCTCTATAACGCGAGTGTTTACAAAAACGAGGCCGGCGATGTGCAGGGCGTCTTCGCCGCCGCCCGCGACATCACGGAGCGCAAGCGGCTGGATGAAGAATTGAAAACATATCGCGAACAGTTGGAAGAGATGGTCAAAAAACGCACCGCCGAACTCGCGAATGTCTTGAAGGAGGTGAAAGACACGGTGAATGTCCTGGCCGCATCTTCCAGTGAGATTCTGGCAGCGACCACCCAGGTTGCCTCCGGCACCGCAGAAACGGCTACCGCCATCAGCGAGACCACGACGACGGTGGAAGAGGTCCGGCAAGCCGCGCAGCTCTCTTCCCAAAAGGCTCAAAATGTCTCCGACAGCGCACAGCAGGTTGCACATGTCACTCAAACCGGACAGAAGGCCGTTGAAGAAACAGCCGCCGTCATGCGCCATATCCGCGACCAGATGGAGTCTATTGCCCAAACCATTGTCCGCTTGAGCGAGCAGGGTCAATCCATTGGCGGCATCATCGCCTCGGTGACCGACATTGCCGATCAGTCCAACCTGCTTGCGGTTAACGCCGCGATTGAAGCCGCCAGAGCCGGGGAACAGGGCAAGGGGTTTGCGGTGGTGGCGCAGGAGATCAAGAGTCTGGCGGAGCAGTCCAAGCAGGCCATCGCGGAGGTCCGCGGCATCCTGAACGACCTGCAGAAGGCAACCAGCGCCGCGGTGATGGCGACGGAGCAGGGAAGCAAGGCGGTGGATGCGGGGGTAAAGCAGTCGGCGCAGGCAGGAGAAGCGATCCGGGCGTTGGCGGAGAGCACGGGGGAGGCGGTGCAGGCGGCAGTGCAGATTGTGGCGTCGAGTCAGCAGCAGGTGGTTGGGATGGATCAGATCGGGACGGCGATGGAGAACATCAATCAGGCCGGGGCGGAGACTGCGGCCAGCATGAGGCAAACGGAAGTGTCGGCGCAGAACCTGCATGAGTTGGGACAGAAACTGAAAGAATTGGTCGAACAATTCAAGGGATGAGGGCAGCGTACGATGGATGCCAAGGATACCGAGTTTCTCAAACGCCTCCGGGCAACGTTCCGGGTTGAGGCAGGGGAACATGTCCGCGCGATCTCTTCCGGACTGATCGAACTGGAGAAAACGCCGCCGCCGGAAAGACGCGCTGAAGTGATCGAGACCGTGTTCCGCGAGGCGCACAGTCTGAAGGGTGCGGCTCGTTCCGTAAACCTGAGGGAGATTGAATCGATTTGCCAGCCGCTGGAGGGCGCATTTGCCGCGCTGAAACGCCGGGAAATTGCCTTGTCGCCGGCGCTGTGCGATCTGTTTCATCAGGCGGTGGATAACATCGCGCAACTCGTCTCGGCCGCGGACGCGGAACGAATGTTGTCGGATCGCTCGCGCACCAGGGAACTGATCCGGCAATTAGGAAAGGTTTCACAGGGCGTCTCTCCGCCCGGAAAGCCGGGAGAAGCCTCACCTGTCGGGGAAACTGTTCCGATCGAGGTCGCGCCGGCGCCGCCTCCCCGCACGGAGGAAACAACCCCGCAAGGTCCGCCGGAAAGGGAAACCCCGATCCCGGTCGAAACCGTGAGAATACCCACGGCCAAGTTGGACCCGCTCCTCCTCCAGGCGGAGGAGCTGATCCTGGCCAATATGGCTGCCGGTCAGCGGAGCATCGAATGGCGGAAGGTCAACCAGGAGCTTATCTCGTGGAAGACGGAAACAGCGAAGTGGAAAGATCGGCAATCCGCGATGGACGCACCGGCATTGAGCGAGTTTCTGGAGTATAATGAGGCGCGCCTGAACGCCCTCCAAAGCCGGGTCGCCGCCGTCGCCGAGACGGCGAAACAGGATCAGCGCGCCGTCAGGCGGTTGGTGGACGATCATTTGGAGGCGATGAAACAGGTGCTGATGCTTCCGATCACGTCCCTCGTGGAGGTTTTCCCCAAGCTGGTCCGCGATCTGGCGCACGACCAGGGCAA
>CAYSSF010000135.1:0-11019 GCA_964433455.1 uncultured Syntrophaceae bacterium
CTCCAGGCCGTAGCGCGGGAGCGGCAGGGTCACCCACCGGCATTTCAGGTGGAGCGATACCGTATCGCCCTGAAAATCCCTGAAGCCGCGGAAGCCGACGATCAATGTCTCGGCCGGGGTCATCGCGGCGCCGGCAGCCATCGTGACCGGGATAAGCCAGGTGGGGCGCATCGTACCCGCGCCGGTGGGGAGAAGGGAGTTCCCGGGGCCCTCGGCGGCGAAGCTGTAGGGCGGCGGGAAGAGTCCCCGGAATGCGGCGATCGCGCTTTCGATACCCTCCCATCCCGTCCGCGCGTAGGGGTGTTCCGGGTGGGCCGCGATCCAGCGGGTCATTCCCTCCGCCATTTGCGTTCCGGGGGGAATTTCGCCGAGAAGGTCGACCGTATTCCCGAAGAGGGTGAGGGCGCCCATCCCCCGGCCGGCGATGAGGACCTTTGCACCCCTGCTGATCGCGGTCCGGGCGGCCGAGAGCCCGGCGAGGCCGGTTCCGATGACGATGAGGTCGAAGCGCTTCATGCCCCGCCCCCTTCCTGCCGGCCCGGTTCTCCGGGTGTCAGGTTGAAGAGCCCTTTGTAGATCGACTCGATCAGCTCCTCCTCCTTGAGCGATGTTCCCCAGAGGACGGGGCGGATCCCCTTCCAGCGCTCTTCGAGAAAACCCATCAGAATCCGGTTGGAGCCGCCGCGATGGTCCGTTTTGTATCGTTCGTTGAGAAGTCCGAGGAGGCGGTAGACGCAGAAGCCGCCCTGGCAGGTCCCCTTGGCAAGACGGGTGCGGGGGAGGATATCCTGAAGCTCGCGCACCTTGCCTACCCGCAGGATCGCATCCACCGCCTCTCTCGGGACAAGCTCGCAGTCGCAGAGGATTTCCCCTTTGGCGGCCGGGGTCTGCCGCCTCAGGCGCAGCAGGCGGTCCATCAGCTTGTGGCCCTGGCCGGCCCCGGGAAGGGGTTGAATGTGGGTCGAACAGCGGACTTGCAGCCCCATCCGTTCGCAGAGGAAATCGACCGTTTTTTCCGCCATTAGCCGGTAGGTCATCAGCTTCCCGCCGGTGATCGTGACCAGCCCCGCGGGGCCGCCGCCGCTCCCGTGATCGATCAGCGCGAAACCGCGGCTGATCGTCCGGTCGTCGCCGGTCTCCTCCGACTGAAGGAGGGGGCGGACGCCGGCATAAGCCCGCGTGAAACGCTCCCCCTTCAGGTCGGGGACCATCCGGGAGAGTTCATCGACCAGGAAGGCGACCTCGTCGGGGGTGACCTCGTAATGGTCCGGATCCTCCGCCCGCAGCGAGGTGGTGCCGAGGATGGAGACGGTGTCGTTCGGGACGATGATGTCGCCGCTTGCAGGAGGGTGGCAGCGGTTGAGGACCCGCTCGCTCAGCCGGGTGTTGGTGATCAGCATGGAGCCCTTGGAGAGGGCGAGGCCGATTCGGAGACCGGCCATCCGGAGGATCTGGTTGGCCCAGGCGCCGGTTGCGTTGATCACCCAGGTCGTGGAGATCGCGAACACCTCGGCGGTGATCCGGTCGCGGACGCGGACGCCGGTGATCCGGAGGCCGTCACGGAGCAGGCCGGTGACCTCCGTGTGGATCAGAATCCGCGCGCCGCGGGATTCGGCGTCCCGGGCGTTTTCGACGACGAGCGTGAACGGGTCGATCGCCCCGTCGGGAACCTGGACCGCGCCGATGATCTTCGGGTTCAGACGGGGCTCCATCGCCAGCGCCTCCCGGGGAGAGAGGGGCAGGGCGTCGATTCCCGCCGCCCCGCACGCCCGGATGAACTCCGCCCGGTATTCCGGTCCGTCCTCCGGGAGGGAGACGAACAGACCGTCCGTCGGTTCGATGCAGTGGGGGGCGATCCGCCGGAGGATGCGGTTTTCGCTGATGCACTCCCGGGCCGCGTCGGGATCGTTCACCGCATAGCGGCCCCCGCTGTGGAGGAGGCCCTGGTTGCGGCCGGAGGCGCCGGAGGTGAAATCCCCCTTTTCCACGAGAAGGCAGGGAATGCCGCGCAGGGAAAGGTCCCGCGCTATGCCGGCCCCGGTCGCTCCACCTCCGATGATCACTACTTCCGTTTGCAGGTCCATACATTTCCAAGAGCGGTGCACTTTGTTCCAATTAATATGAAATATCGATGATATTCAATGCTTACGAAAAGCTGCTAACAGGAATTTTCGGGATTGTCAAGCCAAATGCGAATGGAGTCAAAGCGAAGGGCGCTTCCCTATTTCGTCGCATTTACCCGGGAATTGAGGCAGGGATCGACGGAGGATGACGACCTCGTAAAACAGCAATGAAACGCCGACTGGACATCACCGGCGTTCTTGTGGTAATGCTGGCGCGCCCTCTGCTGTTTGCATTAGCGGATGTCCGGCCCTCCCGTTCGAAGGGGTTCGCTCCATCGACTGAAAACTCGGCGATGGGCAAAATCGGGGGTAAGAAACGTCAGGAAGGCGGTTAAAGGGGTGGCCGTCATCGGCTTGGTTCTCTTCCTCTTCGATGATCCCTGGCGGCGCCCCGCCCTGGGATGGGATTTTTGGATCATGGAGGGATGAACGTGCAATGCGATTCGAATGAACGGCTGAATCAGCCCGCCTTCGGCGAGGCCCTCTTTGACCTCGTCCGCCGGACGGCCTGTGAACTGCCCGAGGATGTGGCGGCGGCCCTGAGGCGCGCCCATGAGGAAGAGGCGCCGGAGTCGACGGCGCGGGTGATTCTCGCGACGTTTCTGGGAAACATGGCCCTGGCTAAAGAAAAGCAGGTACCGCTTTGCCAGGATACCGGGATGCCGATGTTTTTCATCCGCCATCCCGAGGGTCTTTCCCTCCGGGCGATGCGCAGGCTCTGCGAGGAGGCCGTGGCGCGGGCGACGCGGGAGCAGTATCTGCGGCACAACGCCGTCGATCCGGTGACCGGCTTGAACAGCGGAAACAATGTGGGCAAGGGGTTTCCAGGGGTCTTCTTCGAGGAGTGGGATGACGATGCGATCGAAGTGGCCCTGATGCTCAAGGGAGGCGGCAGCGAGAATGTGGGGCGACAGTACAGCCTGCCCGACGACGCCCTCAACGCGGGACGCGATCCGGAGGGGATTCGGCGCGTGGTCCTGGATGCCGTCCGCCGGGCCGAAGGGAAGGGATGTCCTCCCGGGATCCTGGGGATCTGCATCGGCGGCGACCGGGGTTCGGCCTATCTCCATTCCAAACACCAGCTCCTGCGCCCGCTGGGAGACGTGAATCCCGATCCCGTTCTGGCGGCGCTGGAAGGGCGGATTCTCCGGGAGGCTAACACGCTGGGGATCGGTCCCCTCGGCCTTGGGGGGAAAACGACGCTGCTGGGGGTCAAGATCGGCGCACTCCACCGTGTCCCCGCTTCTTATTTTGTCACCGTGACGTATATGTGCTGGGAACACCGCCGGCGGGCCATCCGGATCGCGTCCGACGGCGTCTGCCGGTTTATCGGATGAGGCGGCAAAGATGAAAGAATTGACCATTCCCATTACGGCGGAACAGATCCTGGAACTCCATGCCGGCGACGCCGTGGCGATTTCCGGGATCGCGACGACGGGCCGGGATGCGGCCCACAAGTACCTGGTGGATCGCCTCATCGAGGGACCGAAACCCCTGCCGGCGGAGGATCAGCGGATCTTCGACGAACTGAAGAAGATCTACCGCGGCGGGGCCATTTACCACAGCGGCCCGATTGTCCGCAACGACGCGGGGCGATGGAGCATCGTCTCCTCCGGGCCGACGACGAGCATCCGCGACGAAATCTACGAAGACAAGGTCATCGCCGCCTTCGGCCTGCGGGTGGTGATCGGCAAGGGGGGCATGGGTCCGCGGACGCTCGCCGCCTGCAAGGCCCACCAGGCCGTCTATGTCCACGGCATGGGCGGGGCCGGCGTCACGAATGCACGGGCCATGGTCGAGGTTCTGGACGTCTTCAAGAAGGAGGAGTTCGGTTTGCCCGAGGCCTTCTGGAAGATCCGGCTGGACCATTTTCCGGGGATTGTCACGATGGATGCCCACGGCCGGAGCCTCCACGAGGAGTTGGGGAAGGCGTTCGATGAACGCCTGGCAAAACTTCTGCGCGGAGAATCGGGAGGCTGACGCGGCGGAAGGGAGAGCGGACAACGTGATTTGGAAACCACGGCCGGACGGACCCGCACGCGCATGACTCCAAACCGTTTTGCACAAAACGCCCCCGATCCCGCCATAGAGGTCCTCTCGTCTTCTCGCCCGCTGGTGATCGGCCACCGCGGTTGCCGGGCTCTCGCCCCGGAGAACACGATTCCCTCTTTCACGCTTGCGCTCGCCGCGGGCGCCGATCTCGTCGAGTTGGATTATCATCACAGCAAAGACGGTGTGCCGGTGGTGATCCACGACTTCACACTGGACCGTACAACCGACGCCGGGAGGCTCTGGGGCGGGTCCGGACTGAAAGTCGCCGATCGCACGGCCGGGGAATTGCGCGCGCTCGACGCGGGCGGATGGTTTGCGCCGCACTATGCGGGCGCGAGATTGCCGACCCTCGCGGAGGCGCTGGAGGTCATTCAGCCGCAAGGGATGGCGCTGGTTGAGCGCAAGAGCGGTGAACCGGCCACGATCCTGCGCCTGATCCGCGAGAAGGGGTGGGTCAACCGCCTGATCATAGAGTCCTTCGATTGGGAGTATCTGAGCGCCCTTCATGCGTTGGAGCCGCGGCAGGTGCTCGGCGCATTGGGGCCGCCCGTGAAGCTGGCCGACGGTCGCAAGGCGACGAAGCTTTCCGGGGCGCTGAGCGCCCGGTGGATCGATGAACTCGAAAAGACCGGTGCGCGTATCGTGGTCTGGAACAGGTCTGTCAGCGGGAAGTCGATCCGCCTGGCGCATGAGCGCGGCTTCAGGGTATGGGTCTATACGGTAAACGATTCGGCGCCGGCAAACAGGCTGCTGGACCGGGGCGTGGACGGCATCATCACCGACGACGCCGCACGGATGTTTCGAACGCTGACGGCGAGAAGGCATGAAAGGAACGAAGATGCGGGCGCCAGGATTCTTTGAACGTCCGTCCGTCGCTTCCGTATATCGTGGGGTCAGGGGACGGGATCATGATTACGATCAACAGCTTTCTGCACCGTGAGCTTCTGAACGATATCATCCGCCGCTGGATGTACGATGAGGCGCGCCCGTCGGACGCGGATCTGATCACGCGCCTGGTCCATTTCAACCGTCTCTTCGTGGCCCGCTACCTGGATCTCTTTGCCGGAAGGATATTCCGGGGGCTTCATCCGGGCGCCCTCTCTTCCCGTCCGGTCCAGGTCAAGGGCGATTTGAAGGACGCCCTCGTTTTTTCGCCCCCTTACCGCAATGAACGGGTTGAGGAACTGCTCCTGGATTACCACCGGAACCCTGGACGCTTCTACCGGGAGACCCCTTTCCACGGAACGCTTTACTTCACCCGGCGCAATGGTTTTCCGGCCTATGTCGGATCGAGCCGGATCAAACGCGCCCGGCGTCTTGCGGAGAAATCGGCCCGCCGGATCATCGACCGGATCTTCGACACGATCAAAATGCATGCCGAAACCCTGGCGGATGAGCGGGCGCGTCTGCTCGGCATCCCGCGGGAGAAGCTGCTGACGGCCCCCGCGGACATGACGGAGGAGTTCCTGAAGGCGGAAAACCGCCTGCTGGACGATCTGCGCAATAAAAGACCGATTGCGGGTGACGGAGGGCCCCTCGTGATCAACGATGTCGCCGGGGTGAAGGTTATCCAGGAGGCGCCGGAACAACGGGAGCTGATGAAGCTCCTCGGCCGGATGCCGGGCTGCGAGGTTGTCGAAGAGGAGGTCCATGAAGGCAGATACAATGCCACGAATCTGATCGTCCGCTTCCGGCCCCCCCGGGAGGAGATTCTGGCTCGTCCTCTCAGCCAGGGACTCCTGACGATCATGCAGGCGCGGGGGTTTTCCCCCTACGAATCGAACCGGTCCTTTGCCGAATTCGTCCGTACGGGGGAAGAGGATGTCCTGGTGGAGATCATTGTCTCCAACTACCAGGAGATGCTGGAAAGTGAGATCGGTCTCGGCATGCACGAAGACCGGATTATCGAACAGAGGCTCTTCCAGCAGTACCGGGGGCCGCTCGCGCGGAACGTTCAGTTCCTGCTGGAATACCTTTTCGTCTTTCCCGGTTCTCGGCGGCGGGAACTGGGGGAGTTGCCGATCAAGATCTGGAACCGCTACCTGCCGGACTACTTTGACGAGATCCTGAAGCAGCTCTTCCGCATTCCGCCGGACAATTTTTTTGAGTAGTTTACAGCGAAGCGCTAAAAGCCAAGTGCTGAGGACTGAGTGCTGAGTCCTCAGCACTATTTTTTATCCCTGGCGCGGATCTTTCCGGACCATCGTGAACCCCTCATCCAGCAGTTTTTCCGTCTCCCTTGCCCGGATCGCGGGGGTTTTTGCACCCATGACGACGGCGATCAGGCGGGTGTTCCCCCGTTTGGCCGTGGCCACGATGTGGTATCCCGCCTTGACGACCCAGCCGGTTTTCAGACCGTCCGCATTGGGGTAGTTCCGCAGAAGGCTGTTCCGGTTGCGATGCGTGATGTCGCGGTAGGTGTAGTACTGCTGGGAGTGAAGATCCAGGGATTCGGGAAATCGGCGGAGGTAGTCGCAGGCCAGGATCAGGATGTCCCGCGCGGTCGTGAGTTGTCCCCGGGCAGGCAGGCCGTTGGGGTTTTTGAAGAAGCTGTGGTTCATTCCCAGCTCGCGGGCCTTTCCGTTCATCTGTTTCACGAAATCCTCAACATTGCCACTGATGTATTCGGCGACGGCCACGGAGGCGTCATTTGCCGAAACCACGGCCATGCCTTTGAGCAGCTCTGCGAGCGGAATTTCACTTCCGGCCTGGAGGAACATCCTCGATCCTCCCGTTCGCCCCGCCTTTTGGCTGATCTTCACCGGATCCGTCGGACGGATCTTGCCGTCGCGGATCGCCTCGTCGGCGAGGTAGAGAGAGAGGACCTTGGTGATGGAGGCGGGCTGAAGCCGATCATCCGCATTGTGGGCGAGGAGGATCCGGCCGGTCGTCATGTCCATCAGGATGGCCGAGCGGACGGTGAGCCTCATCTCGCCGGCAGCCGACAATCCGGGCAGCAGCAAGAAGATCAAAAGGATGGCGAAAAGACCGGGAACGCGCTTTGCGATCGGTATTCCTCCTTTACCTCGGTACCGTATCCCATCATTGCGGCGGCGTTTCATTTGAAAAACCCCGCCAATCGGTATCGATCCGGCTTTGCAAAACAGGTAACCGGATTCACGAAACAACAAGGCCCCGGGCTCATCCCGCCTGGTGGATGGCGGAGAGCTTCCAGGGATGATCCCCCACGGGACGGGTGAATGTCCAGTACTCCTGAAATTTCACCGGTTCGGTCCGGCTTCCGGAGACGACCTCTGCGGTCCGCTCGTCGGTGGTGTAGTCGAGCAGGTTGGCGTAGATCTTTGCCGTAATGAAATCGGCCCCCCCTTCCTGCCAGATCTCCGTGATCTCGACGGAACGGACGGCAATGTTGTCCAGACGGTTGATCCGTTGCGTTGCCCGCAACTGATCCGCCTCCTGCTGGAGCGACCTGTACATCTCATCGGTCAGAAGGTTCCGGATGCCGGACATGTCCCGGTTCGCCCACGCCCCCTGGATCTGGAAAAACCGGTCCAGGCAGCCATCGGTAAAATCTTTTCCATCGAATCGCGGGTCCATCTGCCGGATATGGCGGAGACCGGTTTCCACGTCGTTTTCCCGCGCCTCCGGCTCATATGCGGTCATCGGCGCCGTTGTCCGCCCGGCGTCGGCGTCGATTGCCGACGAGTCCCGATAGGAGACCCCTGCCGGGGCCTGACTGCGCCGCCGTTTGATGAACCAGTAGATGCCGTACAGGAGTGCGCCGATCAGGATGATATCCATCATTCCAATCCCGCCGCCGAAGCCGCCGCCTGATCCGCCCGCGAAACCGAGGCTCCGGAAGAGCATCCCGCCGAGCATCCCGCCGACGATTCCGCCGGCCATGCCCCGGAGAAAGCCTCCGCCCCCGAAGGGTGAAGGCGCCGGTGCGGGGGGGGTGTTAAGCTGTCTTGACCCCTGTGAGGGACTGGACGGGGTTGGAGCGGGCGTTGAGCGCGGGGCGGTGTAGGTACGCGAACCCCGGCTGCCGAAGGATCTCCCGCCGCCGACTCGGGCCCAGGCGTCGATCTCCAGAAAGGACAACAGAAAAAACAGTGAAAAAAAGACAAGGCCGCATTTGGCCCAACGGTTAGCAAGCATCGTTTTCTCCCCTTCTCCTCGTGACATTTTGCGGGAGACTAACGGCAGAACGTTTGATTGTCAACATCTTTTTCGCATGCCGGCAGGGTGCGCGATGCGGCAGGGGGTTTACGGCCGTGCGGTTGAACCCGGGGACGGGGCGCTACGAAAGCCGCTGTTCGTCGACGACGTGCGTGCATTCCGGTACAAGGCGATGGAGCGTCTCGTCCATATATTCCGGGCTGAAGTGTTCACCGCGGAAATGGAGAAGGGCCTGGGGAAGGCATCGCAGAAAGGCGGCGACGACCTCCGGCGCCAGATGGCTTCCCGCCTCCTGCTGAAGGAGGGCGATCGCATCGCCCAGCGGCATCGGCCCGCATCCCAGGGTCTTCTGCGAGGTGTATTTGGGATATTCCCGTCGCGAGGTCAGCGCGTCGAAGACATCGGCCACCGCAATGATCCGGGATCCGAGGTGCAGGGCGTCGCCGCACTTCCCCTCCGGATATCCGCTGCCGTCGATCTTCTCGTGGTGGGCGCAGGCGATTTCGGGGACGGTCCGAAGGCTCCGGGGGAAATAGAAATTTTCCAGGATCAGCCGTGTCTTGGTGGGATGGCTGTTCATCTCCGCCCGTTCCTCGGGGGTGAAAAGCCCATCCTTGAGCAGGATGGCGTCGCGGATCCCGATCTTGCCGATATCGTGCAGAAGCGCCGCCAGCCGGAGCACCTCGACACCGTTTTCGTCGAGTCCCATCTCCTTTGCGATGAGCAGGGAGTATTCCGTCACCCGCAACGAGTGGCCTGCGGTCAGCGGATGCCGCGCATCGACGATCGCCGAAAGCGTGCTGATCGAACTGTTGAAGGAGAGTTTCAGTTCGTCGATCAGCAGGGAGTTTTCCAGCGCGATCCCCACCTGGGATGCCAGCCCCTTCAGAAAGATCTCGTCCCGGCGGTCGAAGCGGTCTTTTTCTTTCTTGTTGATGACCTGGAGAACGCCGATATTCTGCCCCGTGCGGCCCTTGATCGGGAGGCACAGCACGGAACGGGTCCGGAAATGGTTTCGCTGATCGAAGGATCGGTCGAAGTAGGGGAGATCCCAGGCATCGGTCACGTTGAGCAGTTGCCCCGTCTCGGCCACGCGTCCGCTGATTCCCTTGCCCACGGGAAGCGTGATCCTTTCGACCCCTTCGGCCACCTTTGTCCAGAGTTCGCGGGTATCCCAATCGATCACATAGAGGCTTGTCCTCTCCGCCTCCATGACCTCCGTGACCCGGCCGATGATCATCGGGAAGAGCCGGTTGAATTCCAGCTCCGAGGTCAGGTCGGAGGCGACCGCAATCAGGCTTGCGAGGAGTTCCTTGAGGTGTTCCCGTTCGGCCAGTTGATCCGCGGCCGTCTGAAAGATGGCATTGAACGAGTGGATAAGGCTCTGGATCTCATTTTCCTCTCCGGTCGCGCGGGTATCGTCTGTCGCCGGCGCCTGGAGATCCTGCAGGGAGATCGTCTGTTCGCAGAACTCTTTCTGGCCGTTGATGACTTCTCTGGATTTCATCTGGATCTCGCCCGTGATTTTTTCCAGCGACCGGATCCAGCGAAACATCAGGAAGAAGCTGAGCAGCGGGAAGAGGGACATGATGGCGATGCCATAGGTCAGCGCGCTGCCGAGCAGACCGTCCAGATCCGCCTCGATCAGGGGGAGGAGGTATTGATAGACGATGAAGACCATGATCAGCAGGGGGATCACGCAGGAAAGCGTGAAGACGATGAGAAACTGCTTCCGCGATTTTTCCCCGGCCATGGGTGTGAAGAGTGTCATCGTCGCCCGTCTCTGTCCTTTCCCCCATCGGTTGGTGCAGCGGATCCCGGAGCTCAACTGGCATCTCTTTCCGGGGGCGCCATTAAGGGCAGGCCTTCAAGTTTCGTCGCCGGAAATGGCCACCATGGGCTGCTGACGCCTTATATGCGAGATGCAACGGAATGTCAATAAAACACGGAATGTCAATAAAACTAAGTTGCTGCTGGATATCCGCTTTTCCTTCCTGTATAATCCGTCACCAATCCGCGGCGGAAGTTGCCGCGCCAAAACACCCTTCCGAAGGGGAAGAGGAGGCAGCGACCTTGAACGACATGAACGCGAACATGGTCCTGGTGGGTTTTCTGGTTATCCTCGTCTGCCAGGATATCGTGGCCGTAAAGGCCTTCAAACGGAGCGTCCGGGAGGGGCTGTTGTGCGCCCTCGTTCCCGGGTACATCCTCTACCATGCGAGCCGCGAAGAGTCGCGGCAGGTGAAGCCCCTGATCGGCTGGCTCGCAGGTCTTGCGATTTTACTGACAGGGTTGGTGCGTTAACGTCAAAATTTCAGGAGGTGAGACCATGAAAGGGAAGGATGTCGATTATTTCGTTGCCCTGTACGATGTGGCGAAGGTGATCAATGCCTCCCTGGATCCGTTGAAGGTCCTGGAGAAGATCGTGCAGTGCGTGGTCAAGGCGATGGAAGTCAAGGCCGGCAGCATCCGGCTCCTCGACTCCCGGGAGCGGATGCTGGTGCTGGGGGCGGCGAGCGGCCTCTCCAAGGGGTATGTCCACAAGGGCCCCATCCTGATCGCGGAGAGCGGTCTCGATCGCAAGGTGCTCAAGGGGCGATCCATCTGGCTGGAGAACGCGCAGACGGCCAAGGATTTCCAGTATGGCGAGATGGCGAAGGCGGAGGGGATCAAGTCCGTCCTCGTCGTGCCGCTGATGCTGGAG
>CAYSSF010000136.1:0-10990 GCA_964433455.1 uncultured Syntrophaceae bacterium
GGGCACGCATATCCTGACGGGATGCGCTGTGGCCCACGGCGTGGAGAAGTTCATCATGATCTCCACGGACAAGGCGGTCCGCCCCACGAGCGTCATGGGGGCGACGAAACGCGTTGCGGAGTACATCTGCCGGGCCTGCCATTCCTCCTCTCTGCCGTCCCCCGGTTCCACATCTTCTCCTTCGCCCCAGCTCCAGCCCCAGCCCCAGCCCCCAACCCCTGCCCCCTCTGTTCCTACACAGTTCGTCTCCGTCCGCTTCGGCAATGTGCTCGGCAGCCGGGGGAGCGTTTTGCCGCTGTTCCTCGATCAGTTGAAGCACGGGGAGGCGCTGACGGTGACCCATAAAGAGATGAAACGGTACTTCATGACCATCCCGGAGGCGGTCTCGCTGGTCCTGCAGGCCGCCGTGATCGGCAACGACGGCGAGGTGATGGTCCTCGACATGGGCGAGCCGGTCCGCCTGATGGACTTCGCCGAGGAGTTGATCCGCCTGCACGGGCTGGAGCCCTACAAGGACATCGACGTCCTCGTCACGGGATTGCGGCCGGGGGAGAAGCTCTTCGAGGAGATCCTGACGGCGGAGGAGGGGACGGAGGCGAGCCGCCACGAAAGGATCTTTATCGCCAGAGGTTCCGCCGGCGATTCCTGCGGGGAAACGGAAGATATGGTAGCGGAATTTGCATCCGCCATCTCCCGATCCTCAATCCGGGACGAACGCGAAATCAAGGATCTGCTGAAGAAATACGTGAAATACTATGAAGAAAAATAGTGAAAGCTGCCTGTTTTTCCACAGGATTTTCGATCAGGAGGTGAAGGACGACATGAAGAGGAATCTCCGGCTTGGCCGCCTGGCGTTGCAGATTGCCGTGGTTTTTACGTTTCTTGTCGGATTCATTTTGCCGGCGCATGCGTTTGACGCTGAGGTGTCTCGGGAGACGCTGAAGGGGCTGACCGGTTTTTACATCCTGATCGAGGAGTTGAATCCGAATATTGCGAAATATGCCGACGTCCAGAAAAACAGCATCAGTACGCAGCAACTGAAAAGCCAGGCGGAGAATCGACTGCAAAAGGCCGGAATCCGGGTCCTTTCGTGGGACGAGATGATGGCGACGCCGGAGAGGTCGATACTGTATGTCCGCATCAACACGCACGAATATGAGAAGTTCTGGTACGCCTACGATATCCGGGTGGAGGTGCGGCAACTGGTGACTCTGGTGAGCCGGCCGGAGAAGCCGGTGACCGGGTCCACCTGGGCGGTGAACATGACCGGGGTGATCAATATCGGCCAGATCCAGATGTTGCACAACAACCTCGGGCTGCTGCTGGATCGCTTTATCCAGGCGTATAAAAAAAGATAATCAGGTCTACTGAAAATAGGAAGCGATCACTGTTTTTCGTAGAGGGGTGGACGAGTGGGTTCCCGAAGCAAAGTATCAGTTATTAAAAGCAGTTATGAGACTTGCGCCGAGGCGGTGGCCCGCGTTTTTGCCGCTTTCCCGCTCCCGGTCCGCGGGAAAAACGTGGTCGTCAAGGTCAACGCGCTCAGGGCCTGCGACCCGGAGCGCGAGGCGATCGTCACCCATCCCGCGCTGCTGAAGGCGGTGATCGAGCGTCTGGAGACGATGGCGCCGAAGCGAATCATCGTCGGCGATTCGGTGGGCACCGAGTCCTACGGGCGCTCGCAATACATCTTCGACTGCACCGGCCTGGCGGAAGCGGCCGGCCCTTACTACCGCAACCTTTCTCTGAATCTTGAAACGGCAACGGTAGAGAGGCCCTTTAAGCGCAAGGTCGCTGTCCTCAAGGATGTTCTCGAAGCCGACGTTTACATCTCGTTGCCCAAAATGAAGACGCACGGCCTGACGATGCTGAGCGGGGCGGTGAAAAACAACTTCGGATTGCTGGCCGGCGCGCAAAAGTCCTGGTATCATTTCCATTCGGAGAGGCCGGACCTTTTTGCCGAGATCCTGATCGAGATGTTTCGGCTGCGTCCGCCGGATCTGGTGATCATGGACGGCATTCTCGCGATGGAGGGGTATGGGCCCTGTTCGCCGGAGGTTCGCCGGGTGAACCGGGTGCTGGCCTCGACCGACGCCGTGGCGCTGGACGCCGTCCTCGCGCGCATGGTCGGGTTTCGGATCGATGAGGTGCCCTACCTGCGCATCGCACGGGAGCAGGGGCTCGGCCGGACCGATCCGGACGAGATCGAGATTGAGGGTGACGCCTCCCCCGTTGAAGGGTTCAAACGACCCGTCATCACACCGGAATCGACCTTCTGCTATCTCTCCGGCGTCGGCGGCGGAAAGACGAGCCGCGCCTTTTACGCCGACCGGGTCTGCTACCGGCCGGTGATCGCGGCGGAGAACTGCCCCCCCGGATGTACGGCATGCGCGGATGCATGCCCCTCCGGCGCGCTCAAGCCGGGCCGTCCCCCGGTGCTCACGTCATCGGAGTGCATGCTCTGCAGCGCCTGCATGGAAGCCTGCACACACGACGCCATCCGGCTGCTCCCGGATAAAAAGCTGCGCGATAAGATCTTCCCCTCCTCCTCCACTTGATTCCCTCCCGCCAGGGGAGAGGAAATTGTAATAAAAATAGGGCCGGCCCTGTCCCAATTTATCCCTGTGACGGCTCTCGATTTCCCGCTGCGGGAAACAGGGAGCCGTCACTGTTTTCTGCGGCCGATGGCGCCGGATCGGGCGAG
This sequence comes from uncultured Syntrophaceae bacterium, assembly GCA_964433455.1. Taxonomy (GTDB): domain Bacteria; phylum Desulfobacterota; class Syntrophia; order Syntrophales; family UBA5619; genus UBA5619. Next base: position 2,705 of record CAYSSF010000136.1, read on the forward strand.
GAAGCCGCCGGAGGCAAGCATCATCGCGTTGATCCAGAAGACGGGGAAAACCCCGAATGCGGCGCCGATCGTCCCGAACAGGACCGGCATGACCATGCGCGCCAGGTGGTTTGCCGTGATGCGCAGGCCCAGCGCCTCGCCGGAGCGTCCCTTCTCGGAGCCGCTGAAGGTCATCATGATCGTAATCGGCTGGCCGCAGCCCATCCCGATTCCGAACGCGAACGAAATCAGCCCGAGCGTTACCGCGCTTTGAAAGAAGGGTACCAGCATCATGCCCGCCGCCCCGATGAAAAAGGCGTAGGCGAGCAGTTTATTTTCGCCAAACAGGCTGATCATGCGCGGCAGGAAAACCCGGACAATGAATGCGGCTCCGGGAAAAATCGCAAGCACGACGCCGATGACGGAGGCCGACAGTCCGATGTTGTGCCCGTAAATCGGCATGTAGAACTGAAACAGCACAACGCCGGTGACCACCAGGCTGCTCGTTGCCATCACCCGCCAAAGGCCGGAGTCGGTCAGCAGGTCGCGGACGCTTCCCTGGGGAGATGCCTCGCCCGAGCCGCCGGGCAGAAGGTTGCCCCGGATGGCGAGGATCGCGATTGCGGCGAGGGCCAGCGCCATGATGTAAAGGCTGGCGATGCCATAACCCGAAAGGTCAATCGAAAATCCGGCGATCAGCGGGCCGAGAAAGTTGGCGGCAGATGCCATTAAGCTGAAATTGCTGAAGTTTCTTGCACGGTCCGCCGGTGAACTCAGCAGGCCGACCAGGTTCTGCAGGGAGACGCTGCAGCATGCGAACAGCAGTCCGTTCATGACGGCTGCCAGATAGAGTGTCGGCAATCCGGGCAGGGCATACGGCAGCAGCATACCCAGCGCGCCGCCGACAGAACCGATCATGAGCAGCAACCGGGAACCGAAGCGATCGGAAAGCCGGCCGACTTGCCAGGAGAGCAGCAGCGGCAGCGCCGAAGAGCTCCCGGAAAGGATGCCGACGGCAAAGGGGTCCGCGCCGAGATTCAGCGCGTAAAGCGAGAAGAGCACGCGGCCGGACTGCACACACGTGATGGTGAGCAGCGCCAAGGTCAATGTAAGATAGAGGGGCATCGGACTCAAGACTCTTCAGGGCTCTTTTTTAGTCGGCGGAGTGTAAGGGTATGCCGTCCGCGTGTCAACAAAAAATACAAAAAACCATTCGTGTCCGTAACAGGGAGACGGATCGTTGCCGGAGTCATGATCGGTCATCGGGGACGGTGACGGAAGAAAATAGGCAGCGGTCACGATTTTCCATTGACGTCCGGTCTGGTGGCGTCGTATGAAACAGTCCGCGTATGGTTTATTTAAAAAAGCGATTTAACCATGAAAGGAGAACGAAGATGGGATACGAAGTGAGCACCGAATTCATTAAGACGCCTCACACGTGGGATCCGCGCCGCCTCTACAGCCAGACGGGGGCGGACTGGCAATACCGGGTCGATTTCGAACGGCTGCGGGCGGAGCGCCTGCAGCGTACGCGGGAGCAGATGGAGGCATGCGACCTGGGGGCGCTGGTCCTTTTTGCGGGGGCGAACATCCGGTATGTGACCGGTTCCTACCAGGGGAACTGGAAATACAACATCAACATCCGGTACGTGGTTCTGCCGCGGGGCGGCGAGCCGGTCTTTTTCGAGACGGCGGGGTCTGACCTCCACTGCGCGGTGATCGATCTTCCGTGGATTCCGGAGCAGAACATCCGTCCGGCGATGACGTGGCAGTGGGCTGAAGGGGCGGTGCCGCACATGGCCAAGAAGATGGTGGACGGTGTGATGGCGGTTCTGAAGGAGAACAAGGTAGACAAGGAGAAGATCGGGATCGACAACCTCGACATGCCGTCGCTGCAGGCCTTCAAGGATGCGGGGTTGAATATCGTGAACGGCTGGCCGGCGATGTCCTCGGCGCGGGTGGTCAAGACGCGCGACGAGATCGAGTTGTTGAAGCAGGCCTCCTCGATCGGGGATGCGGCGATGTGGCACATCAAGTATGAGTGGCTGAAGCCTGGGGTGACGGAGCGGGAGATCGAGGGGAAGGTCCACGAGTTCATGCTGGAGCGGGGCTGCGAGATCATCTACGACATCATCGTCGCGTCGGGCGGGAACACGAGCCCCTACCGGCGGTGGGCGACCAACAAGATGATCCGGCAGGGGGACCTGGTGATCGTCGACATCAACGCGGTCGGCCCTTCGGGCTACTACATCGATTTCGTCCGCTGCTTCAAGTGCGCCCAGAAGATGAACCAGCAGGAGATCGATCTCTACCGGGAGGTGTACGACTCGATGTACGCGGGGATCGACAAGCTGCGTCCGGGGAATACGACGGCGGACGTGGCGGCCTGCTTCCCCTGTTACGACGACGACAAGTTCGGCACCTGCACGCTGCAGCAGTTCGCGCACAGCATCGGGATCACGCTCTACGAGGGAATGTGGATCTCGAAGGCCTATTCGCTGGACTACCCGGCGGAGATCAAGGAGAACATGTACTTCGCGGTGGAGACCTTCGCGGGCCATCCGGGCCTCCGGCAGACCTGTCGTCTCGAGGAGAATGTGCTGGTCAGCGGCGACGGTCCGGTGATCTTCACGCTGATGGAGCACATGGAAGAGGCGATGAGGTAGGGGGAAAATGAGGGACAGCGCCCGTTTTTCCCGCAGGGAAAATGGGCGCTGTCCCCTATTATAAAAGGAGGACAGCATGAGTGAGCATTCAAAGGGTACGCCCTGGAAAACGGACGACTGGTTCGTGAGCCCGTGGAACTACGTCGACGAGGTGACGAAGGATTTCAACCCCCCGAAGAAGGTGATCATTCACGACGTCACGCTGCGCGACGGCGAACAGCAGGCGGGGGTCATCTACACGAAGGATGACAAGGTGCGGATCGCCGAGAAACTGGCGGAGGCGGGGGTACAGCGCATCGAGACGGGCATGCCGGCCGTCTCCCCGATGGATGAGGCGGCGATCCGGGAGATCGTGAAGCGCAATCTCGGTCCGGAGATCTTCTGCTTCAGCCGCTGCATCGTGGACGATGTGAAGCGGGCGGCGGACTGCGGTGTCCGCGGCGTCGTCATCGAAATCCCCGTCAGCGCCCACATGGTGGGCCAGGCCTACCGGTGGCCGCTCGAGAAGGCGATCGACCTGTCGATCAAGGCGACGGCCTGCGCGAAGGAGCAGGGCCTTTACACGGTCTTCTTCACGATCGACGGGACGCGGGCCGACATGGACTTCCTGCTCAATCTGGTGGATCGGGTGGCCACGGAGGGGCACATGGACGCCTTCACGCTGGTCGACACCTTCGGCGTGCTCTCCCCCCAGGCGGCGAGCTACTTCGCAAGGAAGGTGAAGGAGCGGGTATCGAAGCCGATCGAGGTCCACTTCCATTCGGACTTCGGCATGGGGGTGGCCAACACGATCATGGCGGTCCTGTCGGGCGCCGAGGTGATCCACTCCACGGTGGGGGGGATCGGCGAGAGGTGCGGCAACGCGGCGATGGAAGAGACGGCGATGGCCCTCCTGACGATGTACGGCATCGATGTGGGCATCAACTTCAGCAAGATCAATGAACTCTCGAAGCTGGTCATGGATATTTCCGGACTGGAAGTGCCGCTTAATCGTCCCTTTGTGGGCAAAAACGCCTATACCGTCGAATCGGGGATCGTGACCGGCTGGTACCGGAACGCCTACAACGACCATCCGACAACGGTGTTTCCGGTCCGGCCCGAGTTTGTGGGCCACGCCGCGCCCGACATCATCATGGGCAAGAAGAGCGGTGTGGACAACATCATAGTCTGGGCGCAGAAACTCGGCCTCGAAATCGCCGAGGATAAGAAGATGGAGATTCTGAACCGGATCAAGCGGCGTTCCCATGATTTGAAGCGGGTGCTGACGGAGAAGGAATTCAGCGAGATCGTTGCAGAGGTCAAGTAAGCGTGAGAGGGAGGAGATCGACGATGCTCAGTCAAGCGGTCAAAGACGAGCTCAAAGCGATTGTGGACGAGGGGCGGTATTTCGACAATCCGGAAGACCTGCTTCTCTATTCGTACGACGCCTTTACGATTCCGGGGCTGCCGGAAGCGGCGCTGCTGCCGGTCAGCACGGAAGAGGTCTCCCGGATCATGAAGGTGGCCTCCCGCGAGAGGATCCCGGTCACGGCCCGCGGCGCGGGGACCAACCTCGCCGGGGGTTCCGTTCCCACCCGGGGAGGGATCGTGCTGGTCTTCACGAAGATGAACAAGATCCTCGAAATCAGCAAGGAGAACCGGATCGCGGTCCTTCAGCCCGGCGTGATCAACCTGGAGTTCCAGCAGGAGCTCGCGAAGCAGAGGCTCTATTATCCGCCGGACCCCGGCTCGATGGCGATTTCGACGATCGGCGGGAATGTGGCCGAAAATGCGGGCGGGATGCGGGCGGTCAAATACGGCGTCACCCGGGACTACCTGCTCGGCCTGGAGGTGGTTCTCGCCTCCGGGGAAATCCTGCGGACCGGCGGAAAGGTGCTGAAGAACGTGACGGGATACAACCTGACGCAGCTCTTCTGCGGCTCGGAGGGGACCCTCGGATTGATCACCGAGATCACCGTGAAACTGATTCCGCTCCCCGAGACCAAACGGACGCTCCAGGCCGCCTATCGGAAGATGAGCGACGCGGGAAAGACCGTCACCAGGGTGCTCGATGCCGGCATCCTGCCGGTGGCGCTGGAGATCATGGACAAGGTCTCCATCAACATGGTCGAGGACGGCATGCGTCTGGGGCTCCCGCGCGAGGCGGAGGCGCTGCTGCTGATCGAGGTCGACGGCCCGGAGGCGGCGGTGGACATTCAGTCCGAGCGGCTGACGCAGCTCTGCCGGGTGATGGGGGCCCATGAGGTCAACGTCGCCCGGACGCCTGCCCAGAACGACGAGATCTGGAAGGCCAGACGCTCCGTCTACGGCGCCGGGGCGCGGTTGAAACCCACCGCGATCGCCGAGGATTGCACCGTTCCGCTGGCGAATCTGGTGGCCATGTTCGAGGAGGTGGCACGGATTGCCGGGAAATATCGACTGCCCATTCCGGTCGTCGCCCACGCCGGGGACGGGAACCTCCACCCGATGATCCTGACGGACAGCAGCGATCTGGAAGAGATGAAGCGGGCGGCCCAGGCGATGGACGAGATCTCGGTCAAGGCGGTGGAACTGGGGGGCACGCTGACCGGGGAGCACGGCATCGGAATCGCCAAGCGGGAGATGATGCCGCTGGAAATCGGAGAGGCGGCGATGGAGATCACGAGGAACATCAAGAAGGTCTTCGATCCGCTGAATATCGTAAACCCGGACAAAGTCGTCCGAATCGTGTAGGGACAGAGCCCCTATTAAATCGCGATTTAATAGGGGCTCTGTCCCTAATTAAAATGGAGCAGCGGATGGAGCGGCAGGCAATCGAAGAGACCAGGAAGATGGTGAATCGCTGCAACAAATGCGGCCTCTGCACCACGGCGTGTCCGGTATACCAGCAGGTATTGATCGAGGCCGCAAACCCGAGGGGCCGGATTCAGCTCGTCAAACACTTCCTGGAGGGGAAAATCCCGCTGACGAAACGGTTCAAAGAGATCATCCTGACCTGCCTGCTCTGCGAAACCTGCGTCGTGAATTGTCCGAGCGGGGTGCGGCACGACCAGGTCTTCAACAACCTGCGCGCCGAGCTGGTCAAAGAGCACGGCCTGGACTGGAAGAAACGGTTTGTCTTCAATCTGCTGACCAACGAAAAGCTGCTGCGCTCCTCGATGATCTTCGCCAAGCTCGGGCGGAGCAAGCTCATCGAGACGCTGACCAGGGGGATGCGGATCGGCAACATCCCGGTGGAAAAACTTCCGCGGGTCAACGCCAGGCCCTTCCGGGAGCGGTTTGATGGGTTGATCCGCCCCGACGGCGAACCGAAGGGGCGCGTCTTCTATTTCACCGGCTGTTTTACCAACTATTTCGCCGGGGATGTGGGGCAGGCGGTCGTCAATGTCCTGAAGCGGCTCGGGGTGGAGATCGAGATCCCCGCGGCCCAGGATTGTTGCGGGATCGCCGCGATCCTCTCCGGCGAAGGGGATATCCCGCTGGAAAATGTCAACAAGAACATCGCCGCCCTCTCCCGGGCGGCCGTCGATGCGGTGCTGGTCGACTGCGCCACCTGCGGCGCCGCCTTCCGGAAGGAGTATATCGCGCTCCTGAAGCGAAAAGGGTTGGATACCGCCCAGGCGGAAATCCTGAAAGGGAAGACCTTCGATGTGATGGAATATGTCGCCGACAGGCTGGGCGAACTCCCGCTGCCGAAGGAGCACAAAGGCGAAAAAATCCGGGTGACCTATCATGACCCATGCCACCTGGTCCGCGCGCAGGGGGTGAGCGACGCCCCGCGGAAGATCCTGAAGGCGCTCCCCCAGGTCGAATATGTGGAGATGGCGGAGGCCAATGCCTGTTGCGGCGGGGGCGGCTCTTTCCAGTTTGATTTCCCCGCGGTGTCGAAAGGGATCACGGAAAAGAAGATCCGGCACATCCGCGAAACGGGCGCCTGCTGCTTTGCGACCGGGTGCCCCGGGTGCCGGGTGACGATCGGCGGCAATATGGGCGACCGGGACCGGATCGCCGTCCTTCATCCGATGCAACTGCTTGACCAGGCCCTCTCCGGCAAGGCGCTGCATGAATTGCGAAAATAGGCGGCTGGCCCCATTGATTCTGCAGAGGTGATATGAAAGCAGCGGTACTCTATCGGCCCCATGACATCATCGTGGAAGAGGTTCCCCGTCCGACGGCGCAGCCCGGTCAGGTTGTGGTGAATGTAAAGGCTACGGCCGTCTGCGGTACGGACGTCGGCATCTATACGGGGAAAATCTTCGTCCCCGGGCTGCCCGTGATCCAGGGACACGAATCAACCGGCGAGGTTGTGGAAGTGGGCCGGGACGTGACCGATTTTCAGGTCGGGGACCGGGTTGTGCTGAATTCCCTCATCTTCTGCCGTCATTGCGCCTACTGCTATGCCGGGAAGGTCAATCTCTGTCCCAGCGGCGGTTTGATGGGCAGGGAGGTGGACGGAACGTTCGCCGAGTACGTCGCCGTTCCCGATTACAACTGCATCAAGATTCCGGACGCCATCTCCTATGAAGACGGCACCTCGCTGATCGCGCTGGCCACCGTCTTCCGTTCCCATGAAAAGATCCGGATCACCCCCGGAGAAACCGTTGCCGTGATCGGCCAGGGGGCGGCCGGCCTGCTGCAGACCAGACTGTCCGTGATCAGCGGCGCCGAACCCGTTTTTGCGATTGCCCGCAGCCAGTGGAAACTCGACATCGCAAAGGAATACGGCGCAACGGTCATCAACGCCGGCAAGGTCGATCCCGTTTCGGCGGTCAAGGAGGCCACCGGCGGTTTGGGCGTCGATCTGGCCATCGAATGCGTCGGCTCCAGCGCCACGCTCCGCCAGGCCATGGAGATGGTGCGTCTCGGCGGAACCGTGCTGTTCTTCGGGATTGCGCCCGCGGCCATGGACAACTTCAACGGTTACGCCATGTACTACAAGGAGATCAAACTCATCGGCAGCAAAGGGATGGCGCCCAAAGATTTCCATATGGGGATCAAGATCGCGGAAGGCGGGAAAGTGGATCTGCACGGCTTGATCACCCACCGCTTCGATCTCGACCACGTCAAGGCGGCCCTCGATTTGGTGGATCAGCGTCCCGGCGACGCGCTGCGCGTGGTCGTGAATCTATAATCCGTTAGAAAAAACTTGACAGCATTTCCGGTTTACATTAGATAACGACTCCCGCCGGGGATCGGCGGTATCCGCGAGCGCCTCGACAGCATGAGGTCGGCGGGAGAAACGGCAACGGGGTTGTTTCATGACGGCAGTTGCGGCAAGAGCGAATATCGGTAGCATTACGGTCCTTTCCCTCCTTTTGGGACTCGCCCTTCTTCACCTTTCACACAGGCGCCGCCACCCGTCGTTTTTCGGACATTCGTAGAACTGCAAGATCATAGACGAAACCAAAAGGCCATGGGCGGCAAAACCCATGGCCTTTTTTATTTTTGTGAAAAGGAGCAGATCATGGAATCGACAGAGGGCCGGAAAGCGGAAGAGCGGGTATTCATCTTCGACACGACGCTTCGGGACGGCGAGCAGTCGCCGGGGGCGAGCATGAACCCGGACGAGAAGCTGCGGATCGCCCGCCAGCTCGAGAAAATGGGTGTGGACATCATCGAGGCCGGCTTCCCGGTCGCCTCGGAGGGGGATTTCACCTCGGTC
>CAYSSF010000137.1:0-10921 GCA_964433455.1 uncultured Syntrophaceae bacterium
CCCATCGTAAGCATGTTATAATGGGAAAGAAGAACGCCTTTCGGAAGCGCTGTGGTTCCTGAAGTATAAAAGAGGAGCGCCACCTCGTCCCCATGCCCTTTGCTGATCAGCTCCTCGAACAGATCCGGTTTTTCCTTTTCAAGCTCCCTCCCCAGGCGCATCACTTCTTTCAGGCTGATAAGATAGTCCTGATCGTAGTTGCGCATACCCTTGGGGTCATCCCAGATGATTTTTTTCAGTTTAGGACATTCACCGATTATGGAAATGGCCTTGTCAACCTCTTCCTGTCCTTCCCCCACAATGAATTTGGTGTCCGAATGGTCGATAATATACTTTACTTCATTCATCAGGGAGTCCTGGAAAAGCCAGACCCCGACGCCCCTTGCGCACAACGCCCCCATCTCGGCCCAGAGCCCCTCCGGACGGTTGTCTCCGATCATCGCCACCTTGTCGCCTTCTTCAAGACCGAGGCTGACAAGCCCGAGAGCGATATGTTTGACATTTTCAAGATAGTCGAGCCAGGTAAAGGGCCGCCATATGCCGAACTCCTTCTCCCGCATGGCAACCCGGTCTTTTCCATACTTTTTCGCCTGATTGTAAAAGAGCTTGGGGATGGTCAACTCTTTTGTTATTTTATCCATGGCTCTGAAATCCGCTTTATTTCCTTGTTGCATATAAGTCCTCTTCACCGAGATATGCCTTGATCACCTCAGGATTTTTCTGGATCTCCTCAGGGGGGCCGTCGACAATCATATTACCGAAATTGAGAACATAGACATTGTCGGAAAGGTCCATCACCACCCCCATGTCATGCTCAACCAAAAGGCATGTTATTTTCCACCGCATCTCCTGATTGATATCGAGGATGAAACGGGCCATGTCTTCCACCTCTTCAAGGTTCAGGCCGGCCAGAGGCTCGTCAAGAATGAGAAGCTCCGGTTCGAGGGCTATCGCCCGTCCAAGTTCAACCCTTTTCTGGAGACCGTAGGGAAGCATTCCTACCGGTTTATGGCGGATATGTTCTATCTCAAGAAGATCTATGATCTCCTCTTCAATAAACTTCCTGTGCTCAATTTCTTCTGTTGCTGTTTTTCCTAGATAGATTGAGCCGCTCAATATGCCGGACTTGTAATGAATATGGCGGCCAAGGCGGATATTATCGAGGACCGTCATGCCCCCGAAGACCTCCACCTTTTGAAAGGTTCTTGCGATTCCCAGTTCGGCCCGTTCATGGGGTTTCAGGTGGTTGATCTTCTCCCCCTTGTAATGAATACTCCCCTTCTGCGGATGGTAAAGACCGCTGATGCAGTTCATCATCACCGTCTTACCGGCGCCGTTTGGTCCTATAACCGAATGGATCTCGCCTTTTTTGATTTTGACGCTGATGCCGTCCAGTGCGCATACCCTGCCGAACGACATCCGAACTCCATCAAGTTCCAGAAGGACATCACCTGGTTTTATCTCGTTTGATACGCTCAATACTCAAGACCTCCTTCTTTCTTTTCGGGCCCTATTCGCAACATAAACGGCAACCGTCTGCTTTTATCAAAAACCTTTGCAGAATACCCCGCGGCTTGCTGCGGGGACGAATGGATGCCTTACCGAATGTGTTATAAAGGGAAGTGGAGCATTCCCCTGATCGACATAGGCGCTTGCGGATTTTCGCAAGCGCCTGCCCAGCCAACACGCTACGCTAAGGATGCCCCGCGGCTTGCCACGGGGAGTTTCGCTGCTGTTCTACTTTTCAAGTTTTCAAAAAAATATATGGTTGCTGAAATGGTCCATCTGATTTGCATAACGGGTATTTGAAAGTTACTAAGAAAAACAGGTGTTTTCTCTAGAAGCGTGGCCTGCTCGCCCTTCAGGACGATTTCTTCCTTAATGCGGTTCTCTCCCACTCACGCCTCCCAAGACACGCGAAAAAAACAGAAAAAAACTCACGCAAACCGGAAATAATCCGGCTTTCCATGTTCTGCCCGACGCGGCGTACAAAAAGACTATTTTAGTTTGGCGGGTTAGTTTTGCGGGACTATATTCGGAAGGCGTCTGTCTGTCAAGAATATTTTCATATTTTTTATGGGCGAGAAGGAAATACGGGGTTGGTGAGAGAAATACGATACCCCTCCGGGATAGAAGGTCAAACGTCCCGCCTAGGTCGATTGATCGATAGTTATTGACAAACAGTGGTGTTCAATGCTATAGCCGCATCGCATTTGGACGGTCCCTTGTCTCTGTCCGGCATCAGGCCGGCCGCTCCTTTATACACCCCAAATAAATCTTGTCAGGAGGAAAGACCGATGCAAGTCAAAGATCGCATGACCCCCAACCCCATTACGGTTACCGAGGACTCTTCTTTCCAAGACGCGCTGCATCTGATGAAGGAGAAAAAAATCCGCCGACTGCCCGTAGTCAACAAGGACGGACGCCTGATCGGCATTGTTGCAGACAAGGATCTCTTCTCCGCCTCTCCTTCGCCGGCTACCAGCCTCAGCGTCTTCGAGGTGCACTATCTGCTCTCCAAAATGACCATGAAGAGCCTGATGACCAAGCGGTTGATTGCCGTCGGAGGCGACTGTCCGCTGGAAGAGGCGGCCCGCATCATGGTCGATCACAAGATCGGCAGTTTGCCTGTCCTGAAGGATAACAAACTGGTCGGCATCATCACCGAGACCGATATCTTCAAGACCTTCGTGGAAATTCTGGGGGGGCGCGACAAAGGCCTCCGCCTGACGCTGGATGTAACCGAAAAAAAAGGAGCCCTGGCCGGAATTGCCAACGAGATTGTTAAGGAAAACGGCAATATTCTCAGTCTTGCGACCTTCAGCGGCAAGGATGCAACTGATCGCATCATCACGGTCAAACTGACCGGCGCTTCCAAAGAGGCTTTGGTGAAGGGTCTGGAGTCTCAGGGGGTCAAGGTTCTCAACGCGGTAGAGATCTCCGAGCGCGGCTATGAATTCAGAATTATCGATGAGAGATGATAAATCGCATCACAAAAGTTCTTGACAGCGCCTGTGGGTGGTGTTACAAGGCCGCGCAACGTGACACGGTGATCTGATGTCTGAACTGGTTCGCTTCGGCGTTTCGCTGGAAAAATCCCTGCTGGACAGGTTTGATCTCCTGATCCGGGAAAAACAGTACACCAACCGCTCGGAGGCCCTGCGGGACCTGATCCGCACGGAACTGGTCCAGCAGGAATGGAAGAGCGGCAGCGATGTGGTCGGTACGATCACGCTCATTTACGATCATCACAAACGAGATGTTTTGATTCGTGTGATGGATATGCAGCACGACTTCCAAAAGGCGATTATCTCCACCCAGCACATCCATCTCGATCACCATAACTGCCTTGAGATTGTGGCTGCGCGGGGGAAGGCGGAAGAGGTCCAGAGACTTGCCGACGCGCTTCGGTCGATCAAAGCGGTCCGTCACGTAACCCTGAGCATGTCGAGCACGGGAAAAGAGATCGATTAGAGTAGCGTATTATTTTTTTGTCTGAAAGTGTTACGAATTACAATATCATGGCATTAAGCCTTGAAAATCATCGCTCTATTGTTAAGAGGGGAAACGAACATGCACATGGCAGATGCGTTGCTGTCCCCCGCCGTGGGGACGACATTGTGGGCCGGAACGGCCTTGGTAGGGGGGTATGCCTCGAAGAAGCTGAAGGAACGGATCGATGACCGAATGATCCCTTTGATGGGTGTCATCGGCGCCTTCATTTTCGCGGCGCAGATGATCAATTTAACGATCCCCGGGACCGGATCGAGCGGACACCTGGGAGGAGGGATGATTCTCGCCGTCCTCCTGGGTCCCCATGCAGCCTTTCTTGTCATGGCCTCTGTCCTGACGGTCCAGGCGCTCTTCTTCGCCGACGGCGGCCTGCTCGCCCTCGGCTGCAACATCTGGAACCTCGGCGTTTATTCCTGCTACATTGTCTATCCGTTGATCTACAAACCGTGGGTGGGAGAGAGCAAAAGCCACGGGCGCATCCTTGTCGCTTCTATTGTGAGCGTTGTCGTGGCATTGCAGCTCGGAGCTTTTTCCGTTGTCGTGGAAACACTCCTCTCCGGCAAGAGCGAACTGCCCTTCAGCGCCTTTGTGCTGATGATGCAGCCGATACACCTGGCCATCGGTATCGCGGAAGGGTTTGTAACCGCCGGTGTCATCAATTATGTGCGCAGCGCCAGACCGGAGATTCTCGATAGCATCGCCGTATCCCGTCCTCTGGGTGCGGAGGTTTCGCTGAAGAAGGTCATGATGACGTTTGCCGTATTGGCCGTCATAACGGGCGGGGCGCTCTCCTGGTTCGCTTCGACGCATCCGGATGGTCTGGAATGGTCCATCGAAAAGGTGACCGGCAAAGGCGAGTTGCCGGAGCAGGAGCATGGAGTTGCCGCGGCCCTCAAGAGGTTCCAGGAAAAGACGGCCTTCCTTCCCGATTACGGCTTCAAGCCTTCAGGGGCTGAATCAAAGAATGAAGCGCCTCCTTCATGGCCGGGGATCGATGCCGGAACCTCCGCATCCGGTATCTTGGGCGCTGCCATCGTCCTCGGTACGATCCTCTTCATCGGCATGGGAATCAGGTTTGCCCGGCGAAGACAGGGTTAACGGTGACGCCGCAAGCCCGACACCAGATATTTGTACCGGCTACCTTGCCGGTGTCTGCCGGTATACATGTGCCGCAACATGCACTTTTAACATGCAGTCTCGCTTCTCCGGAACGGACCGATGACCTTTGACGAGAAATATTTTGATGTCGGCCGCCTGGATCGGCTCTCCTACCGGGAGACCTGTGTGCATCATCTTGATCCGCGTGCCAAGGTGATCGCCACGATGCTGTTTCTGCTCACCGTCATCTCTTTTCCGAAGTACGAAGTCGTGGCGTTGGCGCCGTTTTTTCTGTTTCCGGTGCTTTTGATGACCTTGGGCGAAATTCCCGTCCGGTTCATTGTGAAGAAGATGATCGCTGTTTCACCGTTCGCGATTTTCATCGGCATCTTCAACCCGTTCCTGGATACCAGGACCGTTGCTGTCATCCTGGGGGTTCCCATATCCGGGGGATGGCTCTCATTTCTCTCGATTATCCTGAAGTTTTTGCTCACGATCAGCGCGGCGCTCCTGCTCATCGCAACGACCTCGTTTCCGGGCGTTTGCCATGCCTTGCGCAGACTGGGCTTCCCACCGCTCTTCGTTTCACAGCTCTGTTTCCTGTACCGCTATCTCTTTGTCCTCATGGAGGAGGCGATGCGGATGATCCGTGCGCGCGAGATGCGGTCATTCGGGACGCGCCGTGCAGGCGTCAAGGTGTTTGTGCGGATGATCGGCGTCCTCTTTCTCCGAACGGTGGACCGTGCGGAGAGGATCTACTACGCCATGCTCTCCCGGGGGTTTCAGGGAGACATCCGGACTCTCAAGAAATCCCGTATCGTCCTGTCCGATCTGGGGTTTCTGTCTGTGATGATTGCCTGTCTTTTGGTTTTCCGCTTCTTCCCTGTCACCGAAGGGATCGGTCGGATTGCGCAGGAGCTGTTTGGATGAGCCATCACATCGTCGAGTTTAAGAACGTTTTCTTCCGTTACCCGGATGGTACGGAAGCGCTCAATGGGGTCAATTTCCGCGTCACCCATGGTGAGTCCGTCGGCGTCGTCGGCGCCAACGGAGCTGGAAAATCCACGCTTCTCCAGCACATGAACGGATACCTGATGCCGACGTCGGGATCGATCACCATCGGCGATCTTATCCTGACTGCAAAGACAAGGCGGGAGATCCGGAAGAAGGTCGGGATTGTCTTCCAGAATCCCGATGATCAACTCTTCATGCCGACCGTTTTTGACGATGTCGCCTTCGGCCCGCTCAACCTCGGAATGGATGAGGCGGCCGTACGGGAGCGGGTCATGAAAGCGCTCGGCATGGTCAATAGCCTTGCCCTTCAGGACAAGCCGCCGCACCATCTCTCCAGCGGACAGAAGAGCGCCGTCGCAATCGCGTCGGTGATGGCCATGGGACCCGATATCCTGGCGATGGACGAGCCCGCCGCAAACCTGGACCCGAGGTCGAGGCGATCGTTGATTACGTTGCTCAAGACCTTCAAACATTCCAAGATCATTGCCTCCCACGACCTCGACCTGATCCTTGATGTCTGCGAACGGTGCATCGTGATCGGAGGGGGCGCGGTGGTGGCGGACGGTCCGTCGGCGGAGATCCTCTCGAACAAGCCCTTCCTCGAAGAGAACAACCTGGAGCTTCCGTTGTCGTTCCAGGGACGTCCGTAATTCCGGAGCTTTCCGGGACGGCGAAGCCGAGCAAAAGGGAGGCATGAAAATGATCGGGACCGACGGTGTATAATGTGTTAACATCTGTTATCCGAATGCCCCGGAGATCGAGAAAACATCTTGAGGTCCATATGAGCCCGGAAGAGCGGACAGAAAAAGGGATCGTCGGCGAGACGCACAGCACGGTTGAATTTATTATGAGGCGGATGCGCCATAAAGGCGATCTTCCAACCTTTTCTGAACATATTGTCGAGATCAACAGCAAACTCTCCTCTCTGACCACAATCACCTTTTCTTCCGCGGGCGATCTGGCCAAAATCATCCTGAAGGACTATTCCCTGACAAACAAGCTTCTCAAAGTCGTAAACTCAGCGCTGTATGCCACGCTGTCGGGCAAGGTGGCGACCGTCTCCAAGGCAGTGCTTCTCCTTGGGTTTGAAAAGATCCGCATGATCGCCGCCACCCTGCTGATTTTTGAACACCTCCAGAGCAAGGCACAGGCGACGGAGCTCAAAGAGATTGCGATCAGTTCCTGCATGAGCGGTCTGATCGCAATGGATGTCGCCGATAATATGAAACTGGGGGGAAAGGAAGAAGTCTTCATTTGCGCCATGCTTCACAGTCTCGGGAAGATGCTGACCATCTGCTATTTGCCGGAAGAGCATGCAGAGATCAAAAAGAGGATGGACCAGAAGGGGTTCGATGAGGCCATGGCGTCCCGATCCGTTATGGGGGTCACCTATGCCGACCTGGGAATGGCTGTATCGCGATCATGGAATTTCCCCGATAAAATTGTCCGGAGCATGGAAACCCCTCCTGCCGGGGTGATCGCACAGCCGAGGACGGAAAATGAGGTCCTGCGAAACCTCTCCAACTATTCTAATGATTTATTCAGTTGTTTTATGAATACCCAGGATGATGACCGCACATCTGCATTATCCGATATGTCGATTCGCTACCAAAACAGCATTCCCCTGCCTGTGGATCAAATGGAGTCCGTCATAACATCGTCCATGGCCAAGATAGATCAATACTCCGATATCATCCGGGCGGATCGGAAAAGCAGTGTTTTTTTAAAAGATCTGATTCAACGCCGGCAAATGCAACACCAGCAAAACAAACGCCGGGAAGGCCAGCGCATCGAAGCGGATGCGGGAAAAGCCACGGGAATCCATAAGCCCCGCTCCACTCCCGCCATAGCCGGTTTCACCGCATCTCTGCCTTCGGATAAAGTCAAGGAGAAGCGTGCCGACATCCTGACCGACGGCCTTCGTGAGATAGCCGATGCGATGGCGGGCAATTACATCCTCAGTGATGTGATGTCCATGATCATCGAGACGATGTATCGGGGCTTTGAATTCTACCGTGTTATTTTCTGTTTCATGGATACCGCAAAATCAAAAATGGCAGCGCGTTTCGGGCTTGGAGAGAATGCAGATGATATTGTCAAACGTTTCCAGTTCCTGACCGGTCAGAGCAACGACATCTTCAATGTCGGAATCTCCCAGCAGAAAGGGCTCGTCATCCATGATGCGACGGCCCCCAATATCTCCCGAAATATTCCCGAATGGTACCAGAAGATCGTCGGAGCGCCGTCGTTTCTGATCTACCCCCTGACGGTAAAGGGGGGGTGCATCGGAATGTTTTACGCGGACAAGAAGGAAAAGGGGTGCTTGCTGACCGATGAAGAACTGGACTGTATGGAAAAGCTTCGCAGTATGGCGATCGAGGCGTTAACAAAAAATATCGACAGCAAAGAACCTTGAGGATGATTCACCGGGCGAGAGGCTTTAGATTCCTGAACGGTTTTTAAACTCGAGTGACAGGCCGGGACCTTCTTTATTATACTCCGGCGCCGGCAAAACATAACCGGTCCAGCGGCTCTTTTTCAAGAGCCGTCGGCCGGAAATGGCCGGGTGCTGTTTCGAAGCAGCCGGGGCGGCAGGACGGCGCCGCGAGTCAAAGGCCCGAACGGCATCCAATGGTTCCGAGTTTCCTCGAACTTATACCCCGGACTCCAGGCTGCACTTGGTGAAGTCGATCTCCTGCCGGCAACCCCTGCAGAAATGTTTCTTGTCAAACTCATCGGAGAAAATTTCCGCATCTTTTCCGCAATTCGGGCATTTGCAGACAAAAGACTTCAGGTACTTCATCTGTTCAAATCCTGGGCAATGTTGGGGTGTGGTCATAAGTTCCTCCTTACGTCTATGGTTGTTCGGTTGCCGGTTTCGGGATATCCCGTTCCGGGGCGAATGCCCCCCGTCTAAAAAAGCGCCTACTCCTGGTATTCACGGGTTAAACCACTTTTTTCTGCATCCGGTTTGATACCTCTCTCAGCAGCTTCAGGATCGTTTCAGCCTGGTGCGGGGTCAGGCTGCCCATGCCGCAGGAAGGGGTGATGAGGCTCTGCCGCAGGATGCTTTGCCGATCGATGCCCGCCTGCTCGAGACGCCCGATCCCCTCTTCCAGTTTTGATACGAGCTGATCGACGGTTTCGTTCCCGGTGAATGCGCCTGTCGGAACAATACCCCAGGCGAGAGCGCCCCCGCGACCAAAGAACCTTTTCATATCGGCAGGGTAGAGCATCACCTTTTCCATATACCCGAAGGCGTCGAAGTTCACGATATCGACACGGGTATTCAAGATCATGGACCAGTCGGCGTTGCCGCAGCAGTGGATGCCGGCAAGGCCTCCCAGCTCATGGATGGTGTCGGCGAGTTCGTTCAGCTTCTCCGCGACGAGCTCCGAAGATACGGCGGAGAATGCGGATCCGAGCGATTCCATGGCCGGTTCGTCGATGAAAATAATAACCGGTTTGCCGAAGGGCTTCAACTCCTCGATTTGCCACGCCGCCTTCATCGCGAGCCCCTTGACCACGGCGTCGAAGAAGAGTTCATTGTGGATGATGTCTTTGCCGGTTTCGTCTTTGAACGATGTGCCGGCGGTCAGCGGACCGGTGACGTGACCCTTGATATACCGAACTTTCGAAAGGGACTGCTTTTTCAGCGCCCGGAGCAGCGCATAAAACCCGGGCGCGTATCTCTCGGTGATCCGGAAGAAGCCGTAATCCTTTTCCAGGTAGCGTTCGAAGAATTTCTCGAGGGCCGCCGTGAGATCCCCGGTCGTGTTGAAGGAAACCTTTCCGCCGGCCTCGTCGATCCAGAGTCCGGGCAAGGATTCGCTGTATTGCACATCCATGTGGTCGCGGAACTCCCTTTGCGGCAGTTGCGGCCAGATCGGCGCCTCGGGCAGATAGCGGAGCGACAGTTCCACGGCCTTGCCCGGATCGGCGCCCGGCATGCTGCCGATGCCGGTGGCGATGCAGTTGAAATTGTGGGTCATAATCATGGGTTCCTTTCCATCCTGAACAGAACCATTGCGTTTTCGTAAACTTGCCGGATGGCCACGCCGTATTCGGCCGCGGCCCGCTTGCAATCCTCGTATTCGGGGGAGGCCGTGATCGTTTTGCCGTCCCTCTCTCCGATCTTGATCCGGATCGTCCCGAACGAGGTGACGACCTCCTCCCAGCGGCGATCCAGGCAGATGCGTTCCCACCGCGACATCCGGACGCCCAGCGTCGAGGTCTCGGCCAGGACGACGGCGGCGAGGGCTTCGGCCCGGTCCGGATCGCAGATCACCGAGAGAAGCGTTCCCGGACGGTTCTTCTTCATCTGGATCGGGGCCAGGAAGACATCGAGCGCACCCGCTGCGAAAAGCCGCTCCATCGCGGTTTCGTAAAACTGCGGGTTCAAGTCGTCGATGTTCGTTTCGATCACGGTGACGCCTTGGGGATATGATCCAAATCGTGTCCCCGCGTAGGCTACGGACTCCTCGCCGATCATGACCCGAAGCACGTTCGGGATGTCGAAATCGCTCTTCCCGGCTCCATAGCCGATCTTCTCGACGGTCATCGCGGGCATCTTTCCGAAACTCGATGCGATCTCCGCAATGATCGCAGCGCCCGTCGGCGTGACCAGTTCCCCTTCGATGTCCAGCTTCCGCCAGGGCACGCCCCGCAGGATCTCGGTGGTGGCCGGCGCGGGCAGCGGGAATATGCCGTGGGCGCCCGTTGTGTAACCATGAAAGGTCGGCATCGGACCGGCGACGACCTTCGGCCAGCCGATCATCTCCAGACAGATGGCTGTGCCGACGATATCGACGATGGCGTCCACCGCACCCACTTCGTGGAAGTGGACCTCCTCCGGAGAGCGGCCGTGCACCCGGCCTTCGGCCTCCGCAAGCCGGTTGAAGATGCGCCCGGCGGTTTGCTTTACGCGGTCGGAGAGGTCCGCGCTACGGATCATTTCCAGGATCTCATTCAACCCCCGGTGATGGGGGAGGCGGGGTTCATCGAGGGCCACCCGGACATCCGTGGCCTCAATTGGCCCCTTGATCTTCCTGCCAACTTCGATGGTGTACCCGCCGACGCCCAGAGAGGCGAGCCCGTCCCGGAGCCGCACCGGGTCCGCCCCGGCGCCAATCAGCGCCCCGAGCGTCATGTCGCCGCTGATTCCCGCGAAGCAGTCGAAATAGGCGATCTTCACTGGTGATACTCCCCAAAAGAATCCACAAAACCATCCGGTTCGGGGCGGCTTCGTAAAAAGCTCCAGAGGCAAGGCGCGCGACTCCTGAGGAATGAGGCGTAC
>CAYSSF010000138.1:0-10912 GCA_964433455.1 uncultured Syntrophaceae bacterium
TGTTCACCGCGCCGATCAGCTCCGCCTCGGGGGCGATCCGGTCCAGAAGGGGGAAAAGGTCCCCGAATGGATGCGGGAGGTCCTCGCCGACCTGCTGCGCGAAGATTGCACCTACGGCTATTCCCCGACGAAGGGGATGGACGCGACGCGCGAATTCCTCGCCGAAAAGGTCAACCGCCGCGGCAAGGCGCAGATCACGCCGGACGACATCATCTTCTTCAACGGTCTCGGCGACGCCATCGCCCGCGCCTACAGCGCGATCCGCCTCGACGTGCGGATCATCATGCCGGAGCCGACCTACTCCACGCACCTGCTCGCGGAGGTCCACCACGCCTCCTTCCCGCCGAACACCTACCGGATGAACCCCTACTGCGACTGGTCGCCGGACATCAACGAACTGGAGCGGAAGGTGAAGAGCCACAAGGCGATCGTCGGCATCCTTGTCATCAATCCGGACAACCCCACCGGTTTTGTCTATCCCGAGGAGACGCTCGTCCGGATCGTCGACATTGCCCGCCGCTTCGACCTCTTTTTGATCTTCGACGAGACCTACCACAACATCGTCTTCAACGGGAAGAAGACGTTACCGATGTCGGACATCATCGGCGAGGTTCCGGGGATCGCGATGAAGGGAATCTCGAAGGAGTTCCCCTGGCCCGGTTCCCGCTGCGGCTGGATGGAGATCTACAACGCGGACAAGGACGAGACTTTCGCCCGCTACATCGACGCGATCCTGACCCAGAAGATGTCGGAGGTCTGCTCGACGACCCTTCCGCAGATGGCGATCCCGAGGATCATGACCCACCCGCAGTACCAGCCCTACCTGCAGGAGAGGCTCCGCCACTATGAAAAGCTCTCCAACATCGCCTACGGGATCCTCAAGGACCTCCCCTATGTGATGGTGAACCGGACCTGCGGCGCATTCTACATGACGGTGGTCTTCAACGAAGCGGTTCTCAACAACCGCCAGTTTCTGCCGATTCCGCTGGAGGATGTCCGGACCTACATCGATAGCCTGGTTGCGGAACCGATCGAACCCGACAAGCGCTTCGTCTATTATCTCCTCGGCGCCACCGGGATCTGCGTGATCCCGCTGACCTCCTTCTTCACCGACCTGCCCGGTTTCCGGATGACGCTGCTCGAACGGGACGAGGTGAAGTTCGAACAGGTTGTCCGGACCCTCGGCGAGAGGATCGTCCAGTACGTCGAGTCGACGCCGTGAGCCCGACCGGTTCCAGCCCGGTTCTTCACAGGGTAAAGACTTCTTCATCGTTGCTTAAAAAAGTTTTTCCGTTTGGCCTAAAGGTTGCGGCAAATCAAGTCGATAATCATCATGAACGGCCGCAGTGACCCGGTAAAGAGGGAGGATGGAAAATTGAAGATTCGTATAAGATTGCTGGCAGAACGTATACACCTGTTGTTGGTGATCTGGCTCGTGCAAATGCGCTTGATAATTTACCGGTCCTCGCTGACGGCAAAACAAAAGGTGACATTGAAGGCGTTGTTGTGGGATTGCAGGGAATATCTGATTTTGTTGAACATTTATCCTCACTTGATGAAAAAATGAAGGGGGGCGTTGATTTCCGGACTTCCCATTATCCGAATTCATCCGTTCGCTGCCTTCTGTCCGATTTAAAACAACTCCCTTTGAATTGTTTGGTAAATTTTTTCATTTCGGCCGCCAACTGGGTTACCTCGCCATAATGGGAAAAAAGGTGGGAGCGTGTTTCCGTAATGCCGATGGAAATGCCGATCATGGCAAAACGGGATGCCTTTCCCTGGCGGTCGACGGATTCAATGAATCCCAGGGTTGAATCTTCCCGGTCGTAGCAGCCGGGAATCAGGCTGTCGAAAGCCCGAATGATCTCCGCTGCCGCTTCCTCAACCAGGTCGGTATCGATAATAAAAACGAAATCATCTCCGCCGACATGACCCACAAAACTGCCCTGCGGCTGTTTGGCTTTCACAATGCCTAAAATCAGCCGGCCGGTCATTTTAATGACTTCGTCGCCGCGGCTGAAGCCGTAACGGTCATTAAACGGTTTAAAATCATCGAGGTCGGCGTAACAAAAGGCGAAATCTTTATTCTTTTCAAGCCTCTCCTGGATCTCCCTGCTGATGGAAATATTCCCCGGCAGGCGCGTCAGCGGGTTAATTTCCACAATTCTTTCGGAACGGAATATGGATAAGTTGACGCGCGCAAGAAAATCACGTTCAATATCCGCTCTCCAGATGTAATCTTCCACCATTAAGGAATTCAGATGATCCATATTAAATTGATCGGGCAGGACGGCCAGCACCGGCAATTGATAGAACAGCGGATCCGCTTTGATGTCATTGATGATATGGACGGCAATCGGATCATCATTCACGACGCCGATGACGATTAAATTCGGAATGGAATTGTAAATATAGTCAAGCGCGGAAGTCATTTTACTGAAGATAACGCACTGGTAGAGGCCTTTTGTGCAGCGTTCCAGCGAAGTGTTCAGAATGACGTCCCCGCTAATGATAACGATCGTTTTCATATATTTATGCACTGTCTTCGGTGGATTCCATGCTGTCTTCCATCTCTCGCAGCACGTCCTTCAGATCACTCTCTGAAAGTTTGAGACGTTCATAGGCGGCGGCATCGATTTCGGGAACAAAAATTTCTCCGGCAAAGCCGAATCCGCGGGCGCGGGCAAGAAGGTCTGCCATATGCACGATGGCTGTTTCCATCGGCGCGTGTTTTGCCAGCGTCGGCCGATGATGACATTCGATGACGTCAATCAGGTTGCGCGGGAAACGCCATTTTTCCGCAAGCCAGCCGCCGACATTGGCGTGGGTCGCGTTGAACTGATTTTTTTCTGCGTCGAACATCGAGATGCTTTTTTCACGGGCTTCATCCATGGCTGCTTGATATCGTTCCGGGAATTCGATCGTCAGGATGACCTTGCCGATATCGTGCAGCAGTCCGGCAACGGACACCTCCTCCGGCTCTTTCAGTCCCTTCTTCTGGGCGATGACACGGGAAGCAACGGCGCAGGCCAGGGAGTGCTCGTAAAGCCCCTTCATGGTCTTCTGCATCCATTCAAAGACGGAAACCCCCAACAGCAGCCCTTTGATCACGTTCAGTCCCAAAAGCATCGTCGCATGGGAAACGGAGGCAATCCTGCCCGGGAAACCGTAAATGGCGGAATTGACCATTTTCAGGACTTTGGTGGTCAAGGCCGGGTCGTTGGAAATGAAAGCGCTGATTTCCACAAGCGTAATGCGCGGTTTCTCCATGATTGCCGAAAGCCGTTGTAGCGCACCGGGAACCGTTGGAAGGGTATTGAGGTTTTCCACTTTTTGGCGCAGGACTTTGGGATCGATATTACTCATACAGGCCTTCAATATGTTCTTTGACGATTTTTTTGATCACATTCATGTATGGCTTGCCTGCAACATGGGAAAACCGTAAATTAAGGTTGTCCAGGGCTTCTTCCTTCGAGAGGACTTGCGCGGACGGACCTTCCACAAAGGCATGGGCAATGCCGATATCCTGAATTCTTTCAATCCATTTGGCGGTAAGCTGCGTCCCTTCCCCAAGCATGACCATTCCGCTCTTCGTAGCGACCGGCTTGGCCAGCGTCATCCCGGGCTCAAGTTTTGACACAGGAATTTTCGGCATTTATGGGCTCCTGATCTCTTTTCGTGTAAAAAAAGTAACCGCGGCGCATCTGTGACCTTATACTCAAATGCGCTCCCTGTTTCAAGGGCCAATCATCCGGGTGTCGGCACGGGAATGGAGCGGTAAAGCGCGGAGGTTATGGTTCGGCGGAGGAGATGCCGGAAAAGATCTGCTGGACGAGCTTTTTCGATCTTTCGATGATCTTCTCGTAGTGAAGGTTGCTCCGCTGGATATGATAGTGCATCTCCGTCCGTGAAAAGATCCGGCCGCTCTGATCGATGAATGTTTTGAACCGGTATGGAGAGTTGAACCGCCGGCAGAAGAGCTCTCCCCAGTGATTGGCATAGAGGATGCTGAGATTGGTGATCTGATGGGCGTTGCCGGGATTCTCGAAATTGATGATGACGAGCATCTTGGTCACCTTCTCCTCTTCCTGGAAGTGATCGAAATCGACTCCGGTAATGTCAAAAAACCCGAATACTTCCCTGATCCGTTTCGCCAGGTTTTTGATTTCCTGAATGCTGACCGGCGTCGCATTGGGGATCATGCGGACGCTGGAGGCATCAAAGAGATCATTCCAAATCAGGTAGCCGATGCAGCAAACGATATCGGCGCCGGCCACAACCGGCCTGATTGAATCTCCTGAAGCGCAAACGCGCCACCCATCCGTTTCGCTCTGAAAGGTGAGCGTGGGAAGGTTCAAGTTGTCGATGGGCTTGTGAATCAAGGGGATCTTGTTCGGCTTCTTTTCCAGACAGGACGCCAATTTTTTACCGATGATCGTCATGTCCTTTTTCGAAATCTTGCTGTCGCCTTTCTGGGAGGCCATGACCCTTCTGTAGATGTCCAGCAGTAGGGTAAAGATCTTCTCCCCGAAATCCAACTGCTCCAGCAACCGACATTCAGCAAAGGCGTTCAACTGCCCGACCTGTTCTTTCGTCAGCGGATAGGCGTCGAAGATCTCCTTCGCCTGATCTTCTTTAATGGTCCGTTTTTTTGAGTAAAATTTGATGTCGTAGCGCAGATAACCGCACTGCTTGATAAACTCCAGCGAGTCCGGATGAGCGCCCTCGTTGTATTCAAGGATGGCCTTGAGCGTAAAGACGCTCGGGTCGTGAAAAACGAAGGGCGCCTGCTGGCTTAAAATCGCATCGCGGAAGCGATGACAGAGCAGCCCCTTCCCGTGGGAAATCAGGAGCATTTCCAGAAGGAGCATTTTGATGACCGATTTCAGGGGGTGGGTCAATGCCTTGTTGAACTGCCACAGCGCCGCGCCGAAATACTCATCATCGTCGACGGATTCCAGCGTCCCCAGGTCGACAAAATCGTATTCATCAAATTGACCGCGGGCGTACTGCGTGGAAAACACCTGATAATCGATACTTTCATCGGGATCGAAGCAGACCCACCAAAGGGGGATTTTGCCGCTGATCAGGATCGAGGTCCGGAAAAACTCTTCCTTGAGGACGTTGTACTGTGCGCTCCCCGAGCTTTCCCCGTCGACGACCCCGAAACGGGAATGCCGGATGTCTTCGACGTCGCAGAGGAAAAAATAGACGGGCAGCTTCAGGTTGGAATCCATCCAGTCCTTGACGAGACTGAGCTTCTGCAGAAGCTGGTCTTTGGCCCCTCCGTCGAAATTCGCCTTTTCGATGCAGACCCAGATGTCACAGTCCGACGATGCGGTTTGGCTGATCGTGCCGGCGCTCCCGATGGTATAGAGGCCCTCGATGAGGGAGGCGCAAGTGGACGACCTGCGAAGCGGGGCGCTTTCCCTGATGCCAAAGAGCCTCATGAAGGATGGCTCCCGCCTGAGAAGCGCCTGATCCGCGGCTGCGCCAAAAATCGCAATGGGCTTTTTTAGATCCGGAAGATAACCGGGCACGGCGGGATGGTTGACGCTCAACATCCACGGAAGCAGATAGAGGATCGATTCCCCGTCTTTCGGGGCCAGTTCGGTAAATAGCTTCTTTCGGAAACGATTATAGGATAGGTACACCTCTTTGTTATGGACAAGCTGGGTTCGCAGCATCTCGGTTATTGACCTCGGGTGGGCGGGAGTGCAAGGCTTTTCGGGGGATCGACGTTCCATTGCCCCTTGCTCTGGCAGTGCGCCACGAGGTCGGAAAGCTTGCGGAACACCGAGGTCGGTTCGATCCAATCGCGTTTCGCATCGTCCCACACGGCGTAGGCCCAGTATTCCGCTGGATCGCGACGCCCGGCGGCATGACAGAGGTACGTCGAGATCCTCCAGGTCTTCGCCCGGCCAATCACGACATCCTCACCCAGCAATGCCTCCGCCTGCGGCAACTTCATCTCCATCATTCCGATCCCCTCGACACCATACGGCTTTGCAGGTCCCCTTTGCGTCGACCGATCCTCACAGGTCAACGTCCTTTCCCGGTTCTGTCGATATCTTATCGTCATCCTGCCCGTAAATCTTGAGTGGTTTGTGAAAGGGGGCGGCATCACCCTCGGGAGAGCATCTTTCTCTGAAGCGCAAATATCTTTACATTCAACAAACGATTGCAGGTTTTGTCCATATTCAGGAATTGAACCTCCCGGTACTGTAATTCCGACCGCCGTCCGGCAGCCGACGGAGCGCGGAAAGCGCAATTCCGGACATCGATCCGGAACCGCTGTCCGTCTATGGACAAGATCATTTTTTCTGTTTCACGCTGTTCAATAGAGGGATTGCCTTTGTGGCAGAAACGGGCGCCGCCGATGGAGATATCCAAGAGATTCACCTTCTCGTTTTCCCGGTAGAGGGCGAGAGAGTCATCATTCAGTTTTGGCTTTAGCCGGTAATGCATCCTCAGATCATACCGTTGGAAGCCGGTCTGCCTATTTACCCGAATCGCCGGAACCGTCTCTGACGAAAATAGGTTGTACGCCTTGATGACGCCGACCACTTTTCCGTCAAAACCATAGCGCGCCACGCCACTTTTTTCTCTGGTCAGATAGGTCACAGAGACATCTTTTCCGATGTGCCGTCCTTCCGTAAATGGCGGATTGGTCTGGGAAAGGATAACATCAGCGCCGTCGATATCGTAGACCAAGGCGCCTCTGACATCGGTGGCCTCCTTTTGGATGTCAGTGGATAAAACGATATGGACATGCAGGCCGGGTTTAACCTCTGCGGTATTTTTCATTTGATCAGCCTTTTGCGCATTTTGTAGAGCGCCAGTGGAAAGGCTATCGCGGCGAAGGCGGCGAGGTAGACGACTCCCGGCAGGAGCCCGGCGTCGATCCGGCCGTTCGTGAAGGCCCGGGAGAGATCAACCAGGTGGGTAAGCGGGATAAGAGCGGCCATGGTCTGCGCCCAGCCGGGCAGGTTCTCCACGGGGAAGAAGGTTCCACCGAAGAGGAACATCGGCGTAATAAAGAGAAAGACCGGCAGGTTGAAGAGCTCGATGTTTGGAACCAGCGATGTGCAGACCATCCCCGCCGCGCCGAAGGCGAGCCCCCCCAGAAAGGCGAGCGGCAGCAGGAGCAGCCCCTCCGGGTAGCGGATCAGGCCGAAGAGGCTGATCACGACCATCATGATTGCCGTCGCGATGACCGCCTTGGTCGCCCCCCAGATGATCTCGCCGGCAATGATCTCCTCCACGGTGAGCGGCGTCGCCATCATTGCGTCGAAGGTCTTCTGGTAGTACATCCGGACGAACGAACCGTAGGTGTTTTCGAAAAAGGAGCTGTTCATCACCGTGATCGCGATGAGCGCCGGGGCGATGAACCGGACGTAGGGAATTTCCGTTCCGCCGTAGCGGATGTTTCCGACGAGCGTTCCCAGGCCGATGCCGAAGGCGAGCAGGTAGAAGAGGGGCTCGAGCAGCGGCGGGATGAAGCTGATCTTCCAGCTCTGCCGGTAGACGGTCAAGTTTCTCTGCCAGACCCGAAAAAAGCGGCGGGAGAGTTCCGGATAGAGTTTCATTCTCTCAATTCCCTTCCCGTCAGCCTCAGGAACACATCTTCCAGCGTGGCCATTCGCATGACGCACCCGCCGTTATCGCAGAAACGCTCTTCGATCTCCCGGTAGAGGGCGGCGCCGTCCTCCAGATCGACGATCAGCCGGTGGCCGATGTTTTCGAACGGCGCCCCCCGTTCGCGGAGGAAGGCCGGCAGCCCCTCCGCCGGATCGACAACCTCGATGACATGGCGGCCGACGTGCCGGCGGACCAGTTCGGCCGGCTTCCCCTCGACCAGCAGGCGTCCCCGGTCCACGATGATCAACCGGTCGCAGAGGCGGGAGGCCTCGTCCATATTGTGGGTCGTAAGCAAAATGGAAAGCCCGTCCGCCCTGAGCTCCTCCAGACGCTCCCAGACCTGGTGGCGCGACTGGGGGTCGAGACCCGTCGTCGGCTCGTCGAGGATCAGGAGCTCCGGCCGGTTGAGGAGCGCCCTTGCCATCACAAGACGCCGAATCATCCCGCCCGAGAGGTCGACCGCGCGGGAGGTTTCCCTGTGGTCGAGGGCCATGAAGCGCAGGAGCTCCCGGGAGCGCCGCGTCGCCTCGGCCGCGGGGATGTTGAAGTAGCGGGCGAAGACCTCGAGGTTCTGGAGGACGTTGAGGTCCGGATCGATGTTGTTCTCCTGCTGGCAGACGCCGATCCGGGATTTTACCGCGCGCGCCTGCCGGGTGATGTCGAGGCCCAGCACATGGAGCGTTCCCCCGCTCGGCGGGGAGAATGCGTAGACCATCCGGATCGTGGAGGTCTTCCCCGCCCCGTTGGGACCGAGGATTCCGAAGCACTCCCCGGCGGCGACCGAAAAGGAGAGGTCGTCGACGGCGACGAGCGAACCAAAGGTCTTGCGGAGGTGTTCCGCCAGGATGACCGCGTTCAACGGGCCGTCGCCCTTTCTTCTTTAGATCGCCCCATTCTCTTGCGGCCTCTGACGTGCAAAGATTCCCAAAGGTTGATCGTGATATCAGGCAATGCGACCAGTTTCATCGTCTCATCCCAGTTGAAGACCTCTGGTTCCATCACAACCTCCCTGTTTCATTCATATTGATATACTTTCAAGTGCTGGATAGGATCGGCGCAATCGGGGAACATCCAATTACTCCTGTATGATAAAAAGCGTAAATACCCCGGTTATTTTAAGCGATTATGATCGCTGCACTCTATACGATATTTGCCGCGACGTATTTTAAGAGGCTTTTTGTCTCGCAAATTACTTGCGCTCGATCCAACCCGCTTTCGGAATTGGTGAAGGCTTCGTAGCGAAACTGTACGGCAAAGTCTGTCAGGTCCATGAGAGTTAGATATTCATCCGGCAACGTGACGTTGTTGTTGTCGAGCAGGCTGAACAAGGCTTCCAGATCGTGGATCTTGGGATAGGCAATCCCTTCCATACTCAGTAGGGCTTTCAGGGACTTTTCAACGACCTGCTGCGCGTGGAAACCGAAAATTTCGTCAGAGAACATTTCCGGATCGGTCATGCCCTCAATAGCGCGAAGATCATTTGCCGCCGCTCTCAGCATCATTTTTGCGTGTTCAGGATCTTTCATAAAGAATTTTCCCTTCCTGATAGCAGTGGGCAATGATGTGATTGACTGAATGTCGCCACTTTGCCGCTTCATCGGCACTGTACACCAGGATATCCTTGGGCATCCTGAAACCGGACAGAGCTCGGCGAATGCGGGCCGTTTCCTGCCGCCGATTCCAAGGCATTCCCGGCTCAGTTTTCTCCACGACGAGCAAATCTACGTCCGAATCCGCATTGGCTGTACCCCGTGCGTGAGAGCCGAAAAGAATTATGGCTTCCGGATCAGCCACCTGGACGATAGCCGCTGTCATCTCCGTCAACACCTTTTCATGGGCTGAGTTCATTCTTCTGTCCCCTTGTTCTCCGGTATGGTCTGCAGATGCATTTCAGAAAGTTGCTCCCGACATCGTGTAAACACTAACGATTTCAAGATGATTCTTGCGGAAGACGATACAGAAAAATTGTGGGAATATCAAGGAAAAATAATGTCAACGGGCTGTCGCCTTTTCCGTCGCGAGATAGGGGATTGCGTAGGGCCCCTCCCGGATGAAGGCTACCGACGGTTCGACGCCCTTTTTTCGGTAATCGGCGACGGCAAAACGGAGGGCGGTTTCAACCATCTCCCGGACCGCCTGGACGGGGTCGGAGCAATCCTCTCCCGCCAGGCAGTCGAGGCCGCACCGGCCGGGCAGCAGGTCGTAGGTTTCCCGCGGGATCGTATGCGTGCAGTAGAAAAACCGCTCCTCGTCGATCTTCCGGAATACCTTTGCCCACATCTCCGGCTCCCACTGGTCCTTCGTGAAGCGCCAGCCGGGCGCCCCGATCATGCGCATGTAGTGATCGGCCCCCTGGATCTTGAGCATGTGGAGGAGGCTCTTGTATTCCGGCCCGCCGATCGGCTCCTCGTCGCGGTTGTCGGTGGCGAGGATCAGGATTCCCCCCTTCCGGATCGCCGGGAGGGCGTTGTGGGCGGCCTTCACCGCCTGGTAGTGGTTCCGGCCGACATAGCCGCCGTGGGTGAGGACGATGTCGTACTCCCTCTCCACCGGGATGGAGACGGTCTCCCGGATGAGGTCGGCCGCCGCCTCGTGGGCCGCTTCGAGATCCCCTGCGAAGACGCCGGTCAGACGCATGTCGCGGTCGAGCGTCGTGTTGACGATAAAATCGACGCCCACGGTCCGCGCGATCGCGAGGGACTCTTCGTGGCAGGGGTTCTGCCGGAGGATCAGGTTCTGCGCGAAGGGGGATTCGAGGAACGCGGGGCTGTGGAACTTCTCGATGGTCCGCTTGTCGACGAGGCCCGGGCAGATCGCCTTCCGTCCGCCGGAGAGCCCCGCCATGAAGTGGCTCTCCACGAGGCCCGTGGCGATCCGGAGGTCGGCCCGGGAAAAGGCGCTGTTGACGAAGACATCCCCGCCGGTCGGGCTCTTGCCGATGAAGGTAAGCGACGGGAGCGCCTCGCAGTCGTGGTCGATCACGGGGTAGTCCCGGAGGATCTCTTCGCCCAAAATCTCGACCCGTTCGGCTTGGGTGCTCGGCCGGTGCATCCCGTTTCCGATCACGATCGTGATGTTTTCGCGGGAGATTCCCTCCGCTTCCAGCCGGTTCAGCAGCGGCTGGAGGAGGCCGTTCTCCCCGTGGTAGGGGACGGGCCGCGTGATGTCGGAGACGGTCACCGCGGCGGTCAGTTCCGCCGCCGGTTTCTCCTTGCTCCGGATGATCTCCGCAAGGGGCGGGCAACCGATCGGGTGGTCAAACGCATTTTTA
>CAYSSF010000139.1:0-10880 GCA_964433455.1 uncultured Syntrophaceae bacterium
GTCTTCTCCCGCCTCTTCCCCGGCGGCCGGGCCGAGCTCAGCCTGACCGACGAGAACGACCTGCTCGAAACAGGCGTGGACATCGAGATCCGGATCCCGGGGAAACGGACACAGAGCGTCACGCTCCTCTCCGGCGGCGAGAAGTCTCTGTCGGCGATCGCGCTGATCTTCTCGATCCTGCTCTACCGCCCCGTGCCCTTCGTTCTGCTGGACGAGGTGGATGCGGCGCTCGACGACACGAACATCGCGCTTTTCAACCGCCTGGTCAAGGAAACCGCGGACCAATCCCAGATCCTGATGACCACCCACAACAAGAAATCAATGGAAATCGCCGACAGCCTTTACGGCGTCACGCTGCTGAAGCAGGGGGTCTCCACACTCGTATCGGTGAGTCTCAACTGATTTCATGACAGCGCATCATATCTTCAGCCAGCCCCGCCGCAGCGAGTTGTCCAGAATGACCCCGACCAGGAACGCGACACCCATGTTCCACATGGCAAAGGCGGCGACGACGAGCATCACATAGAAATCGGATTTCTTGTCGCCGATGTCCCTGACGACGATCGCCAGTTCCGAACCCGCGAAGAACAGGATCACGCCGAGGATCGCGTTGGGGAATATCCTGAAAAAGACGGCCACGGAATCGCTGAAAAACAGGGCGATCAATACGAGGAGGCTTCCAAGGATGACCAGCGCCCCGCCCGTCTTCGCCCCAAAGCGGACGTGCCCGGCCATCCCGCCGGCGCCGTGGCACATGGGAACCCCGCCGAAGATGGGCGCAACCAGGTTCATGACGCCCTGAGAGATGGCGATCTTCTTTTCCGTGACCTTTCTGTCCGGAAAGAGCGCGTTGTTCTCGGCGACAATGGCGATGACCGCGTTGCCCAAAGTCAACGGGATCTGGGGGAGTGTGAAGAGCAGCGTGCCCACGACAAGATCGTTCCAGGTCATCGCGGAGAGGCTGAAGACCGGCAGCTTGAAGCCGATACGGATCTTGGCCAGTTCCGACATCAGTTGAGGGTCCATGATCACCGCGGAGACGGCGCCGATGACGAGAAGCATGAACATGGCCGGAATCCTGGGGTTCGTCAGAAGAAGGTACGTGACAACGAGCGCGATGCCCGCAAGGAGCGGCGCCGACGTCATGCGGTGGACACCGTCCACCATGAAGGAGAGTCCCAGACCCAGCATGATGCCGCGTATGACCGGCTTGGTTGCCAGCCTGGAGATCGGTCGGATGGCCCCGGTCGCGCCGGCCAGAAGCCAGAAAAGGCCCGTGGTGAGCCCCGCGCCGAAAAGGGCCGCCGGGCTGATGCCTCCGGCAACGGCTGCCGCTCCGATGGCCTTCATGGGCTGGATCGGCAGCGGCGTCCGGTAATAGAGGCCGGACGCCAGCAAAGCAACGCCGAACATGAGAAGAAGGCCTAGCGGTTCCACCTTCACGATGGTGATGTAAACCACCACAAAAGGAATCAGGGTGCCGACGTCGCCGAATGCGCCCGCCCACTCCATCTTGTTATAGAGGTTCTTTGTTCCGGGCGTCGTTGTTGCGTTCACGACGTCGGCGACCCCCCTTTTTTCAGGCGCGCGGTTTTTAATCCGGTCATCCGGCAAGTTTTCCCCCATGAATGGTACCTCTAAAAATAAACGCAACCATCAATCCGATTCCCGTAAAGACGCGTTTTTTCGAGGATCAAGATAGAAAAAGCGATCCTTTGTGTCAATGGGAAAAATAGCCGCCGGAACATAGGCTTTACATCCGCATGGGAAAACGGTTATAACGGCCCACACGCGGTCATCTTCTCATCCGTATGGCGGGAGCAAGGGCTACGCGAAAATCATTTCAGGAATGGATTCATGGAACAGAATAATGATAAAAAAGGGTTCTTCGACCGTCTGAAATCAGGGCTTGCCAAAACCCGGAAGCTCCTTCTGACGGACGTCGACGACATCCTGCTCGGGAGCAAGGAGATCGACCAGGCGCTCTTCGACGAACTGGAGGAGGCGCTCATCGTTGCGGACGTGGGACCGTCCTTCACCGCTGAACTGATCGGATCCCTGAAGGAGAAGGTGAAGCGCAAGGAGCTCGCCAGCCCTGAAGTCCTTAAAAAGGTCCTCCGGGAGACGATGCGGGAGATCCTGCTCAGGAACGAGGCGCCGCTCTTGATCCCAAGGGACAAGACCTTCACGATCATGGTCGTCGGGGTCAACGGCACCGGCAAGACCACGACCATCGGCAAACTCGCCCGCAACCTGAAGGAGGAGGGACGCGCGGTAACGCTCGTCGCCGCCGACACGTTCAGGGCGGCGGCCATCGAGCAGTTGGAGGTCTGGGCAAAACGGGTGAATGTCCCGCTGATCCGGCAAGGCGCCAACGCCGACCCCGCGGCCGTCGTCTTCGATGCAATCCGCGCCGCCAAGGCCGGCCCTCCGGGTGTGGTCATCATCGACACGGCCGGTCGCCTCCATACGAAGGTAAACCTGATGGAGGAGCTGAAGAAAATGAAGAGGATCATGGCGCGCGAACTACCCGGCGCGCCGCAGGAGGTGCTGCTCGTCCTCGACGCGACGACCGGCCAGAATGCGATCGCCCAGGCGAAGATGTTCAAGGAGGAAATCGGCGTTACGGGCCTCATCCTGACGAAGCTGGACGGAAGTTCAAAGGGGGGCGTCGTCGTTCGGATTGCACAGGAACTGGGGATTCCGCTCCGCTATATCGGCGTCGGAGAGCAGTTGGATGACCTCCGCCCCTTCCGGGCCGATGAGTTCGTCGAGGCCCTGTTCGCGCCGAACGGCCGCTAAGGCGATAAAAAGGGAGAGCATCATGAATCTCAAACCCCTCTTCGAACCCCGGACCATGGCGGTATTCGGGGTCTCATCGAGCAACTACCGCCATCCGGCCAACGAGATCTTCACAAAGAACCTTCTTCGCTACCCGGTGAAGGTCTATGGCGTCAACCCCCGCGGCGGAACCGTGAACGGCCAGCCGATTCACCGGAGCATCTCGGAGATTCCCGAACCGATTGACCTCGCGGTGATCGCGGTGAGGGCCGATTTCGTGCCGGAGGTGCTGTCCGATTGCATCCGGGCGAAGGCCCGCTCCGCAACCGTCATCTCGGGGGGGTTTGCGGAGATCGGCAAGCGGGAGCTGCAGGAGCGGATTGTCGCGATCGCACAGGAGGCGACCTTCCCCTTTATCGGACCCAACTGTCTCGGGATCTACGTCCCCTCCCATGTGGACACCTTCTTCCTGCCGGGCGAACGCATGGTGAAGCCTGCCATCGGGAACGTATCTTTCGTAAGTCAGAGCGGGGGCATCCTCGTGGACCATCTGATCAAGTTCGCCGGCGAGGGCGTCGGGCTTGCCAAGGCGGTCAGCATCGGGAACAAGGCGCTGCTGGGCGAACTGGATCTCCTCGACTATCTCGCACAGGACCCGGCCACCCGGGTGATCGCCTTCTACATCGAAGGCTTCGGCCCAAACGAGGGGAGGGCCTTTGTGCAGAACGCCGGCAAGTGCGGCAAACCGGTTATCGTTCTGAAGGCCGGAAAGAGCGAGGGCGGGAGCCGGGCCGTCTCCAGCCATACGGCATCGCTCGCGGGAGACTATGCAAATTTTTCCGCGGCCCTTTCCCAGTACGGGATCGTGGAAGCGTCAAACGAACTGGAAATGGTCTCCTTCTGCGAGTCGCTGAGCGCCTACGCCACGCCGATCCGGGGCAGGGTCGGAATCGTTACGGTCAGCGGCGGGCACGGAGCGATGGCCATCGACGCCTGTACCGCTCATGGGATCGACGTTCCCACACTGCCCGAAGATGCGAGAGAAACGCTCCGCAAGAACCTCAGCCCCAGTGTCCGGGAGATCGCCTCGCTCGCAAACCCGATCGACCTCACCGGAAGCGGAATCGACGACGACTTCGTCGCCACCGCGGAGACCCTCTTTACGATGGAGGAGATCGACTGCGTGCTGGCGCTTCTGCTCCCCTATATTCCGGGGATCACCGCCGATCTCGGCGCCAAACTCAGCAGCGTCGCGACCCGGTCCGGAAAGCCTTTGATCGCTTACGTTCCTCACGTGGAAAAGTACGCCATGCTGATCGAAGGTTTTGAACTCAACGGCGCCCCCGTGTCGCCCTCCATCGAAGGCGCGGTGCTCATGGTCAAGGCGCTCAGGAGGAACAGGCCATGATCCAATCCCATGAAGAGATCCTTCGGATCATCGAGGAGGCGGGCGGCAACGGCTGGGTCCTCGAGGCCGATGCCAAGCGGCTCTTCTCGCTGGCCGGATTCACCGTGCCCCGTTTTTCCGTTGCCCGGACCGTGGAAGATGCGATCCAGTTCGCCGGTGAAATCGGGTATCCCGTGGTCGCCAAAGTTGTCTCGCCCCGGATCATCCACAAATCGGATGTGGGCGGCGTCGCGGTCGGGATCGGCGACGACGGGCGCCTGGCGGAGGTCTTTGAACGATTTCGGGGCCTGGACGGTTTCCTGGGCGTCCTTGTGGAAGAGATGCTCTCCGGAATCGAGCTCATTCTGGGGGCGAAGATCGACATGCAGTTCGGCCCGATGGTTCTTCTGGGAATGGGAGGCACCGGCGTGGAGATCTACCAGGATGTCGCCCTGAGGATGGCGCCCCTGACCGAAAAGGATGCCCTGGCGATGATCGGAGGCCTCAAAGCCCACCGGTTGATCGAGGGGTTCCGGGGTGCGGCGCCGGTGGATCGGGTGAAGCTGACGGAAACCCTCCTCGCCTTCTCTTCTCTGGTCATGGAACTGGAAGGCCGAATCGAATCCATCGACATCAATCCGCTTCTCTGCTCCGCCGACCGCTGCGTGGTGGCAGACGCCCGCATCATTCTCAGAGCATAGGTGGGACCGGTTCCCGCTGACCAAGGGGCAGCATGGTACGGGTTCAAAAAATACGGGACCGCCGGATGGATCCGCTTCATCGGACCACCGGTTTCCCGGAGTCTGGCGGGGAGATCAGATATTGACACCCGCCGCAAAGCGTGTTAGACGGGCCATCTCTCATCGGAAAAGCCCCTGTAGCTCAGACGGATAGAGCGACGGATTCCTAATCCGCAGGCCCCGCGTTCGAATCGCGGCAGGGGCACCATTTAAAAATCAGCCACTTACAAGTCGGAGCCGCGGCGTTGAAATCCTCCTTTTCGGCGACTGTGATAAATTTGTGATAATTTGCTTCTTGCCTCCGTCCATCATCTCGATCGTCGCTCTCAGGCTTTCCGTGTAATGGTGCGCATACCTCATGACCATGGACGTGTTTTTCCATCTGCCGAGCTTCTGAACCGCAAAGAGATCCGCCCCGTTCTGCACCAGCCTTGAAGCGAAGGTATGCCGCAAATCGTGAAAACGGATCTTGGCAATCCCCGCTTCCTCGACGGCCTGACGATAGGCCCGCATCAGGTTGCTGGCGACGATCCTGTGCCGGCAGCCATTGGGGAAGACGTAGCGATCCAAATTCACGCCCTCTCGATAACGCGCCGTCAGGATCTTCATGGCGCTTCCATTCAGCGGCAGCGTATCGACGCTCCGGTTCTTTTGCTCGGAAATCGTCAAGGTGCGCCGGTCCATGTCTATCTGCCCCCACTTCAGGTCCAGGATCTCGCCCTGCCGCATGCCCGTGTTGATGGCAAAGACGATGATGTCCTGAATCCACTGTGGAGAAGCCTTGAGCAGTTTTACCTCTTCTTCCGTCGTGAGCCATCGTTCAAGCTTATTGTTGATCCGCTCCTTCCTGACCCGCTTGACCGGATTATCGACGGCCAATTGCCACTCCGTCATGGCAATGGTGAAGACATGGCTCATGACCGTGAGCTCGTAATTGATCGTTCGAGGACTAACTCCCTCACCTCTGCGCTGCACCTTGTAATCGGAGATCATTGCAGGAGTAATTTCCGTCAGGTCGTAATGACCGAAGGCTTCGTTGAGGTGATTGAATAGACTTTTATCCCTCCGCTGGGAGGATTCTGCTTTATTCACCGCTGAATACTCGGCCATATACTTCTCGGTCAAGTCCTTGAACGTACACCGTTAACCTTGTTGTTGTTCAAACCACTTTCCTTCCGCTATCTCACCTTTCAATTTGTCAAAGATCCTGATGGCCAGCTTTCTGTCTTCAGTCTCTGTGGATTGACGATACTGCCGGCCACGATGAGTAAAACTCATCCACCAGACCGATGCTGTTGACGCCGATCCGCTCCAGGTCGGCCAGCCATGCCCCGAACTCCTCAAGCGGCAGGTCTACGTCGTAGGGAAAGAGCTGCGCCTTGAGCCAGGCCGGGTGCCCCTTGGTGACACCGTAGTCGTCGGAGCAGGTCCAAAGCCCCGCGAAGGTCAGGCGCGCCTCCCGCGAGACCAGCGCAAGCGTCTCATCGCTCCAGAATTCCGGTTTCAGTATCCGGGACCGGGCCATCATCCATCCCTCGCCACGGCAACAACGAAAAAGCCATCGAGACACCTGCGGCGCCCATCAGGGCCCGCCGGCAACTTCGCGTTTGGATGAGGAATGACACAAAGCGAAAAAAAAGTTGTGGCAAAGTTGCGGTTTTTTTGCGGCCGTCAAAAATATTTTCACGGGCGGCTATTTCGGTTGATTCATCTCTGCTGTTGGATGGTTACGCAAAAGGACGGAGAATTTCAGGTTGTCCGAAATGCTTTCAAAACTAATGTATTTTGCAGAGGTATGCGTTTTTTCGACGGTTTCTTGGAAGGACAGTCAAGACGGCAGGAAAGAACAATACATTCCTGTGAAACGGATCGAACGGTGGCAAGAAAGGAGGAAAGCGAAATTAATCATTGTCCGCCTTCCGAATCGCGGCATCACCTCCCCGGATCGTGCCTGCAAAGGGGCTCTGCTGCACTTGCCGCTTGATATACTGCATGCGTTCCTTGGCGGTCATGCCCTTCATCTCTTTCGCTAACTGTTCCTGGATCGAATGCTTCATGGCCACGCAATCCAATCCCTTCTTAACCTTCTTCATTTCCTTTCGCCTTTTCCTCCCGCTTCATCGGACTGATTAATAATCACCCATCGGCCTTTCTTGGTCGGCCCTTCATGCCTGATGATACCCTTCTCTTTCAATTTGTTTATATGGAACTTGATGCCATCAGGTGTCAGACCGACCTGGGAGGCCATTTTCCTTTGCGTGATCGAAGGATCTTCGCGCAACAGGCGGAGGATTGCTTCTTCGGTAGCCATACCCGTTTCTTGGGTAGTTTCTTGGGTAGTCTTATCGGTTTCTTGGGTAGTTTCTTGGGTAGTGCCCACCGGCTTCGTGCCTTGCTCAACCTTCTTTGCCGCACGGGGGAATACAATGGTGAAAAAGCTTCCGAATTCAAAACGCGGACCGGCACATTTCGCTTCCCGAAGGAGCCTCCTGATCTTGTTGATGCCGGTGCCCATGTTTTCAACCAGCTTTACGCGCTGGAGCAACGAGGCAATGATCTGGTTTCTGCGCATCGCCCTCTTCCCGAATTCTTCGGGCGGCAGCCCCCTGGGAAGTCCACCGGGATTGCTGATCTCGATGCGATCATCGAACACTTCAACGGTCGTATGGGCGCCATACTGAAAATAGTCCCGGTGGGACACCGCATTGACAACGGCCTCCCGGATGGCGTCAAGCGGGAACTCGTAGACTTCCTCCCGCTGCGGTCGTCCGGTCATCTCGTAGTGGACACGCAGTTCCTGCTTGATAAAGTGCATGACGTAATTGATGTTGGTGATGATGTCTTCCTGGTAATCTTTCCGGTTGATGACATTCACCCGCTCCGTCCCGTCAAACACGGCGCAGGTGATCGTTGCCTGCTCGCAGAGCGTCTCGATCGATCTGCTGAAAAACAAGACACCGACATTTTTCATCCGCAGCCGGTTGTCTATTTTTTCAGCCACTCCGAGGTTTTCAAGGATTACTTCGTCGTCGACCTCGCGGCTGATGCCCGCAATTTTGAGAAAAGCATTCAATCGGAGGGGGTCATAATGCCTGGCAAAGTCAAAAGTCTTGTGAAACTGCTCTTCAAAGCGGAGTTTCCCCTCGGCCTGAAGAAAATCGACGATCTCATCCCTGGTCATTTTCTGGGAGTTCGGTCCCATACGGCTAAAAAATCCGTCGGAACACTGATAGGGTTTGTCTTTTCCTTCAGAGATATGAACGATAGCGATATCTTCGACAAACTCAATGGATACCGGAACGGGGGGCTGGCAGTTGTTGGCAATATCCTGATTCTGGGAGCGGATCTTGTTGTCGGCCTTTACACCGACAATAGAGCCGTCGTCGGCAATACCGATAAATATTCTTCCTCCCGACGCATTTGCAAAGGCGGTGATTTCCCGGGCAAGCGAGGCGTTAACCCTTTCCTTGAATTCGACCAGTTAGCTTTCGCCCTCCTGGATGATATAATCCAGTTCCTTGCTGGTCATGGGCGCTTTTATCCCCGCTTCTTGAGCTTTTTTCGGTTTCATAGGCTATATCCGTTTGCGTGGCGACAGCCAATACAAGTGCAATGCGCTGTCAGATTATTATCAGGTTCTTCAACATATCTCAATCGCACTTTATTTGCGTGCCATACTTTTTTCCACCTTCACAATGACCCTGCGCTGCCTTTTATCTCCCCCTCACCAACAGAGAAAGACCCCCGGCGTATCGAGGAGCAGCGCCATGAAGAAGCGATCCAGATCCCAAAGGATCAGACAGGCGAACGTCAGCAGCTCCTTCCTGCCGAGGATCAGGACGTGCTCCCGGCTAAAGTTCAGCATGTAGCCCATCCTGTGGCGCGTGGCAATCAGCGCCTCCATCTCTCCTTCCCGAATCTCCACCCGACCGGCAATCCCTTTTCGAATCTCGGCAATCAACCTGCGCTTGTGGTCCGTAATCTGCCTTTCGTAAGGCTGGTTGCTCCCCTCGTAATTCATCTCTCCCGGCCAGAGATGACGGTAGATGCGCTCCCGCATGACAAATTGACCGGGCGTCCGCGCCAAAATAAGCACGTAGCTGAAGGAAGCGGGACGCAACAGGATGGAGATGCCCCGGTAGAAGAACAGTTTCTGACCCTCGTCGATCAGGATGACCGGCGGGTCGGCGATCAGCTCCGTGAGCGTTCTGACATGGGCCAGTTTGCCGCGCAGAGCGGCGAGCAGGTCCCGGTCTCGGGTCAAGTCGGCCAGTGCGCAGGGAAAGCAAGACACTTCAGGGAAGGCAAAGACTTTCCTGGCCAGATTGCAAAGGCGCACGGCCAGGCGCTGCGGCAGGAACCGCGCCAGTTCCGACAGGGGCAGTTCGAGGATGATATGCGACAAATCATCGCCGGTCTTAGCGGTGACGTCATGGGTGCTGCGGCCCAGGTGCATCAGACGGGGCGGCCTACCATCCGGGATAACGAACAGCTTTCGGACCAGCCGATAAAGCTTTACGGCCACCTGTTGCGTCAGAAGCGGTGCCAGCTCCGTCAGAGGAAGTTCAAGGACGATGCTCGCCGGTGCATCGTATCCGCCAAAAGGCCCGGCGTCGCCGTTCCGGTCCCAGTACCTCAAAAGGATCGGAGCAGGCCCCGTCTCCTCCCGGTGACGCCGCAAACCGGCATGAGAAACGAGTGAATAGTCCGTCCGACAATCAGTGCTTTCCGGTGATATTTCCTTGTCGTGGCCGTCGGGAAGATCAACCATCAACTGGAATCGGTCCTGAAGGCGCGTACGATGACGATCGGCTTCATCTCAAGCGCCTTCATCTCCCTGCAAAGTGTCCCGCGCCTGATGGTGGGGGCTTTTTCGCTGTTCCGGGTCGCATGTAGGCAGCTTGTATGGCAGGAGGAGAGGTCGGAGAAGGGGCGGATCGGTGGCACGGGGGAGGCGCTTGCCACTGCCGCGACACCGCGACGGCAGCGCCTCTCTTCGGCGTCTTGGCGGCTTCGGGCGCAAAGGTACGGCCTCCATTGCCGCCAGCGAGTCTGGGTGAAGATGGTTGACGAACGACGCAACGGCACGCGCAAACGCCAGGACAGGGCAATGACCGGGAAGGATCCGGTGATCCTGAGAAAGAATCGCCGGCCTGGGCGAAGACCCCTTGTAGCGGCTCCGCCAGGGGATGTGATCGATCACGGGCTCCCGTTCTATGGTATCGAGAACGTCGATTTGCATAAGGCTGATACGGACCCTCCGTCTCGATGGCACCGAGAATGCCATTCCAAAGGTTGGAAAGTTGTTTGAGAGGCGCCGCGCCGTGCAAATACAGATGTCGCGATAAATAGCACCATTACCAAGATAACTCAAAGGAAATGTGATGTTATTCACGACACGTGAAGATCGCGCTTCCCCCGACCATAAACGGTGAACCGATCCTTATCCGGCCCCGCTGCGAGGCGTCTCCGAGAATGCGAGGAAACGCCGGGAGCGGGAAAAGAGGCGGAACGCCGATACAGGTAGCCAGCATGGAAAGCCGACCGCCGCCACCCTTCGCTATCAGAACCACCCTTCGCTGATCTCGGGTTTCATCTTTTGACCTGGGTTTTCGGAGCGACCGTCCGGCGCCCTGGAATCCGCGCAGCGGTTTCGAGGGCGAGGGCGCGAATCAGGGAGACGTGTCTCGACCGGAGCAAAGCGGAGGGTGAGTCACGGCGACCGAAAAGAAACTGAGCGCCCGCAACCGGCAGTCCGAGCGCAGCGAGGTCTGCCGGGACCGGGCAAAGGAAAAGAACAAAATGCCGGAGGATTGCGCCTGTCGCCGCGAAGCGGTCGTCAGGCGCGATCCGGAGGCAGGGAGGGAGCCCCACCGGGGCGGACGGGCGCGGATGCCAGGCGGCCGGAGGGGCGGAGCGCAGCCCGGCCCCGACGGACGATGGCAACCGCGAGGGAGGGCCGGGGATAACGA
>CAYSSF010000140.1:0-10281 GCA_964433455.1 uncultured Syntrophaceae bacterium
GGCAGCGGTCTGCAAAACCGTTATTCCCCGGTTCAAGTCCGGGTGCCGCCTCCAGATCGTAAAGGGGGCAGCAATCATCGGCTTGCCCCCTTTTTTCATGGAATTCCGGGAGTGCGCCTGGATCGATCCGGCCATGGAAATCACCTTTGCCGCCCCCGTTCCCGAGAACGACCGTTATCATCATTGAAACCAGAACAGACCATCGCATGGAGGCGAGATGAAGATTCAAGTCAGAAAAGGCAGCCTGGCGGAACAGGATACCGAAGCGGCCGTCATAACGCACTTCGAGGGGGAAACCGCACTGGAGGGAGCAGCCTTTGCGCTGGACGAGAGGAGCGGAGGTCTGATCGGCGAGCTCATCCGTCTCGGCGATTTTACGGGCCGGATGAATCAGATTTCCGTTGTCTATACCCGGGGCGGTTTCCCGGTCAAACGGATCGTCATGGTGGGGCTGGGGAAGAGAACGGATTTTACGCTGGAGCGGCTGAGGGGGGCCTATGCCAAAGCGGCGCAGCATATCCGGGCTCTGAACATCGGCGAGTTTTCCTCCGCGCTCGATTTCAAAGGAATCGACCTGCCGCTTGAACGGATGGCGGAAGGCGTTGTGGAGGGGGTGGTTCTCGGCCTCTATCGCTTCCTGCCGTTCAAGACAGTGGATCGGGAACAGAACCACGAGATCACCGCGTTTACCCTTCTGGAGTCCGACGGGGCGGCCTACAAGGTCGTTCAAGCCGCGGCCAGGACGGCCGAGATTATTGCCGCCGCGGTGACCTTTGCGCGAGATATCGTCTCGACGCCGTCCAATGAGATGACCCCGAAGGATCTCGCAAACGAGGCGCGGGAGAGCGCCAAGGGAAAGAACATCCGCTGCACGGTGCTCGATGCCGAAAAGATGAAGGAACTCGGGATGAACGCGCTTTTGGCTGTGGCCCGGGGCAGCGACGAGCCGCCCCAACTGATCATCCTCGAATACCGCGGCGGGAAGAAGTCGAGCCCGGTGATCGCGCTGGTTGGAAAGGGGATCACCTTTGACAGCGGCGGGATCTCCATCAAGCCGTCCGAAAAGATGGACGAGATGAAGACGGACATGGCCGGCGGAGCGGCCGTGATTGCGACCGTGCGGGCCGCGGCGGAACTGGGGCTGCCGTTGAATCTGGTCGGCATCGTGCCGGCGACGGAGAATCTGCCGGGCGGCAAGGCCTACAAGCCCGGCGACATCATCAGCTCCCTCTCCGGCCGGACGATCGAGGTTGTCACGACCGATGCCGAAGGACGGCTGATCCTCGCGGATGCCCTTGCGTACGCCGCCCGTTTCAAGCCCGCCGCAATGATCGATCTGGCGACCCTCACGGGGGCCTGCGTTGTGGCCCTGGGAGAGCATGTCATCGGGATGATGGGAACGGATGACGAGCTGAAGCGGGAGATCCGCGAGGCCGCCGATCTCACCGGAGAAAGGGTGTGGGAGCTGCCGCTTTGGGAGGAGTATCACGAACTGATCAAGGGAGATGCGGCGGACTTTAAAAATT
The DNA here is from genome assembly GCA_964433455.1 of uncultured Syntrophaceae bacterium. GTDB lineage: Bacteria > Desulfobacterota > Syntrophia > Syntrophales > UBA5619 > UBA5619. Next base: position 1,527 of record CAYSSF010000140.1, read on the forward strand.
CCGGGGGCCGCGCGGGCGGGGCCATCACGGCGGCCGCGTTTCTGAGCAAGTTCACCGGCGACACCCCCTGGGTGCATCTGGACATCGCCGGTCCCGCTTGCGTTGCGAAGGATAAGCCGTACATCCCAAAGGGCGCCTCGGGGGTGGGGGTCCGTCTTCTGGTTCAGTTTCTTCGGAACTGGTATCTGATCGGCAAGAAATAGGGACGACGGGGAATGGTCGGCGGAATAGAACCGATTCTGGAAGTCAAAGGTCTTCAAACCCATTTTGAGACGGAGCGCGGCGTCGTCCGGGCGGTCGACGGGGTTGATCTCCGGGTCTCTGCGGGGAGGACCGTCGGGGTGGTCGGCGAATCCGGGTGCGGGAAGAGCGTTCTGGCCCTCTCCATCCTGAGGCTCGTTCCCTCGCCTCCCGGCCGGATCGCGGGCGGGGAAATCCTGTTAAACGGTCGTGACCTTCTCGCGCTCTCCGAAGAGGAGATGCAAAAGATTCGCGGCCGGGAGATCTCGATGATCTTTCAGGAGCCGATGACCTCGCTGAACCCGGTCTTCCGCGTCGGGGAACAGATCGCCGAGGTGTTCCGCCTCCACCAGGGGATGGACCGCCGGCAGGCCCTCGCCCAAAGCACGGAAATGCTCCGCATGGTCGGCATTCCCTCTCCCGAAAAACGGGCGAAAGACTATCCGCACCAGATGAGCGGCGGCATGCGGCAAAGGGTGATGATTGCGATTGCGCTCGCATGCCGGCCCCGGGTGATGCTGGCGGATGAACCGACGACCGCGCTCGATGTGACCATCCAGGCGCAGATGATCGACCTCATCGCCGACCTCCGGGAGAAGACGGGAACGGCCGTGGTCCTGATTACCCATGACCTCGGCGTCGTCGTTGAGGCGGCGGAGATCGTGGCCGTCATGTACGCCGGTCAGATCGTGGAATACGGTTCCGTCAGCGATCTTTTTCCGATACCCCTTCATCCCTACACCCTCGGGTTGATGAACTCCATCCCGAGGATGAACGAACCGGCCGTCCGGGAGGGTTTTCTGGAGGCCATCCGCGGAGTGGTGCCTCCGCTGTATCATCTTCCGACGGGGTGCCGCTTCCGGGACCGATGTCCCGAGGCTTTCCCCCTCTGCGAGCGGGCGCCCATCCTGGAGGAGGTTGCCCCCGACCATTTATGCCGATGCTGGTTGTATGGGAAAAGGGATGAATGACTTGCTGCTCGACATTCGTGCATTGAAGAGGCATTTTCCTCTGCGGGGGCAATTTTTCTCGCAAGGCGCCGGCGTCATCCGGGCGGTGGACGGCGTGACCTTTCAGGTGGAACGCGGCGAAACCCTGGGGCTGGTCGGCGAATCCGGCTGCGGAAAGTCCACTCTTGCGCGGATGATCCTGCGACTGGAAGCGCCGACGGCGGGGGAGATCCGGTTTGAAGGCGAGGATATTTTTGCATGGAAGGGGAGCAAACTGAAGGCATTCCGCCGGAAGGTTCAGATGATCTTTCAGGACCCCTATTCCTCCCTCAATCCCCGGCAGACGGCAGGCGCCATCATCGAAGAACCCCTGCATATCCACCGTCAACCGGGAGGCCGAGAGGAAATTAAGAAGAAACTACAGGAACTTGCATCCGTTGTCGGTCTGGATGAAGAGCAATTGACACGCTATCCGCATGAATTCAGCGGAGGACAGCGGCAGCGGATCGGAATCGCAAGGGCGCTGATTCTCCATCCGGAACTGGTCGTCGCGGACGAGCCCGTTTCGGCCCTGGATGTTTCGATACGGGCTCAGATCCTTAATCTGTTGAAGTGCCTGCAGCGGGAGTTCGACCTGACCTATCTCTTCATCGCCCATGACCTGGCGGTGGTCCGGCACATGAGCGACCGGATTGCCGTCATGTATCTCGGGAAGATCGTTGAGTTGGGCGAAGCGGAGCAGATCTGCAGCGCTCCGGCGCATCCCTATACCCGGGCGCTTCTTTCCGCCGTGCCCTCGATGGACCCGCGGCACAAATCGGAACGGACGGTTCTGCGCGGAGAGACGCCCTCGCCGGCGATCCCGCAGGGGTGCGCCTTCCAACCGCGTTGTCCGGTTCGGGTCGGGATCTGTGAGCAGCGGGAGCCCCTGTTGGAACCGGATGGCGCAGGCCGCTGGGTCGCCTGTCATCAATCCGATAAAAATTGCTTGCATTTTCAAAAAATCGATGCTACGCAAATGTATCCGCCCGGGAAGTAGCGCGTACAGAGGGTTTGATGAGATAAATGATGAAGGGCGGGACAGGAAAAAGTTGGGTGTTCATCTCTTGCAGAACAATCAAGCCACCACTGTTTCAGGGCGCGTTCCTGAAAAGGGGGTGGTTTTTTTGTGTCTGCGGGTTATGAACCCCGCTTTGACAAATCTCAGGAAAGGGGGGTGTACGGATTTGGCAGAAGGCAAAGTAAAGTGGTTCAATGAGAAAAAGGGGTTTGGCTTTATCGAGAATGATGAAGGCGGGGATGTATTTGTACATTTCAGTGCCATTCAGGGCGAAGGCTTCAAGACGCTTTATGAGGGTCAGAGGATTCGCTTTGACATCGAGCAGGGCAAAAAGGGACCTGCCGCGGTAAACGTTCAGCCATTATAAGACGAACATCTGCAACCGTGGAAGTCCCGGTCGCCCGAAGCGGCCGGGACTTTTTTTTACCCGTGGATCCCGGGCTGCGCACGGGTCTCCGGTCGAAAGAGGCATCATCCGTATTCCCAAAACACGGCGCGGATCGAGGGAAGGGTTTTCATTCCATGACCTGGAAGGGGAGCACGATTCAAAAGTTCCGGGAAAGATACAATCTTCTCGTTGTCCTGGGGGCGACCGCCTCCGGCAAGACGGGACTGGCCATCCGTCTGGCGCGAAGGATCGGCGGAGAGATCCTCTCGGCGGATTCGCGTCAGGTCTACCTGGGAATGGATCTGGGCACCGGAAAGGAGCTCTCTGAATACAGCCGGGAAGGGGAGGCCGTTCCGGTTCACCTGATCGATATCTGTGATCCGGGGGAAGAATTCAGCCTCTTTGCCTATCAGGACCATTTTTACCGCGCCTTTCGGCAGATTGAAGAGCGCGGAAAGATTCCGTTGATGGCGGGAGGTACGGGGCTCTATCTGGATGCGATTCTCCGGGGATACCGGCTGGCGGCCGTTCCGGAAAACAGCGACCTCCGCGCCGAACTGTCCGGGGAAGGGATGGACCTTCTGCAGCGCCGTTTCCGACGGCTTCGTCCGGATGCCCACAACAGCACCGACCTGCTGGAACGCAACAGGGTCATCCGCGCGATTGAAATCGCCGCGTTCCTGCGGGAGCATCCCGGCACATCGGTGTTGCCGGTGACCGTTCAACCGCTGGTGATCGGGATCCGCCGTGAAAGAGAGGCATTGCGCGGGAAGATCACCGCACGGCTGAAAATGCGTCTGGACGCCGGCATGATCGACGAAGTCCGGCGCCTTCATGACCGGGGAATCGGATGGGAGCGGATTGACGCCTTTGGCCTGGAATACCGCTACATCGCTCTTTATCTCCAGCGGAAAATCTCCGCGGAGGAGATGTTTCAGACGTTGAATATCCGGATCCATCAGTTTGCCAAGCGCCAGGAAACCTGGTTCCGGAGGATGGAGAGAAACGGCGTCGCGATCCACTGGATCGAAGGCGCCGACGAGGAGGCCGCGCTTCGCCTGGTCGCCGGTTCCGCCGAATGAATCATCGCCGGAACATCGAAAAATACCTGGAGAAATATGCGGTCTCTCCGCTGCGTCCCCTTCTGGCGGCATCGATCGCCGATCTGGACCGGGTCGTTGTGATTCCGGCCCTCGCGGAGAGATTCTCGCTCTTCCTAACCCTCTCCTCCCTCTCGGCGAATCCCCCCGGCGAACTCCGCCGGACCCTCGTGGTCTGCGTCGTAAACAACCATCGGTCCACTGTTGCCGCTGAAGAGGAGATCCGCGACAACCAGGAAACGCTGACCATCCTCAAGGAGCTCATCGCCGGGCGCAACCCTTCCGCAGCCGGACCCGCCGCGCTGAGGGACGATCTTGAACGGATCACCGGAAGCTCGCTGCGGCTTGGCTGCATCGATGCCTCTTCCGCGGGCGCGGAGATCCCGGACCGCGATGGCGGGGTGGGGACGGCGAGGAAGATCGGCATGGACGCGGCGCTTTCGGTTCTCTGCGGACAGGGGCCGGGCGGGGGGGTGATCTGCTGTCTCGACGCGGACACTCTCGTGATGGAGAACTATCTTGCCGCAGTTTACGCCCATTTTTCGAGGAGGGAGGATCCGGCGGCTGTCGCTCGCTATGCCCATCAGAAGCCGGCCGATCCAACGCGGCTCGCGGCGATCTGCTGCTATGAGATCTTTCTGCGGGCCTATGTGGTGGGCCTCGCATTTGCGGGTTCTCCCTATGCCTTTCATGCGATCGGATCGACGATGTCCTGTACGGCGCAGGCGTATGCGGCCGTCCGGGGGATGAACCGGCGAACAGCTGCGGAGGATTTTCACTTCCTCGACAAGCTTGCCAAACTGCGGAACGTCGGCCATATCGGAACGACGACGGTATTTCCCTCTTCGCGGCCCTCGGGCCGGGTGCCCTTCGGAACCGGGCAGCGGATGGTACGCTTCCTGAACGGGGAGATGGATGAATACCGCCTCCATGATTTCCGAATCTTTGCGATCCTCAGGGAGTGGCTGGCCGGGATCGAGGCCGATCCGGAAAGGGAAGCGGATGCGATCCTGGCCGACGCCCGGAAGATCCATCCGGACTTGAAGGCCTATCTCGATCTTTCCCGTTTCGCGGTCGATTGGCCGGTCATCCGGAAGAACTCGCCGGACGCCGAACATCTCCGGCGCCACTTCCATGTCTGGTTTGACGGTTTGAAGACGCTGAGGCTCGTTCACCACCTCAGCCGCTCCCTATTTCCTCCCGTCCCGATGTTCGAGGGGCTGAAGGAACTCCTCGACCGAACCGGGCAGGCGATTCCGTCGATCGCGGGGATTCCCTCCGGAGTCCCGGAGCCCGACGCTCAATTCAGGATTCTTGAAGAGCTGCGATCCCGTTTCCCGGAATCGTAGATCACGTCCATCTTTTATATTTTCAAGACCATCCTCCTTGACGAACCGAATGCTTTTGCATATACTCCGCCGTCCATTTGAACGGTTCGCGCTTCGTCTTGTCACCGCAGAGAGAACCGTCAATGGGATCAAACAGATCAATTTCGATGGGAGGATGAATCGTGATTCAAAAATTAGGACGGTATGTGATCATCATGGCGGCTTGTTCCCTGATACTGGGCCTTGCTGTCGGCTGCGACAAAAAAGAGGAGAAGGCGCAGACGGCCAAACCGGTGATGGCGCCGGGTCCGGCTGAAACGGGGGGCGCGGTCGCCGCTTTGCCCGCCGCGCCGCCTGCAGGTTCCGAAAAAATGGCGTCTGACGCCGGGATTGCGGTGGAGGTGGACGGGGTCAAGTTGATGAAGGCGCAACTCAACACGGATATGCAACAGAAACTGACGCTGCTCAAGGACCAGATTCCCGCCGACCGCCTGGAACAGGCCAAGGCCGAGATTCGCAAAGGGCTGGTCGATGAGTTCGTGATCCGCACGCTGCTCGGCAAGGAGGCGGCCGACAAAAAGGTCACGGCCGGCGAAAAGGAGATTGCCGATGTGATCGAAGGCATGAAGGCGCAGTTGCCCGCCGGGCAGACGCTGGACGAGCTCATGAAGAAAAACGGGATCGACATCGCGAAGATGCGCGAGGAGATCGGAATGAACATCAAAATGAACAAGCTGGTCATGAAGGAGCTCGGCGGAAAGGTCACGGTCACGGACAAGGAGACATCCGATTTTTATCAGAAAAACAGGGAAAAGTTCATGAAGCCGGAATCCGTTCATGCCCGGCATTTGCTGGTGTCCAAGCTCCCCGAAGATACCGACAAGCTGAAGGCAGACAAGAAGGCGAAGGCGGAAGAGCTGCGGAAAAAGCTTCTGACAGGCGCCGATTTTGCCGATCTGGCCGCAAAGAATTCCGATTGCCCGAGCAAAGAGAACGGCGGGGATCTTGGAACCTTTACCCGCGGGCAGATGGTCAAGCCGTTTGAGGATGCGGCCTTCTCGCAGAAGAAGGATGCGATCGGCCCCGTCGTCGAAACGGACTTCGGGTTTCACATCATCCAGGTCCTCGAACACCAGACCGCCGAGGTCGCAAAGCTCGACGGTGAAATGAAGAAACAGATCAGCGCCTTTCTCGAACGGCAAAAACAGCAGGAGGCTTTCGACGGGCTGGTGAAGCGTCTGAAAGCGGGGGCCAATATCCTGGTCCATGGAAAGTAATCGGAGGGCGTTCGATGAGGAACCGTAAAGCAGGTCAGATTCGGGACCGGCTCTGGTATCTGGGGCGGGAGGAGTCGGGCGTTTATCTGCTGGAGGGCAAGAGCTGTTCGCTGATCTTGAGCGGCGGAATGAGCTATCTGGCGCCGGTCGTCCAAAAACAGATCCATGATTTCGGGATCGATGAAGGGCAGATCGGGAAACTTTTGATCCTCCATGCCCACTTTGATCACGTCGGGCTGGTCCCGTTCTTCCGGCGCCGTTATCCGGCGCTCGATATTTTTGCGTCGACTCGGGCATGGGAAATTCTGCGGATGCCGAAGGCGATCAAGACGATCAATGCCTTCAGTCGCCTCGTCGCGGAGCGAATGGGCTTTACCGGCTGCCTGGAGGGAGCCGATCTCGATTGGCGAAGCGACATCGCCGGTGCGGCGGTCTCCGAGGGGAGTGAAATCGATCTGGGCGGCCTGACGGTCCGGATCCTGGAGACCCCGGGCCACTCCTCCTGCTCGCTCTCCGCATACTGTCCCGAGATGTGCGCCCTTTTCCCCTCCGACGGAGGCGGCATCCCCTATGAGGATATCATCCTCCCCGCGGGGAATTCCAATTATACCCTCTATCAGGCGAGTCTGGAGAAACTGAAGCCGCTTGCGGTCGATATCCTCTGCGCGGACCATTACGGGTATGTGACGGGAACGGAGGCGGAAACCTATCTGATGCACAGCATCGACGCGGCCCGAAAATATCGGGCTGCGATCGAGGCGGTCTACCGCCGCACGGGTTCCATCGATGAGACGGTGAAGCAGTTGCTGGATGATATTTATACCCGGCGACCCGGCTATTTCCTTTCGCCGGAGATCTATGCCGCGGTCTACCGCCAGACGGTCCGTCACATTGCAGGCGCGCTTGAACAGCCATGGTCCTGCGCATGAGTTGCGGAGATGTTGAATAAAGTCAGGAAAACGATTGAACAACATGCCATGCTGGTTCAAGGCGACCATCTGCTGGTGGCGGTTTCCGGCGGAGCCGACTCCGTCTGTCTTCTCCGGATCCTCGCGCGCCTTGCGGAGGAGTTTCGTCTGCGGTTGACGGTGGCCCACCTGAATCACGGCCTGCGGGGGGCCGAATCAGAGGGTGAAGAGGCCTTTGTCCGCCATCTCAGCGACGAAATGGGAATCGCCTTTATCTCCAGGAGGGTCGATGTCGATTCGCTGCGGAGAGGGAAGGGGCGGTCGCTGGAGGAGATCGGCCGCGAAGAACGCTATCGCTTTCTGGATGAAACGGCCAAGCGGTGCGTGGCCGGCAAGATTGCCACCGGCCATCACCGGGATGACCAGGCGGAAACCTTACTGATCCACCTTCTCCGGGGAAGCGGTCCGGAAGGGCTCAGGGGAATCCTGCCGATCCGGGACGGCCGCCTGATCCGTCCGCTGCTGGATGTCGGCCGGACCGAGATCCTTGAATATCTCAGACAGGAACGGGTCCCGTTCATGACGGACAGTTCCAACCTGAGCCCTCTTTTCCTCCGCAACCGGATCCGGGTTGGGCTCATTCCGGAATTGACGGCGAACTACAATCCTCGACTGGTCGAGGGGCTCTGCCATACCGCCGCCATCATCCGTGGGGAAGACGATTACCTGCAGGGTGTGGTCCGGCGGATCGTCGCCGGGTGGGGGATTGCTCCGGACGCCGTGGAGGCGGCGGTTCCGGTTGCCGCCCTTTGCGGGCTGCACGAGGCGCTCCAGGGACGCATCGTCAAATGGCTGCTGGAGGCCGCAGTTCCTTCAAAGAACGGCGTTGGTTATGCCCATGTCGAGGCAGTCCTGGCGCTCGCCCGCGGGATGGAGAGCCGATACCGTTCGCTGGATCTACCCTTCGGGATCCTTGTCGAGCGGGAGGGAACCCTCCTCCGAATCCGAAGCACAGGAGATAGGAGAGCGAGAGGCCGGAAAAGAAAAGCATCGCAGCCTCTGTTTGAATACAGGCTGGAGATCCCCGCGACGGTCCATTTGACGGAAATCGGCAGGACAATCCATCTCGATCTGATCGGGAAGCCAACCCTCCGGGAGATGAAAGAAGAGCCGCGGAAGGCTTTCATGGATTATGAACGCGTGAACCCCCCACTGATCCTGAGGGGCGCGGTGCACGGCGAGCGAATCGATCTTTTCGGGAGCGGCGGGAACAAGAAGTTGAACGAGTACTTCATCGACCGCAAGATTCCCCGGCCGCTCCGGAAGCAGATCCCGCTGCTCTGCGATTCCCGATCCGTGATCTGGATCGCCGGCGAAAGGATCAGCGAGCGGGTCCGGGTGACCGGAGAGACGAAAAAGGTATTGAAAGCAGAAATGGTTTGAAATAATAGACCTGATATTATAAGGAACAGACACTCATGGGATCGGCAGCCGGTTGTCATTG
>CAYSSF010000140.1:10291-10865 GCA_964433455.1 uncultured Syntrophaceae bacterium
CATCTCTTCAACTAAAGGAGAAAACGGATTGAACCCCCTGCAAAAGAACATTGCGCTGTGGCTCGTGATCAGCCTCATCTTTGTGATGGTTTACCATCTTTTCAATCAGCCGAAGAGCGCCCAGACGGAGATCATCTACAGCGAATTTTTGAATCATGTCGACAAGGGTCAGGTGACCGAGGTGACCATCCAGGGAGACAACATCGCCGGCAAACTTGCCAGCGGGACGGCTTTCCGAACCTATGCCCCCAGGGATGCAGGAGCGATCACTTTGCTGAAAGAGAGAGGGGTCCGGATTTCCGCGAAGCCGGTCGATGATTCCCCCTGGTACATGACGCTGCTGGTCTCCTGGCTTCCGATGCTGCTCTTGATCGGAGTCTGGATCTTTTTTATGCGGCAGATGCAGGGCGGCGGGGGAAAAGCGATGGCTTTCGGAAAGAGCCGCGCCCGTCTGGTTACGGACAAATCGAAAAAAGTTACCTTTGCCGATGTGGCCGGGATTGAAGAGGCCAAAGCCGAGCTCCAGGAGGTGATCGATTTTCTGCGGGATCCGAAGAAATATACGAAGTTGGGG